>DAOTXE010000001.1:0-14474 GCA_034435355.1 Chloroflexota bacterium
TACTTCGTGATCGCCGCGGTCAGCGTCGTCTTGCCGTGATCGATATGGCCGATCGTGCCGATGTTGACGTGCGGCTTCGTCCGCTCGAACTTCTTCTTCGCCACGTGCGCGTCTACCTGCTACCTCTGGACGGGGCTGACGAGATTACTGGAGCCCACAATGGGATTCGAACCCATGACCTCTTCCTTACCAAGGAAGTGCTCTGCCAGCTGAGCTATGTGGGCCCCGACCGGTTGCGCGGATGCTGATGGTGGGCAGGAGAGGAATCGAACCTCTACAGTCGAAGACGGCTGATTTACAGTCAGCTGAGCTCACCACCTGCTCAACCTACCCACCGGAACCGCGCGGTCGGACGGGAGCTGCGGCTCCGTGGTGCGCCAGGCCGACGACGTCTTCAATTGGAGCCGACGACGGGACTCGAACCCGGAACCGGCGGTTTACAAAACCGCTGCTCTACCAATTGAGCTACGTCGGCAAGGCGCGGGAGAATACCGCAGTCGTCTCCGAGGCGCGGCGGCCATCATAGGGGGCCGCAACGATCCGGGTCAAGCGTCAGGTCCCGGGCCGCCAATGACGCCGGGCCCAGGGGCGCCGTTCCCAGCCGGTTCGCCGGGCATGTCGTGTGCCGGCGACGGGTCGAGCGGTCGTGCCGGCGACGGGTCGAGCGGTCGTGCCGGCGACGCGGCCTGATCCAGACCGGGCGCCTCTCCAGGGTCGGTGCGCTGCGCCGCCACCTCGAAAGCGAGGATCGAGCCGGCCACAGCGGCATTGAGCGACGCGATCCGGCCCCGCATCGGGATCCTGACCAGCAGGTCGCACCGGCGGCGGACGGGCGGCGCCAGGCCGCGACCCTCGCTCCCCACGACGAGCACGAGAGGCCCGCGCAGGTCTGCTTCCCGGTACGTCTGGGCGGCGTCGGCATCTGCGCCGACGATCCGGAGGCCGCGCACGTGGAGGGCGGTGAGCGCGCCGGGCAGATCGTCGACGGGCGCGAGGAGCAGATGTTCGCTTGCCCCCGCGGACGCCTTCACCGCCGCGGGGCTGAGCGGCGCCTGGCGGCGCGTCGGGAAGAGCACGCCATGCACGCCGGCCGCCTCGGCGCTCCGCAGCAGCGAGCCCAGGTTCTGGGGATCCTCGAGCGAGTCGAGCGCGACCAGGAACGGAGCCTCGCCGCGGCCGATCGCGCGGGCGAGGATCTCATCGGGCGCCGCAAATCGACGGGCCGCGACGACGAGGGCAACCCCCTGGTGGCCGTCGAAGCCCACCGTCGCCGTCAGGGTGCCCCCTTCGACCTCCACGACGGGGATCCGGAGGGCGGTGGCATGCAGCACGAGGCGCTCGAGCGCATCCCGGCGCTGTGGGGTGACGAGCAGGCGCCGGGTGACGCGGCCGGCGAGGAATGCCTCCTCGACGGGGTGCCGTCCCGCCACGAGCTCCTCGTCGTCGGCCATCACGATCGCCCTGCCGGACGGGCGCGGCGTGACGCCGCGGCCCGGCGGGCGTGGCTGCGAACCCGGAAAGGGGCGCGGCGGCCGGTCCACCGGTCGAATGCCGTCATGACCGGGACGTGGCCAGGTGCCCTGACGTGCTCCCCACGGAGGTGCGCCAGTGCCCGGACGTGCTCCCGGGTCGTCGGAACCGGGCGCGGGACCCCGGGCCGACCCATGGTCGTGCGGGCGTTCTCGACCCGCCCCGGCCGGAGTCCAGCCTTCGCGGCCCCGCTTCCCGATTCCGGCGCCCGGCCACCCGCCGCCCGGCGGGAACGGACCCGGGCGGGCGGGCCCGGACTGGGAGGGGTGCGGTGTCCTGGATGGGCGGCCCGGGGCCCCGCCAGCGCGCCGGGGACCTCGCGGATCCGCCGGCTCAGGCATCGGCGGGTGCGCCGACTCGCCGCCAGCGCTGCCCGTCGCGCGAGTCCTCGACTGCGATGCCGCGCGCGGCCAGCTCGTCGCGCAAGCGGTCGGAGGTCGCCCAGTCGCGCGCGTCCCGGGCGGCGGCGCGCCGGTCCAGGAGATCCGCGAGATCGCGGTCGAGCGCCGGCGCGCTGTCATCCGGCAGCAGGCCCAGCACGCGGTCGAGATCGCGAAGGGCGTCGAGCGCCCGGGCGGCATCTCCCCCGGAGAGGGATCGCGCGGCGACCCGCCGGTTCACGTCGCGGACCAGGTCGAACACGGCGGCGAGGGCGGCCGAGATCCCGAGGTCGTCGTCCATGGCGGCCCTGAACGCATCGCGCGCGCCGTCGATGACAGCCGGGAGCTCCGGGTCGTCCGGGACATCGGCCCGATACGCCAGCAACGCCGCCACGAGCGCATCCAGGCGGCTCACGGCGGCTGCGGCGGCAGCGACCGATTCGTCGCTGAAGCTCAGGCTCGTCCGGTAGTGCGCCGCGATGAGCGCGTACCGCAGGGCCCGCGGTTCGAGACCGGTCGCCAGCAGATCGGCCACGCCCGCGATGTTGCCCTCCGACTTGGCCATCTTGCGGCCACCCATCTGCAGGTGGGCGCAGTGGAGCCAGGTTCGCACGAAGGGCACGCCCGTGGCAGCCTCCGACTGGGCGATCTCGTCCTCGTGATGGGGGAAGATCAGGTCCACGCCGCCGGTGTGGACGTCGAACGATGGGCCGAGATAGGCCATGCTCATCGCCGAGCACTCCAGGTGCCAGCCCGGACGGCCGTTCCCGATCGAGGTCTCCCAGCTCGGCTCGCCGGGCTTGGCGGCTTTCCACAGGACGAAGTCGCGGGCATCGTCCTTCGAGTACTCGTCGGCCGCGACGCGCTCCCCCACCCGCATGGCGCCGGGATCGAGCCGAGCCAGCCGCCCATAGGCCGGCCAGGCGGAGATCCGGAAGAAGACGGAGCCGTCGTCCGTGCGGTAGGCAACGCCGCGCTCGAGAAGCGCCTCGACAAGCGCGACCATCTGCGGTACGTGCGCGGTCGCCCGGGGCAGGATGTCCGGCGTCGTCATGCGGAGCGTGGCCGCGTCGGTGAGGAAGCCGCCGATGTGCCGTTCGGCAAGCGCATCGATCCCGATGTTCTCGGCAGCGGCGCCGCGAATGATCTTGTCGTCGACGTCGGTCAGGTTCATCACCCACGTGACCCGAAGACCCCGCCAGCGGAGGTAGCGCACCAGCAGGTCCGCGAAGAGGAACGACCGGAAGTTCCCCACGTGGGCGGGTCCGTACACGGTCGGCCCGCACGAGTAGATCCGGACATGCCCTGCCTCGAACGGCTCGAGCGGCTGGAGCGCCCCGGTCAACGTGTCATGAAGCCGGAGGCTCATCCGCCGATCTCCCCGAGCACGGCTACCGCGCGCGCGGTGATCCCCCGCCCCGCGCCTTCCCACCCGGCCAGGTTGCCGGTCGAGGCCTTGACGTTCACGCGGTCCGCCGGCAGCGACAGGTGGCCCGCGATCGCGTCGCGCATCTCGGGCAATCGAGACGCCAGGCGCGGTCGAGCTCCGATGATGGTCACGTCCACCGACAGCGGGCGAAGGCCAGCCGCACGCACGCGGCCCAGGCATTCGGCGACGAGCTCGCCGCCCGCGATGCCGGCCGGGGTGGACGGCCCGGGCGGGAAGATGCGCCCAAGGTCGCCGAGCCCTGCGGCGCCGAGCAGCGCGTCGCAGAGAGCATGGAGCGCCACGTCGCCGTCCGAGTGACCATGGAGGCGCGGCGCCGCGTCGATCGTGATGCCCCCCAGCGCGAGCGGGGATCCGGGCCCGAACGGGTGCGTGTCGTCGCCGACCCCGACCCGCAGGGTGGCCGCGCCCGCCGACAGGACGGCGATCCGGCCGGCCTGGACCAGCGCCGACTCGACGCGCAGGAGGTCGACGGGCAGGGTCACCTTGAGATTGACCGCTTCGCCGGGGATCGCATGAACCTCGATTCTACAGGCCTCGAGCAGCGCGGCCTCGTCGGTCCAGGTTTCGGGCCCTTCGGGCGGGTACATGTCGTAGGCGGCGGCAAGGAGGCGGCGCTTCATGCCCTGGGGCGTCTGGGCGGCGCCGAGACCGGTACGCTCGACGGTGGCGGTGACGCGGTCATCGGCGATCCGCTTCAGCGTGTCGACAACCGGCACCACCGGGATCGCGGCACCGTGCGCCTGCGTGGCCCGGACGACCGCGTCGACCAGCTCCGGCGAGACCAGGGGGCGTGCCCCGTCGTGGACGAGCACCACGCCGTCCGCCGGCCCGGGAGGCAGGGCCGCAAAGCCCGCCGCGACGGAGTCCTGGCGCCGGGGGCCGCCGGCAACGACGACCGAGACGCGATCGGGCAGCCACTCCGCCCGGGCAATCTCGGGGAGCATCGCGCCCGTGACGACGACCACCACGCGGGCGACGCTCGGGGCGCCCGCGATTGCCTCCAGCGTCCAGGCGAGAAGGGGCCTGCCCCCGACCAGGGCTGCGAGCTTGTCCGGCCCGCCCATCCGCGTGCTCGCCCCGGCGGCGACCACGATCGCATCGGCCGCAGGCGACGGCGGGCCGGGGTCGTGGCGGCCGGTCACTCGGACTTGGGCAGAGCGAAGATCATCCGCCCGGCGACGGTCTGGAGCACGCGCGTGACACCGACGTCGATCTCGCGGTCGAGGTAGCGCGCACCGCCCTCCACCACGATCATGGTCCCGTCGTCGAGGAACCCGACCCCTTGACCGGCTTCCTTCCCCTCCTGGATCACCCGGACCCGCAGGTCCTCGCCGGGGAGGACAGCCGGCTTCAGGGCGTTGGCAAGCGAGTTCACGTTCATCACCCGCACGCCCTGGATCTCGGCGACGCGGTTCAGGTTGAAGTCGTTCGTGAGGATCGTTCCGCCGCGCGAGCGGGCGAGCGCGACGAGCTTCGCATCGACCTCGCCGATCTCCGGGAAGGCGTCGTCAACGATCTCGACCGGCACGCGCCCATCCTTCTGGAGGCGGCCCAAGATCTCGAGCCCCCGCCGCCCCCGGTTGCGCCGCAGCGTGTCGGCGTTGTCGGCGATGCGCTGCAGCTCGTCGAGCACGACGCGCGACACGACGAGCGTTCCCTGCAGGAATCCGGCCTCCGCGATGTCGGCGATCCGGCCGTCGATGACGGCGCTCGTGTCGACCACGACGTGCGGCTCGTTCGCGTGCGGCTCGGGCTCGGCTGCGGGACGCCGGAAGATCCCGATCGTCTCGGCGGCGAGGATCAGGTCACTCCGCTTCGCGACCGTCAGGCCGGCCATCCCGAGCCCCAGGAAGATGGACACCCCGAGCGGCAGCCAGGTCCCGAGCGGCGCAGGTACCGCCGCGAGCGGCAGCCCGAGCAGGAGCCCCATCACGAGGCCGAGCAGCAAGCCGACCACGGCGGTGACGAACTCGGCGGTCGAGAGCTCCTGCACGCGGCTGATCAACCAGCCCGCCGGGACGACGGTCAGGTATGGCAGCAAGGCAAACCCGACGACCAGCCATGCCACGAGCCAGGCGGCGATGAGGGCGCCGGCATAGGTCGACTCGGCGAACGGCCCCCCGTTGCCGGCCACGAACGAGATGCCGACCAGGAGCCCAATCGCTGCGCCGAGGAGCCGAATGATGCGGATCACGGGCGGTGAGCCTAGCACCGCCTCCCCGTCCGCGTCAGACACCCCGAGGACCCAATGCGACGTCGAGGGCCTCCCTCAGGGTTCGCGCCTCGACGACGGTGATCCCGGGACTCGCCAGCCCGGACGCGCGACCGGGCGGAACGATCGCCCGTGTGAAGCCCAGCCGGGCTGCTTCGCGAACGCGACGCTCGAGCCCACCGACCGCCCGCAGCTCGCCGAGCAGGCCGATCTCGGCGATGGCCACCGTGCCGGCCGCAACCGGCAGATCCCGGAACGTGGAGGCCAGCGCGATCGCGACCGCGAGGTCCAGGCCGGGGTCGTCGGCGGCCAGTCCTCCCGCCAGGTTGGCATACACATCGTGGCTCCCGAGGCCGATCCCGGCGCGCCTGCCAAGGACCGCGACGAGCAGGGCCAGGCGACCCGGGTCGAGACCGATCGCGGTGCGCCGCGGGGTCCCGTAGCCGGTCGGAGCGACAAGGGCCTGGACCTCGACGAGGAGCGCGCGGGACCCTTCCAGCGTTGCGCCGACGACGCTGCCCGGCGCCACGGATGCGTGCTCGCCGAGGAACGCGCGGGCCGGATCGGGAACCTCGCGGAGGCCTGCCTCGCCCATCTCCAGCACCCCGACCTCCTCGGTCGACCCGAAGCGGTTCTTGGTGGCTCGCACGAGGCGCAGCGCCCCCGACCGGTCGCCCTCGATGCTGAGCACCGCATCCACGAGATGCTCGAGCGTCTTCGGGCCGGCCAGGCTTCCCTCCTTGGTCACGTGCCCGACCAGCAGGACCGCGATGCCGTCCCCCTTTGCCAGCTCCATGTACCGGAGCGCCGACTCGCGCACCTGGCCGACGCTCCCGGCGGGGCCCTCGAGCTCGTCGACCGTCGCGGTCTGGATTGAGTCCACGACGAGTGCAGTCGGTCGAGCCGCGCGCGCCGACTCGAGGATCCGGGCGACGGAGCTCTCGGCAAGGACGGTCACCGCTGCACCCGCGGCCCCGTCGAGGAGACCGAGGCGAGCGGCACGCAGCCGGACCTGGGCGCCCGACTCCTCTCCGGTGGCGTACATGACCGGGCCGGCGCGCGAGAGGCCGGCCGCGGCCTGGAGGAGGAGCGTCGACTTGCCGATCCCTGGCTCGCCCCCGACGAGCACGAGCGATCCGGGCACCAGGCCGCCACCCAGGACGCGATCCAGCTCGCCGATCCCAACGGGGATCCGGGCAACGTCCGCCTCCGAGAGATTCGCAAGCGGGACGGGCGCGGTGCTCGAGGCGGGCGGCGGGCGCCGTCGCACGGCCGGCGAGGCCTCGCGGACGAGCGTCTCTACGAGCGTGTTCCACGCGCCGCATGCGCGGCATTGGCCTTCCCAGCGGAGGAAGGAGTCGCCGCACGCCTGGCAGACGTAGCGGCTCTGGCTGCGCTTCACGGGCGGGGCGCCCGGTGCTAGCCGGCTTCGACGGCTGCGGGCGTCTTCTCGTCGGCTTCGCGGATGGAGAGGCCGGCCTCCTCGCCCTTCTCCACGACGATCGTCGTTCCGGGCTTGTAGCGGCTCAGGAGGAGCTGCTCGGCAAGGACGTCCTCCACCATGTTCTGGATGACGCGGCGCAGCGGACGCGCCCCGTACGCCACGTCGTAGCCGATCTTGATGATGTGGTCCTTGGCCTCCTGGGTCACCTCGAGGGACATCTGCTGGGTCCGGAGCTGGTCGCGGACCCGGGCCAGCATGAGGTCGACGATGATCCGGATCTCGTCCTGTGTGAGCGAGCGGAAGACGATCGTCGCGTCGATCCGGTTGAGGAACTCGGGGCGGAACGCCGTCTTGAGCTCCGCCTGGACCTTGTCCCGCATGTTCTCGTAGGACGCCTCGGCCCGCGCGGTCTCGGTCTCGCCGAACGAGCGGAACCCGAGCGAGGAGTTCGTCTGGAGCTGCCGTGCGCCCAGGTTGGAGGTCATGATGATGATCGTGTTCCGGAAATCGACCCGGCGACCCTTCGCATCCGTCAGCTGGCCGTCCTCCAGGATCTGGAGGAGGATGTTAAAGACTTCGGAATGGGCCTTCTCGATCTCGTCGAGCAGGATGACGGCGTAGCTCTTGCGGCGGACGGCTTCGGTGAGCTGGCCGCCCTCGTCGAAGCCCACATAGCCTGGCGGTGCGCCCACCAGCCGGCTCACGTTGTGGCGCTCCATGAACTCGCTCATGTCGACCTTGATAAGCGCGTCCTCCGAGCCGAACATGAACTCGGCCACGGCTTTGGCCAGCTCGGTCTTCCCGACTCCGGTCGGTCCGAGGAAGATGAACGACCCGATCGGGCGTTTCGGATCCTTGAGGCCCGCGCGCGCACGGCGGACCGCCCGGGAGATCGTCTCGATCGCCTCCTGCTGCCCGATCACGCGCTTGTGCAGGTGGTCCTCCATGTGGAGGAGTCGCTCGGACTCCTCCTGGGCGATCCGGGTCACGGGGATACCCGTCCACATCGAGACGACGTGAGCGATCTCCTCCTCGTCGACCGTCGGCTGCGCACTCGCAACCGTCGCCTGCCACGCACCCCGGAGGGCCTCGACCCGCTCGCGCGCCGTGGTCTCGGCGTCCCGGAGGCGTGCCGCCTCGTCGTACTCCTGCGTGCTCGTCGCCGAGTCCTTGTCGCGCGTCGCGCGCTCGAGCTCCTTCTGGGCCTCGCGCAGGTCAGGCGGCGCCGATGCGTACCGGAGGCGAACGCGGCTCGCCGCCTCGTCGATCAGGTCGATCGCCTTGTCCGGGAGATGACGGTCGGCGATGTACCGGATCGAGAGGTCCGCGGCTGCGCGAAGCGCATCGTCGGTGATGGTGACCTTGTGATGCTGCTCGTAGCGCTCCCGGATGCCCTTCAGGATCTCGATCGTCTGCTCGAGCGTCGGCTCCTCGACCATCACGGGCTGGAAGCGACGCTCCAGGGCGGCGTCGCGCTCGATGTACTTGCGATACTCGTCCAGCGTCGTTGCGCCGATGCACTGCAGCTCGCCACGCGAAAGCGGTGGCTTGAGGATGTTGGCCGCGTCGATGGCTCCTTCGGCAGCCCCGGCCCCGACGAGCGTGTGGAGCTCGTCGATGAACAGGATCGCGTCGTTCGTGTTGCGGAGCTCCTCGATGATCTTCTTGAGCCGCTCCTCGAACTCGCCCCGGTATTTCGTGCCTGCGACGAGCGACCCGATGTCCAGGGTCAGGACGCGCTTGTTGAGCAGCGTCTCCGGCACGTCGCCGCTGACGATCCGATGCGCCAGGCCCTCGGCGATGGCCGTCTTCCCGACGCCCGGCTCCCCGATGAGGGCGGGATTGTTCTTCGTGCGGCGGGAGAGGATCTGGATGACCCGCTCGATCTCCTTCTCGCGGCCGATGACCGGGTCCAGCTTGCCGGACCGCGCCGCCTCGGTGAGGTTGATGCCGAGCTGGTCGACGGTCGGCGTCTTGCTCGCCCGCTTCGTCTCCTGCGCGGGACCGACCGCGGAGCTCTGCGAGAGGACGCGGATGACCTCGTGGCGAACCTTGTCCAGGTTGACGCCGAGCGACTCGAGGACGCCCGCCGCGATTCCCTCGCCCTCCCGGACCAGGCCAAGCAGGAGATGCTCGGTGCCGATGTAGTTGTGGCCAAGCCGGCGCGCCTCGTCGATCGCAAGCTCGATGACGCGCTTGGCCCTGGGCGTCAGGCCGACCTCGCCCACCACGGGGCGATCACCCCGGCCGATGATGAACTCGACCGCGGTGCGGACCTTGGCGAGCTCGACGTTCATGTTCTCGAGGACGCGCGCGGCGACACCCTCGCCCTCGCGGACGAGACCGAGCAGGAGGTGCTCGGTGCCGATGTAGTTGTGGTTGAACCGCTGCGCTTCGTCCTGCGCGAGCGTCAGGACTTTGCGTGCGCGGTCCGTGAACTTGTCGAAACGGTCCATCAAGACTGAACATCCGTTCTGGCGGCGTCAACCGCCCTCCGGGTCATGCTAGCACGACCCACCCGGCCTGCCATCGGCCGGTCACGGGCAGCGGCCGGCCACGCTGACGATGGGATCACGCCTCCTGGCAGACGGCAATTCGCAGGCAGACCCCGATCGGATGCCCGGACCCTCGGTCGGAGAATCGCGAGGCGCCCCGCCGTTTCCCGGCAGGGCGCCTCGCTGGCTGGTCGTGAGGCAAGACTAGCCCTCGGCGGGTCCCTCGACGGCTGCAACCCGATCCGGCTCGGGCTCGGTGACGGGAGGGAGATCCGTCTCGGCGACGGTGACGGGCTCCGGGGCAACGGCCGGCTCCGGGGCCGCCACGGGCTCGGGCTCGGCGGCCGCTGCCGGCTCCGGGACGATGGCCGGCTCCGGCGCCGTCACCGGTTCGACCGGTCGCTGCTCGGCCTGCTCGGCCTGCTGGAGCTGCTGGCGAACCTGCGCGAACGCGGCCGCCAGCGTGTTGTCGATGCCGCCTTCCGGCTCCTGGACGGCGTCGGACATCACGTACCCGCGCTCCTCGCGCGGCCGGCGGGGACGCGGCGCCTCCGGTGCGGCCGGTCGGGCGGGCGGCTCTTCCGCCTGCTTGAGGCTCAGTCCCAGGCGATGCCGCTCGGAGTCGAGCGAGATGATCTTGAGCTTGATCGTCTGACCCTCGCGGACCACGTCTCCCGGGTGGGCGACGCGCTGGTGGGACAGCTCGCTGATGTGGATAAGGCCCTCGAGACCGTCGCGGACCCGCACGAAGGCACCGAAATTGACGAGCTTCGTGACGGTCCCGTCGATGATCTCACCGACCTTGAAATCGGCCACCGTGGAGTGCCACGGGTCGGGCTGCAGGCGGCGGATCGAGAGGCTGATTCGCCCCCGCTCGTGGTTGATGTCGATGACCTCGGCCTCGACCTCTTCGCCGACCTTGTAGCCGGCTTCGGGGTTGTTGACCTTGTTCCACGACAGCTCGCTCTTGTGGACGAGCCCGTCGATCCCCCCGAGGTCCACGAAGACGCCGAAGGGCGCGATCGAGCGGATGTTGCCCTTGACCTTCTGGCCGACCTGCAGGCTGCTGAAGAGCTCGTCGCGCTTCTCGCGACGCTCTTCGTACAGGGCAACCTTCTCGGAGAGGATCAGCCGGTTTGCCTTCCTGTTGACCTCGAGGATCTTGAGGCGCAGGCGGCGCCCGACGTAGGGCTGCAGCTTCTCCGCGATCTCCTGGGCGGCGTCGCGAGGCTGCTCGCTCTGCGGACGTCGCGGGAAGTCGACGATCTGGCTGATCGGCACGAACCCGCGGATGCCGCAATCCACGATCAAGCCGCCCTTGTTGTGGTCGATCACGGGCGCCTCGATGATGACGCCAGTCTCGAACTGCTCCTGCATCGAGCGCCACTTGCGCTCGAGTCCGGCGCGACGGAGCGAGAGGACCACGTGGCCCTCCGGCGATTCCGGCTGGAGCACGTAGACAAGGACCACGTCGCCGACGGCAAGGACGGGCGACGACTCGGCGTTCCGACCGTAGAGCTCGCGGTTGGAGACCACGCCCTCGCTCTTCGCCCCGATGTCGACCAGGATCTCGTCCTTGTCGATCCGGACGATGGCGCCCTCGACGACGTCCCCGTGCTTGAAGCTCCGGATGTCGGTGTCCTGCTCCGCGAGGAGCTCCTCCATCGTCACCGGCTCGGGGCGGGACGACCGCGCGGGCACGACCGCCTCAGGCTCCTCTGCCGCGGGAGCGTCGGCCAGATCCTCGGCAGTCACGCCGGCCTCTGCCACGGGCTCGGCAACGGCCTCTGCCACGGGCTCGGCAACGGCCTCTGCCACGGCCTCGGCAACGGCCTCTGCCACGGCCTCGGCAACGGCCTCTGCCACGGGCTCGGCAACGGCCTCTGCCACGGGCTCTGCCACGGGCTCGGCAACGGCCTCTGCCGCGGGCTCTGCCACGGGCTCTGCCACGGGCTCGGCAACGGCCTCTGCCGCGGGCTCGATCATGGACGTCTCGGGGGTCTCGGCGGCCACGTCGGCGACGACTGTCGCCGGTTCTTCGACGGCGGCCACTTCGAGGGCGTTCGCCTCCGACATGGTCACCGGCGTGGTCCCTGCCTGCTGCTCTTCGGTCAAGGGTCTTCCTACCTCTGTCATGGAGTCCGCCCGAAACGAGGACGACGGCCGAGCCGTGCTCGCGCCGTCGTTGCTGGTCAGGTTCGGTCCGTGCGCCCTGCGTGCGGTCCGCTCCTCCGCTTCGTCGGTCGGAAGCTGTTCGGCTGTCGCGCCCTCGCGGGGCCGCGCGAGTCTAGCACACGACTCCTGACGGTTACAATCCGCGGGCCGTGCCCGAGCTGCCCGACCTGACGATCCTGGCCGAGGCGTTCCGCGCCGCTCTGGTCGGCAGGACGATCATCGCGACCGGAGCCCGGGATCCGCTCGTGCTCCGCGCAACGCCCGCGGAATTCACGGCCCTCGTCGGTGAGCCGCTTTGCGACGTCCAGCGGCGCGGAAAGTTCCTCATCCTCGCCATGGAACGCACGCGCGTTACGGCGGCCCCCATGTTGACGGGAAGGTTCGGGATGGTCCCGCCATCGGCGCGACGCCCGCGCGGGTCCGTCGTCATCCGGTTCGGGCCCAGGATCGGCCGTGGCGTAGACGATCCGGCGACCTGGACACGCGGTGCGGACTGGATTCCCGCGCCCGGGGCTGACGTCGAGCTGCGCTACGTGGACCCGACCCGGATGGGCAAGCTGTATCTCGTCCTGGTCGGCGCACCGCTCTCCGTTCCCGGCGCAGGGCCGGCTGCGCTCGGCCCGGATGCGGACGACCCGGCCCTCACGGTCGGCGAGTTTCAGGCTCGGATCCGCCGCCACCCGGGTGAGCTCAAGAGCCTGCTCCGAAACCAATCGTTCGTGGCGGGAATCGGCAACGCCTACAGCGACGAGATCCTGTGGGCGGCGCGGCTTAGCCCGTTTCGGCGCCGGTCGACGCTCGCGGCCGAGGAGGTCGACACGCTCTACGCCGCGATGCGGGGGACGCTCGCCGAGTCGATCGAGATCCTCCGGGAACGTGTGCCCCCGACCTTCGAGAAGCAGGTTCGCGACCACCTGAAGGTCCACCTGCGAGGTGGCCTGCCCTGCTTCCGATGCGGGGCGACCATCAGCCAGCTGGGCGGACGCGAGGCGACGTCGTATTGCCGCGCATGCCAGCGGTGATCGCTGCGCAGGGGCGGGAACGGAAGAGCGTCGAGTCCGCCGGGGAGCCTAGGGCAGCTTGAGGACTTGGCCGACCCGGATGTAGCTCGGGTCCGCGATGCCGTTCAACTTCGCGATCAGCGTGGTCGTCGTCCCGAAGCGCGCGGCGATCGCCCCCAGGGTGTCGCCCTTCTGGACCGTGTAGGTTCGAGCGCCGGCCGGGGTCGGGGTGGACGCGACCGGGGTCGGCGACGGGCGCGGCGTCGGGGAGGCGAGCGGCGAAGGCGCGGGCGACCGCGACGGGGCCGGCGCCCCGCCTGGCGGGATCTGGAGCACCTGGCCGACCCGGATCAGGCTGGGATTTGCGATGCCGTTCAGCTTCGCGAGCAGCGTTGTCGTCGTCCCGAAGCGCGCCGCGATCGCCCCGAGCGTGTCACCCGAACGAACGGTGTAGGTTTGCACGCCGGTCGACGTCGGAGAGGACACGGGCGCAGGGCTGGGCGACGCCTGCAGGGACGGCGAGGCGGACGGCGCCGCGCTCGTCGTCGCCGTCGCTCCCCCGTTCCCCGGCGTGCCCACGGGTGAAGCCTGAGGACTGCCGCTTGCGCCGACGCCTCCCGGGCTGGCTGCTGAACCGGGAGCCCCTGGCCCGCGCGCCAGGAGGAGCGCGACGACTGCAGCGCCAACGACGATGACCGTCGCCGGCGCTGCGAGTCGATGCAGTCCGGGCCGCTCGAGCGTTGTCCCGAGTGGACCTCGGTCCAGCACGACGGGCGCCATGCTCGCGAGTCCAACGCTGGCGCCCGCCCGAACGAAGCGCGGACACCCGGGCCCGCCCGACCCGAGGCAGTAGCTGCGTTGGTGGTCGATGTCGATGCGCCCGCCACCCGCGTCCATGGTGCACCGATGGTCGCGCGCAGGAACCCCGCTCCGCCAGGGGCCGGACGCCGAGACGAGGTATGGGCAGGCGACGATCCCCTCCGACGACAGCGCCCCGTCGAGCGCGTCACGCACGGGCTGGTCCATCGGGGGAGTGTATCGCGGCAGCGGTGGACGCCTGCCGTGCCTGTCGTGAAGGCCCGGGCCGGGGCACCCCCGCTTCCCGGCGCTGCCCCGGAAACGCAGAAATCCTGGCGACGGCCTATTTTCCCGAAAGGCTGCCCTCTCAGTATCTTCGGCGCTGGAGAGCTTAACTTCCGTGTTCGGGATGGGAACGGGTGTGGCCTCTCCGCTAGAGTCACCAGGATTTCATGCGTGTGGTTCGTGCTTCGGCAGCGACAACCGCCGCGCTTCATCGCGCAGCTGGCGCCGGAACGAGATCTTCAACTTCGCGTCGTTTCGGGCGTCCACGGACGCCCGGGTGCATCCCGATCCACGACGCTGGCCCTTGGTCAGCGTTGGAAAGGTCAAGCCCTCGACCATTAGTACGGCTTGGCTTCACCCGTCGCCGGGCTTCCACGTGCCGCCTATCAAGCAGGTAGTCTCCCTGCGGTCTTACCCGGTTAACCCGGTGGGGAACCTCATCTCGAGGCGAGCTTCGCACTTAGATGCTTTCAGCGCTTATCCCAACCGAACATAGCTACCCAGCAATGCCCCTGGCGGGACAACTGGCACACCAGCGGTTCGTCCACTCCGGTCCTCTCGTACTAGGAGCAGCTCCTCACAAGTTCCCTACGCCCACGACGGATAGAGACCGAACTGTCTCACGACGTTCTGAACCCAGCTCGCGTGCGGCTTTAATCGGCGAACAGCCGAACCCTTGGGACGTACTTCCGCCCCAGGATGCC
>DAOTXE010000002.1:0-59371 GCA_034435355.1 Chloroflexota bacterium
CCCGATCGCGATCGAGATCGGGCAGCGCTTCGCGATCCGCGAGGGTGGCCGAACCGTCGGCGCCGGCGCGATCGTGAGCATCGTCGAGTAGCCCGATGCCCAAGCAGCGGATCCGGATCCGGCTCAAGGCATACGACCATCGCCTGTTGGATCAGTCGGCGGCCCAGATCGTCGAGACTGCCCAGCGGACCGGCGCCGACGTCGTTGGACCCGTGCCGCTCCCGACGCGGATCGAGAAGTTCACGGTGCTCCGTTCGCCGTTCATCGACAAGGACAGCCGGGAGCAGTTCGAGATCCGGACCCACAAGCGTCTCGTCGACATCCTCGACCCGTCGGCCAAGACGGTCGACGCCCTGATGCGCCTCTCGCTCGCGGCGGGAGTCGACATCGAGATCAAGATGTGATGAATCACCACGAACCTCGCGTTGGCGCCGGGTGGCGGCCATGAGCATCGGTTTGATCGGCCGCAAGGTCGGCATGACCCAGGTCTTCCAGCCCGACGGCACCATGATCCCGGTGAGCGTGGTGTCGGTCGTGCCGAACACCGTGACGCGCCTGCGGACCCCGGAGCGGGACGGCTATACCGCGGTGCAGCTCGGAACCGAGCCCGCTAGGAAGCTGACCAAGCCCGAGGCGGGCCAGCTCAAGGAGCTTCCCCAGGTCGCCGTGATCCGGGAGTTCCGCCTCGAGGATGCCTCGAACTACGCCGTCGGACAGACGCTCGACGTCAACCTGTTCGCGGCCGGCGACGTCGTCCACGTCACCGGTACCTCGAAGGGGAAGGGCTTCGCCGGCAACATCAAGCGAAACAACTTCCACCGCGGCCCGAAGACGCACGGCTCGGACCACCATCGAGCCCCCGGCTCGATCGGGCCGGGCACGACGCCCGGGCGCGTCTATCGCGGCATGCGCATGGCGGGCCACATGGGCGACGAGCGCGTCACGGTCAAGAAGCTCAGCGTCGTGCGCGTCGATCCCGAGCGCAACCTTCTCCTCGTCAAGGGGTCCGTACCGGGAGCGCCGCACGCACTCGTCCTCGTGAGGAAGGCCTGACCATGCCGCAGACCACGCTCTATGCCCGGACGGGCGAGGCGATCGGGACCGTGGAGCTCTCCGACGAGCTCTTCGACGCGCCGATCAACGCCGCCGTCCTCCACCAGGTCGTGACGGCGCAGCTCGCGGGCCGCCGGCTCGGAACCAGTGACACCAAGACACGCGGCGAGGTTGCCGGCGGCGGCAAGAAGCCGTATCGCCAGAAGGGAACCGGCCGGGCTCGCCAGGGCTCGCGACGCGCACCCCACTTCACGGGCGGCGGCGTCGTCTTCGGGCCACATCCGCGCTCGTACGCCCAGCGCCTGCCCCGCAAGATGAAGCGCCTCGCGCTGCGCGGTGCGCTCACCGCGAAGCTCGGCGGGGATGCGATCCGGGTCCTCGACGCGTTCGGGCTCGAAGCGATCCGGACGAGGGAGCTGCTCGGCGTCCTGGAGAACCTCAAGGTGGCCGGCCGCGTGCTCATCGTCGCGCCGGCGCGCGACGAGCGCCTCGACCTGTCGGCCCGGAACCTGCCCCGGGTCGCGGTCCTGCTCGCGGACTCGCTGAATGTGGTGGACCTGCTCAACGCGGACACGATCGTGATCGAACAGCCGGCCCTCGCCCGCCTCGAGGAGGTCTACGCATGACCCTGACCGCCCACGAGGTCATCGTCCGTCCGATCATCAGCGAGAAGTCGATGGACGTCTCCGGCCACGGGAAGTACACGTTCGAGGTTCACGGCGACGCGTCGAAGATCCAGGTGAAGGCCGCCGTCGAGGAGCTCTTCAAGGTCCAGGTCACGGCGGTCAACGTCCTGACGACGAAGGCCAAGGAGAAGCGCCGCGGGACCAAGCGCGGCCGGATCACGGGTTGGACCACGCCCTGGCGCAAAGCGATCGTGACGCTCGCCGCCGGCCAGAAGATCGAATTCTTCGAGGGGGTGTAGCGATGCCGCTGCGGAGCTACAAGCCAACCTCGGCCGGCCGCCGGTTCATGACCCGGTCGACGTTCGAGGAGATCACCACCAAGGAGCCCTACAAGCCCCTCCTGGAGCCGAAGAAGCGCGGCTCGGGCCGCAACAACCAGGGCCGGCTCACCGTTCGCCATCGGGGCGGCGGCGAGAAGCAGCACTACCGGATCATCGATTTCAAGCGCGACAAGATCGGGGTCCCCGCCAGGATCGCGACCGTCGAGTACGACCCGAACCGGTCGGCCCGCATCGGCCTCCTTCACTACCGGGACGGGGAGAAGCGGTACATGCTCCTGCCCCACGGCCTCAAGGTGGGCGACCTGGTGGTTGCCGGCCCCGACGCGGAGGCCCGGGTGGGGAACGCCCTGCCGCTGGCCACGATCCCGCTCGGCACGACCATCCACAACATCGAGCTCATCCCGGGCAAGGGCGGTCAGATCGTCCGCTCCGCGGGCGGCGCGGCACAGCTCCTCGCCAAGGAAGGCGACTACGCCACGGTCCGGCTTCCCTCCGGGGAGATGCGCCGGGTGCCGCTGCGCTGCGTGGCGACGATCGGGCAGGTATCGAACCTCGATCACGAGAACCAGAGCCTCGGGAAGGCGGGCCGCGCCCGCCACATGGGCCTGCGCCCGGAGACCCGAGGCGTCGCGATGACCCCGCGCGACCACCCGCACGGCGGTGGCGAGGGCAAGTCTCCCACCGGGATGCCCCCCAAGACGCCGTGGGGCAAGCCGGCGATGGGCTACCGGACGCGGCGCGGGACGAAGGCGGATCGCCTGATCGTCCGGTCGCGGCACCGCCAGGCATAGGAGGAGCGGAAGCATGTCGCGTTCGGTCAAGAAAGGGCCGTTCGTCGAGGCGCGGCTCCTCGGCCGCGTCCAGGAGATGAACAAGAAGAACGAGCGGAAGATCGTGCGCACGTGGTCGCGCGCGTCGGTCGTCTTTCCGGACTTCATCGGGCACACGATCGCGGTCTACAACGGCCGCAAGCACGTGCCCGTCTACGTCACCGAGAACATGGTCGGTCACCGCCTGGGCGAGTTTGCCCCGACCCGCACCTTCCGCGGGCACGACAAGAAGACCGACCGTTCCACGGCCGTGCGGTAGGGGACCAGATCGTGCGCGTTTCCGCCACTGCCAAGTACCTCCGCGGGTCAACCCGCAAGGCGAACCTCGTCACCTCGGCCATCCGTGGACGCCGGGTCGAGGACGCGAGCGCGATCCTGCGCTTCATGCCCCAGGGCGCCGCGCGCGACGTCGCGCGCGTGCTCGCGAGCGCGACCGCGAACGCCGAGAACAACCACAACCTCGCGGCGGAGGACCTCGTGATCGTGGAGGCCCACGCCAACGAGGGCCCCACCCTGAAGCGCTGGAAGCCACGCGCCCAGGGACGGGCCTTCGCCATCCACAAGCCGATGACCCACATCACCATCGTCCTCGAAGAGCGGGAGGCCTGAGATGGGACACAAGGTCCACCCGTACGGCTTCCGCCTCGGGATCAGCCGCACCTGGTCCGCGAAGTGGTATGCGGACAAGGAATACGCGACGCTGCTCCAGGAAGACCTGGCCGTGCGCAAGCTCATCGAGCGACGCCTCGCCAACGCGAGCGTCGGCGGCGTCGAGATCGAACGCGGCATCAACTACGTGACGGTGACGATCCACACGGCCAAACCGGGCATCGTGATCGGCAAGGGCGGCACGAACGTCGAGATCCTCCGCAAGCAGATCGGCGATCTCACGAAGCCGCGCAAAGTGAAGCTCGAGATCAAGGAGATCCGCCAGCCGGAGCTCGATGCGTATCTCGTGGCCGCCAATGTTGCCCAGCAGCTGAGCCGCCGGATCGCGTTCCGGAAGGCGATGAAGCAGGCGATCCAGCGGACCATGAAGGTGGGGGCAAAGGGCGTCAAGATCGCCGTCGCCGGCCGCCTCGGCGGCTCGGAGATGGCTCGTCGCGAGTGGGACCGCGAGGGTCGCATCCCGCTGGGCACGCTCCGCGCGGACATCAGCTACGGCTACGTCCTGTCCCGGACGACCTACGGCACGATCGGCGTGAAGGTCTGGATCTACCGCGGTGACCACCCCGACCAGCGGGTCGCCCGGCCGGCCGCCGCCCAGGCTGCCGCACCCGTCGCGGCCACGGGAGCGTGACGCCATGCTGATGCCGCGCCGCGTCAAGCACCGCAAGGTCATGCGGGGCCGGATGGCAGGCATGTCCAAGGGCGGGACGGCTGTCTCATTCGGAGAGTTCGGCCTCATCACCCTCGAGCCTGCCTGGATCACGAGCCGCCAGATCGAGGCGGCCCGGCGCGCGATGACCCGCTCGGTCAAGCGCGGCGGCAAGATCTGGATCCGGATCTTCCCGGACAAGCCGGCGACCAAGAAGCCGGCGGAGACCCGGATGGGCTCCGGCAAGGGCGCCCCGGACCACTGGGTTGCCGTCGTGCGGCCCGGCCGGATCCTCTTCGAGATGGCGGGAGTCGACCGCGAGCAGGCCGTCGAGGCGATGCGCCTGGCCAGCCATAAGCTGCCGGTCGCGACGCGCTTCATCGTCAAGGAGGAGGAGAGCGCGTGATCGACATCGACAAGCTGCGCGCCCTGACCGACGCGGAGCTGGACCAGGCGCTCAACGACGCGAAGCGCGACCTCTGGCAGGCCCGTTTCGAGCTCGCGACGCGCCAGCTGAAGGACTACACGGCGATCTCGGGCTCGCGCCGGACGATCGCCCGGATCCTCACCGTCCGCCACGAGCGCAAGCTCCTGGACAAGAGCGCGTAGGGGGCCCGGCATGGCAGGAGCAACACACGTGCAGGGCAATCGCAAGACCAAGGTCGGGCGCGTCGTCAGCGACAGCATGGACAAGACGATCGTCGTCTCCGTAGAGCGCCTGACGCGCCACCCGCTCTACAAGCGGGTGGTCCGGGCGTCCAGCAAGTTCGCGGCGCACGACGAGCTCAACGCCGCCCGCGTGGGCGACACGGTCCTCATCGAGGAGTCGCGACCGCTCTCGCGCACGAAGCGCTGGCGGCTCGTCGAGGTCGTCTCGCGGGCCGGCGAGGATCGGCCCTCGGAGCTCGTCGCCGAGGAGTCGGCGACGACCGAGGCGATTCACGCCGCGGCGCACCCGGGCAGGGCGCATGCCGGGGCCGGGGAGGAGACCGAGGCGTGATCCAGCAGCAGACCCGCCTCCGCGTGGCGGACAACACGGGCGCGCGCGTGATCCAGTGCATCCGGATCATGGGCCGCTCGCGGGCGACCACCGCGGAAGTCGGCGACGTGATCGTCGCCAGCGTCAAGCAGGCGATTCCGAATGCGGCCGTCAAGAAGGGTGATGTCGTGCGTGCGGTCGTGGTTCGCACGGCCAAGGAGTACGGCCGGCCGGATGGCAGCTACATCCGCTTCGACGAGAACGCCGCCGTCCTGATCAACAACCAGGGCAACCCGCGTGGGACGCGGATCTTCGGCCCGGTCGCCCGCGAGCTCCGCGATCGGAACTACATGAAGATCGTCTCACTCGCACCGGAGGTGCTCTGAGATGGCCCGTGCCGTCGCACCCCGGGTGACCAAGGTGCCCGAGATCCGCAAGGGTGACACGATCCTCCTGCTCGGCGGCAAGGACGCCGGCAAGCGTGGGACCGTCGAGCGCGTCGACCGGCCCCTGACGCCCGGCACGCCCTACCGCGTGGTGGTCGAGGGGCTGAACATCGCCAAGCGGCACACCAAGCCGCGCCCCCGGATGAACCAGAACGATCGCGTGCCGCAGATGCAACAGGGCGGCATCGTCGAGAAGCCGCTCCCGATCGCCGTGGGCAAGGTCATGCTCGTCTGCCCGCGCTGCGACCAGCCGACGCGGATCCGCCATCTTCTCCTGGAGAGCGGGGCGAGCGTGCGTGCCTGCGGCCGCTGCGGCCAGCCGGTGGAGGTGAAGGGCGCGTGAGCAGCAACCTGAAGGGGCGCTACGCGACCGAGGTCGTGCCCGCGCTCACCAAGCAGTTCGCCTACCGGAACCCGATGCAGGTCCCGCGTCTCGAGAAGATCGTGGTCAACATCGGGCTCGGCGAGGCGCTCACGAACGCCAAGGCGGTCGACGCCGCGGTCGGCGACCTGGCCGCCATCACGGGCCAGAAGCCGATCGTCACCAAGGCCAAGCGCTCCATCGCCCAGTTCCGTCTCCGGACGGGCAACACGATCGGGGCGAAGGTGACCCTCCGCGGCGAGCGGATGTGGGACTTCCTTGAGCGCCTGACCGTCCTGGCGCTTCCGCGCATCCGCGACTTCCGGGGGATCCCCGCCAAGTCGTTCGACGGGCGTGGCAACTACAGCCTCGGGATGCGCGAGCAGCTCGCGTTCCCCGAGATCGATTACGACAAGGTCGACCGTCTCCGCGGGCTGGAGATCAGCATCGTGACGACGGCGAAGACCGACGAGGAGTCCCGGAAGCTTCTGGAACTCCTCGGCATGCCCTTCGCCGGCTAGCGCGGGGAGGAGGATCATGGCCAAGAAGTCGTTGATTGCAAAGGCGAAGCGAACGCCTCGGCACAAGGTGCAGGCGTACCACCGGTGCACGCTGTGCGGCCGGCCCCGCGCCTACATGCGCCGGTTTGCGCTCTGCCGCATCTGCTTCCGGGAGCGCGCCCTCGCGGGCGAGGTCCCGGGCGTGACGAAGTCGAGCTGGTGAGCCGACGATGAACGTCTCCGATCCGATCGCGGACATGCTCACGCGCATCCGCAACGCGTCGCGGGCCCACCACCTCGAAGTGGTCGTGCCGGCGTCGCGGGTCAAGCGCGAGATCGCGCGCATCCTCGTCGACGAGGGCTTCATCGCCTCCTTCAGCGAGGGCCGTGACGGCGTGCATCCCGTCATCACGCTCAACCTCAAGTACGTCGACGGCAAGGCGTCGGTCTTGTCCGGACTCAAGCGCATCAGCAAGCCCGGGCTCCGCGTCTACGCCCGCAAGACGGACATCCCCCGGGTCCTCGGTGGCCTGGGCATCGTCATCGTCAGCACCAGCCAGGGGATCATGACCGGCGCGCAGGCTCGCAAGGCCCAGCTCGGCGGCGAAGTCCTCGCCTACGTCTGGTAAGGGAGAAGGCGATGTCGCGTATCGGCCGCCAGCCGATCCCCGTGCCCGCGGGGGTCGAGGTCCGTCTCGACGGCCCGGTCATCACCGTCACGGGCCCGAAGGGAACCCTGACCCGCTCGCTCCCGGCCGCGATGACCGTGGAGGCCGGGGAGGGCAGCCTGCTCGTCACGCGTCCGTCCGACCTCAAGCAGCACAAGCAGCTCCATGGGCTGACCCGGACGCTCGTCGCCAACATGGTCGAGGGTGTCACGGCCGGCTATCGCAAGAGCCTCGAGATCACCGGCGTCGGCTACCGCGCCCAGAAGGTCGGCGACAGGCTGCAGCTCAACCTTGGGTACAGCCACCCCGTCGAGATCGTCCCGCCGGACGGGATCAGCTTCGAGGTCGAAAGCCCGATCAAGCTGGCCGTCCTGGGAATCGACAAGGAGCTCGTCGGCCAGGTTGCCGCCCGTGTCCGGGCTACCCGGAAGCCGGAGCCATACAAGGGCAAGGGCGTCCGCTACTCGGGCGAGGTGATCCGCCGCAAGGCCGGCAAGGCCGGCAAGATCGGCGGAAAGAAGTAACGGAAGGACGACCACGATGACGAAGGCCGCCACGCGCGGCGCCGCCCGGCAGAAACGGCACGAGCGGATTCGCCTCCGGCTGGAGGGGACGTCCGCGCGGCCGCGCCTTGCGGTCTACCGCAGCCTCAACCACATCTACGCACAGGTGATCGACGACGCAGCCGGTCGCACCCTCGCCGCCGCGTCCTCCCTCGAGCCGGAGCTCAAGGGCGGGAAGCAGACGAAGGTCGACGAGGCGAAGGTGGTCGGACGCCTGGTCGCCGAGCGGGCCCGCACCGCCGGAGTCGCGCAGGTCGTCTTCGACCGAGCCGGGTATCGCTACCACGGCCGGGTCAAGACGCTTGCCGACGCCGCGCGGGAAGCCGGTCTCGACTTCTAGGAGGAGCAGACCGCCAGTGGCCAGGATCGATCCCGCAAAACTCACGCTCGAGGAGCGTGTCGTCCAGATCAACCGCGTCGCCAAGGTCGTCAAGGGCGGGCGCCGCTTCAGCTTCTCCGCGGTCGTCATCGTCGGTGACGGCCAGGGCCACGTCGGTGCGGGGCTCGGGAAGGCCGGCGAGGTCCCCGAGGCGATTCGCAAGGGCGTCGAGGACGCCAAGAAGAACCTCATCCGGATCCCGACCGTGGGGACCACGATCCCGCACGAGGTGCGCGCGGAATACGCAGCCGCCAAGGTGCTGCTGAAACCCGCCTCCCAGGGGACGGGTGTCATCGCCGGTGGCTCGGTCCGCTCCGTGGTGGAGGCTGCCGGCATCCGCGACATCCTCTCCAAGGTCCACGGGTCGACGAACCCGGTCAACGTCGTCCGCGCCACGATCGAGGCGCTCCGCACTCTCGCGTCCGCGGAGCAGGTCTCGGCACGTCGGGGCGTGCCGGTCCGCCTGTTCGTGGCCGGCCAGCCGGCCGGGGAGGCCAGCGATGGCAGGTAGTCTGCGGGTGACCCAGGTCAAGAGCATGATCAGCCACATCGCCCGGAATCGGGGCACCATCAAGGCGCTGGGGCTTCACCGGATCGGGGACACCGTCGTGGTGCCGGACAACGAGGCGACGCGCGGGATGGTCCGGGCGGTCCGCTTCCTCGTCGAGGTCGAGGAGCTCCCCACGACGGTGACAGAGGAGACCCGATGAAGCTGCACGACCTGCGGCCCGCGGAGGGTGCGCACACCGCCAAGACCCGGGTTGGGCGTGGGATCGCCGCCGGCAAGGGCAAGACCGCTGGACGAGGCACCAAGGGGCAGAAGTCCCGCGCGGGCAGCTCCATCCCGACCTGGTTCGAGGGCGGCCAGACCCCGCTCCACATCCGGATCCCGAAGCTCCATGGATTCCGCAACATCAACCGGATCGAGTTCGAGGTCGTGAACGTGGGCGCCATCAGCGCCGCGATCGAGCTCGGCCGGCTCCCGTCAGGCGACCTGCCCGGAGGGTCGAAGGAGTCCGCGCCTGCGCCGGTCACGGTGAACCAGGAGCTGCTCCGCATGGCCGGTCTCGTGCGGACGCTCGACAAGCCTCTCAAGATCCTTGGTGGCGGCGACGCCGGGCACCCGATGTTCGTGGTCGCGGATGCGTTCACCAGGAGCGCTCGCGAGAAGATCGAGGCGGCCGGTGGGACGGTTCAGGTGATCGAGATCCCGACGACCCTGCTCGCCGCCATCGGCGTCGAGCCGCCGGCCGACGCGGACTGACGCGGCCCGGCCGTGTTCGACTCCATCCTCAACGCCTTCCGGGCGCCGGACATCCGGCGCCGGATCCTGTTCGTCCTGGGCGCCCTGATCGTCTTCCGGGCGCTTGCTCACGTCCCCGTCCCCGGCGCCGATCCCACCAAGCTCGCCGCCTTCTTCAACGGCAACGCGCTCTTCGGCCTGCTGGACCTGTTCTCCGGCGGCGGCCTGTCGCGGTTCTCGGTGGTGGGCCTGGGCGTCAACCCCTACATCAACGCGTCGATCATCATGCAGTTGATGACCGGCGTCGTGCCCGCCCTCACCGCGCTCCAGCGCGAGGGAGAGTACGGCCGCAACAAGATCAACCAGTACACGCGCTACCTGTCGGTCCCGCTCGCGATTCTCCAGAGCTACGGGTTCCTGGCTGTCCTCAACCAGGCGGGCGTGCTCAACACGAACTTCGACCTGGCCTCGTTCGCGACGCTCACCCAGATCATCACCCTGACTGCCGGATCGATCCTCCTGATGTGGATCGGCGAGCTCATCACCGAGAAGGGGATCGGCAACGGGATCAGCTTCATCATCTTCGCCGGCATCGTGGGCCGTGTTCCGCAGGCGATCGGGACCTTCCTCGACTCGCCCAATGTTCCGGCCCTCGCGATCTTCGCGATCTTCGCGATCTTCGCCATTGCCGCAATCGTCTTCATCACCGAGGGCCAGCGGCGCATCCCGATCCAGTACGCGAGCCGGGTGCGCGGCAGGCGGATGTACCAGGGCGGGACGACGTTCCTGCCCCTGCGGGTCAACCAGGCCGGCGTCATCCCGATCATCTTCGCGGTGAGCATCCTGCTCTTCCCCAGCCAGATCGCCGGCTACTTCGCCCAGAGCCAGGTGTCGATCGTCAAGCAGGTCGCCACGTTCTTCGTGAACACGTTCGGCCCGTCGAACCTCGTCGTGTATGGCTCGCTCTACTTCCTCCTGACGGTCGGCTTCACCTACTTCTACACGGCCTTCACATTCAAGCCGGACGAGACCGCGGAGCAGCTCCGCAAGAACGGGGGCTTCATCCCGGGCATCCGGCCGGGGCGGCCCACCCAGGACTACCTCGCCCGCGTCGTGAACCGGATCACGGTCGCCGGGGCGCTCTTCCTCGGCGCCGTCGCCGTTGCCCCCTACGCGTTCCAGGCCTTCATCCCGGGCCTTGCCGGGCTCTCCCTCGGTGGCACGAGCATCCTGATCGTCGTGTCGGTGGTCGTCGAGACGATGAAGCAGCTGGAGGCTCAGCTGATGATGCGGAACTACGAGGGTTTCATCCGATGAGCGCGAACCGGGCGCCTCGATGAGAATCCTGATCCTGCTCGGCGCCCCGGGTGCCGGGAAGGGAACCCAGGCCCACGTCCTCTCGCGTCACCTCGGCCTGCCCCGGCTCGCAACCGGGGACCTCTTCCGGGCGGCGGCCCGAGACGGCACCCCGCTCGGGCGCGAAGCCCAGGGCTACATGGAGCGCGGTGATCTGGTTCCCGACGAGATCACCGTCGGCATGCTGCTCGAGCGGCTGGCGGCCCCGGACGCCGCGCGGGGAGCCATCCTCGACGGTTTTCCCCGCAACCGCCCACAGGCGGAAGCGCTCGACCGGGCGCTCGCGGGCCGGGGGGCCAGGGTCGACCGGGCCCTGCTCGTCGACGTCCCGCCCGAGGAGCTGCTCCGGCGCCTGACCGGGCGCTGGCTGTGCGTGGCGGCCGGCCACATCTACCACGAGACGGCCCACCCACCCCGTGTCCCGGGTATCTGCGACATCGATGGATCGGCCCTCGTCCAGCGCGACGACGACCGCCCGGAGGTCGTCAAGGCCCGGCTGGAGAAGCAGCTCGGTGCCCTGTCCGACGTCGTCGAGCACTACCGCGCTGCCGGCGTGCTCGATGCCGTCGACGGCCGCCGGCCCATCGCCGCCGTCACGGCCGACCTGCTCGACGCGATCGAGCCGCTCCCGTACTGGCGAGGCCACGCGTGATCACGCGCCGCTCGACCGCGGAGATCGCGGTCATGCGTCGGGCCGGGCGCCTCGTGGCCGAGGTCCTTGGCCTCGTCGAGGAAGCGCTGCGGCCGGGCGTGTCGACTGCCCACCTTGACCGGATCGCCGAGGACCACATCCGGAAGGCCGGCGGGACACCGTCGTTCAAGGGCTATTTCGGCTACCCGTCGTCGATCTGCATCTCGATCGACCGCGAGGTGGTGCACGGGATCCCGGGCGACCGGATCGTCGGTGACGGCCAGGTCGTCTCGATCGACGCGGGAGCGATCATCGATGGCTACCACGGCGACGCGGCCCGGACCGTCATCGTGGGCGACGTCCCGCAGCCGGTCCGTGACCTCGTCGCGACCACGCGGCTCGGCCTCGAGGCGGGCATTGCCGCCGCCACCGCCGGCAACCGCATCTGGGACATCTCGGCGGCCGTCGAGGACGTCGCCCTGGCCCGCGGCTACGGTGTCGTCCGGCCGTACGTGGGCCACGGGATCGGCACGGAGATGCACGAGGATCCGCAGGTCCCGAACTACCGCACCAGGACGAGGGGGATCGAGCTGGCGCCGGGCATCTGCCTCGCGATCGAGCCGATGTTCACCCTGGGAAGTGCCGACGTCGAGACGCTCGCCGATGGCTGGACGGTTGTCACCCGCGACGGTTCCGTCGCGGCTCACTTCGAGGACTCGATCGCCGTCACCGCGGACGGCCCCGAGATCCTCACCAGGCTGTAGCGGCCGGCGCCGGAGGTTGCTGGAATCGGCCAGAGTTGATACGCTACGCGTTCGTGTGTCGGCTCCGGCCGTCGCGCGGCTGCGAGCAGGAACGCCAGGGAGCACGTTGGGCAAGAAGGACGCGATCGAAGTCGAGGGAACTGTCCTCGAGCCGCTGCCGAACACGATGTTCGCCGTGGAGCTCGAGAACGGCCACCGCGTTCTTGCCCATATCAGCGGGAAGCTCCGGATGAATTTCATCCGGATCCTGCCGGGCGACCGGGTCCGCGTCGAACTGTCTCCATACGACCTCACCCGGGGTCGGATCACGTACCGGCTGAAGTAGCCGGCACCCAGCGCGAAGGAAGTCCGTTGAAAGTCCGAGCCTCGGTGAAGGCCCGTTGCGACAACTGCAAGGTGATCCGCCGCCACGGGACCGTGATGGTCATCTGCGCCAACCCCAAGCACAAGCAGCGGCAGGGCTGATCGAATGGCACGGATCTCCGGTATCGACATCCCGCGCGAGAAGCGCGTCGAAGTCGCCCTGACCTATATCTTCGGCATCGGGCTGCCGACCAGCCAGAAGATCCTCCAGCAGACGAACATCAACCCCGACACCCGGGTCCGCGATCTCACCGAGGAACAGGTGACCCGGCTTCGCGAGCTGATCGACCGGCGCTTCAAGGTCGAAGGCGACCTCCGGCGCGAAGTGGCGCTGAACATCAAGCGCCTCATCGAGATCGGCTCCTACCGCGGGCTCCGTCATCGGCGGAACCTGCCGGTCCGGGGCCAGCGGACGAAGACCAACGCTCGCCAGCGTCGCGGACCGAAGAAGACGGTCGGCGCTCGGCGCAAGAAGTAAAGAGGGACGAGCCGAACGTATGGCCGATCGGAAGCGCGCAACCAAGCAGCGCAGGCGGGAGCGCAAGAACGTGCCCGTCGGGCACGTGCACATCCAGGCGACCTTCAACAACACCATCGTGACGATCACGGACCTCAGCGGGGCCGTGATCAGCTGGGGGTCGGCCGGGATCGTCGGGTTCAAGGGCTCCCGCAAGAGCACGCCGTATGCCGCCGCGCTGTCCGCGGACGCCGCTGCCAAGAAGGCGATGGAGCACGGGATGCGCTCCGTCGAGGTCTACGTGAAGGGACCCGGCGCCGGCCGCGAGCAGGCAATCCGCTCGCTCCAGACCGCCGGGCTCGAGGTCACCGCCATCACCGACGTCACGCCCATCCCCCACAACGGCTGCCGCCCGCCGAAGCGGCGCCGCGTGTAGCCGGGAGAGGCACCATGGCTCGCTACACCGGTCCCGTCTGCCGCCTCTGCCGCCGCGAGGGCGCCAAGCTCTTCCTGAAGGGCTCGCGCTGCTACACCAAGAAGTGCGCCTTCGAACGGCGCCCGACACCACCCGGCCAGCATGGCGTCCGCCGCCGCAAGGTCGGCGACTACGGGCTTCAGCTGCGCGAGAAGCAGAAGGTCCGCCGCATCTATCGCGTCCTCGAGCGCCAGTTCCACAACTACTTCGAGGAAGCCGAATCCCGTCCGGGCGTGACGGGCGAGAACCTGCTCCGGATCCTCGAGCTCCGGCTCGACAACGTCGTCTTCCGGCTCGGCATCGCGGCCTCGCGTGACCATGCGCGGCAGCTCGTCTCGCACGGCCACTTTGCCGTCAACGGGCGCCCAACCAACGTTCCCTCGTACCACTGCAAGCCGGGTGACCGGATCGAGGTTCGTGCCTCGAGGCGCGAGCGCGAGCCGTTCAAGGCGGTCAGCGAGGCGCTGCGCTCGGGCCAGGTCCCGGAGTGGCTGACGCTGGACCCGGCAACCTTCACGGGCACGATCGTCACTGCCCCGCGCCGCGACCAGATGCCGCTCGAGCTCAACGAGCAGCTCGTGGTCGAGTACTACTCGAGGTAGCCCCGCCCCCATGATCGAACTCGACGCCACGACCCAGATCGAGCCCGTCGCCGAACAGGGCTCGTACGCGAAATACGAGGCAAGCCCGCTCCCCGCGGGCTACGGGGTGACCCTCGGGAACGCGCTCCGGCGCGTCCTGCTTTCCTCCCTCGAGGGGGCGGCGGTCACCTCGATCCAGATCCGCGACGTCTTCCACGAGTTCACCACGATCCCGGGCGTCAAGGAGGACGTGACCCAGATCGTCCTCAACGTCAAGCGGCTGCGCCTGCGCAGCTTCGCCGCCCACCCGATCCAGCTCAAGCTGGTGAAGTCGGGGGCGGGCCGGGTGACCGCCGCTGACATCGTGGAGTCTGCGGACGTCGAGGTCATCAACCCGGATCTCGTCCTCATGACGCTCGACAGTGACGACGTGACCATCGAGATCGACCTCACCGTCGAGCGCGGGGTCGGCTATCTCGCGGCGGAACGGCCGGAAGGCCTGCCGATCGGCGTCATCCCCGTCGACGCGATCTTCACGCCCGTCCGCAAGGTGAACTTCACGGTCGAGAACACCCGCGTGGGCCAGATGACCAACTACGACAAGCTGACCCTGGAGATCGAGACCGACGGCACGATCAGCCCGGAGGACGCGCTGGCCAAGTCGGCCGACATCCTCGTCCGCCAGTTCTCCCTGTTCGCCAATGTCGGCACTGCGGCGGTCGCGGCGAGCCCCGCCGGGGGCGTCCCGCAGATCCCGGCGAACATGCTCGAGATGCCGATTGAGGAGCTCGACCTCCCGATGCGGGCCTACAACTCGCTCAAGCGCAACAACATCGTGAAGGTGAGCCAGCTGCTTCAGCTCACGGATGATGATCTTCTGCGGATGCGCAACTTCGGGAAGAAGTCGCTCGACGAGATGAAGGAGCGGCTTCGGATGCGTGGCTTCCTGGTCCCCGAGACCGATTCCAGCGACCTCGACGGGATCGACGAGAGCGGCGACGAGCCGTTCGGCGACGAGTCCGAGGAGGTCTGAGCGATGCGCCACCAGGTCAGCGGTCGGAAGCTCGGCCGCCTGCAGGGCCCCCGGCTCTCGCTCTACGGGAACCTGATCGTGTCGGTGCTCCGCTACGAGAAGGTGATGACGACCGAGGCGAAGGCCAAGGAGATCCGCCCCCAGGTGGAGCGGATGATCACGCTCGCCAAGCGGGGCGACCTCAGCGCCCGGCGCACGGTCGTGGCCGAGCTCCCCGACGAGCCCCTCGTCATCAAGAAGCTGTTCGATGAGATCGCCCCGAAATACGCCGAGCGGACCTCCGGGTACACCCGGATCACGCATCTCGGGAACCGGAACGGTGACAGGGCCCCGATCGTCCAGCTCGAGCTGCTCTGATCAACCTCCAGGCGCCCGAGAGGGCGCCCTCGTGCGGTTGCGCGCACGGGTCGAATACGACGGCACGGACTTCGCCGGGTTCCAGCTCCAGCTGGCGGCACGGACGGTCCAGGGAGAACTCGAAGCCGCGCTCGGCACCCTCTCCGGCGGTCGCCGGGTCCGGGTCGACGCGGCGGGACGCACCGACGCCGGGGTGCACGCAACGGGCCAGGTGATCGCGTTCAACTGGACCGGGCGGCTCACGGTTGCGGAGCTCGGCAGGGCGCTGGACGCGCTGCTGCCGGTGGATGTCGCAGTTCGCGACCTCCGCCGGGCCCCGATCGGGTTTCGCCCACGCTACGCGGCGCGGTACCGGGACTACCGCTACACCGTCTGGAACGGGCCGCGAAGCCCGCTTCGCGAGCGATCGGCGTTCGGGGTGCGGGTCCCGCTCGACACCGCCGCGATGGCGCGGGCCGGGTCGGTCCTCGTGGGCCGGCACGACTTCACGGCATTCGGGGCGGCAAACCGCCAGCCGGTTCGGACCCTTCACGGGGTCCGGGTGCGGCGGGAAGGTAGCCTCGTGACGGTCGACGTGCGCGGGGACGCCTTCCTGCGGCAGATGGTGCGACGGATCGTCGCGGCGCTCCTGCTGGTGGGCCGGGGCGAGGTCGGGGAGACGGCGGTGGCCGAGGCGCTCGCGTCGCGGCGGCCGGCCTTCAACGGGGCAGTCGCCCCGGCGAAGGGGCTGTGCCTGCGGCGGGTCGTCATGGGGCGGAGCGCCAGGGAGATGAACGGAGACACATGACCGCGAAGACGTACACGCTCCGGGAGGCGGAGATCGAGCGACGCTGGTACGTCGTCGACGCGACGGACGAGACGCTCGGCCGCCTCGCGACGCGGATCGCCCGCGTCCTCGTGGGCAAGCACAAGCCGACCTACACGCCCAACCTGGACGGCGGTGATCACGTGATCGTGCTCAACGCTGCCAGGGTGGCCGTCAGCCGCGACAAGCTCGACTCGAAGATCTACCCTCGCCACAGCGGCTACCCGCAGGGGTACAAGGAGGAGACGCTCGGGCACCTGATGGAGCGCCGGCCCGAGGAGGCCGTCCGCAGGGCGGTCAAGGGGATGGTTCCCCACACGCGCCTGGGCGCCCAGCAGCTGCGCAAGCTCAAGATCTATGCCGGCCCGGACCACCCGCACCAGGCCCAGCGGCCGGAACCGCTGGCCTGACGAGGAGCACGCCCACATGACCACCCCTCTCTTCTTTCACGGGACCGGGCGCCGCAAGACGGCGATCGCCCGAGTTCGCCTCATTCCCGGCGAGGGTGAGATCATCGTGAACGGCCGCTCCCTGGACCAGCACTTCGGGAACGCAATCCCCGAAGGAGAGCTGCGCATGCCGTTCCGAGTGACGGGCACCGAGGGTCGTTTCAACGCGCTGATCAAGGTCGAGGGCGGCGGGGTCACCGGCCAGGCCGGTGCCATCCGCCACGGGATCGCCCGCGCCCTGCTGATGGTCGATCCCGAAGGCAATCGCATCCCGCTCCGCCAGGCCGGCTTCCTGACCCGCGACCCGCGCATGAAGGAGCGCAAGAAGTACGGGCTGAAGCGAGCCCGCAAGGCGCCGCAGTACACGAAGCGCTGAGCCGCCGGGTGCCCGTTCGGGCACCCGCAACCGCCTCGAGGGGCTCGGTGGGAGCATGACCGACCCACTCTTCGATCGCTACCGCGAGGCCCTCCGGACCGGCCACGTGGCCGGCCTCCGCGGCCGGCTCGAGGATGCCGCCGCCTCGTACCAAGAAGCCGCCCGGCTCGCCCCGGACCGCGCGGTCCCCCGCGCCGCGCTTGGGGCAATCGAGCTCCGACTGGGCCAGCCCGAGCTGGCCCTCGCGAGCTTCGATGCGGCGCTTACGCTCTCTCCGGTGGACGACGCCGCGCTCCTCGGCCGTGCCCAGGCGCTCGTCGTTCTCGAGCGACCGGACGACGCCGCCGGGACCTTCGACTCGCTCGCCGACGCTCGCCGCGCGGCCGGCAAGCACGCGGATGCCGGCGACGCGTTCCGGCGCGCCATGGAGATCCAGCCGACAACGGCCCGCCACGCGCGCTACCAGGAGCTGGTCGACGAGCTCCGCCAGCAGGTCGGCGATGCCGAGGCGGAGCGGGCGCTCGCCCGCGCACTCCGCTTCCTCGAGACGGCGCCCGGGTCGGACGAGCCACCGGTCGAGCCTGCGCCCCCCAATGCGTTCGAGGTGGTCGAGGCACCCCCGGCGTCGCCCGCTCCGGAGGTGGAGCGTGACGGCGACGTGCTCCTCGGCGCAGCCGACGAGGCCGAGGCACGCGGAGACGGACCCAGCGTGGTGGCGGCCGCGATCGGCGCCGCCCGCGCATTCCGGGCCGCGGGCCACGCCGCGGCGGCGCTCGATGCATGCGATCGCGGCCTGGCGTCGCGGCCGGACGACGTGGGCCTCCACCTGCTGATCGCCGAGCTGCGCCTGGAGCGGGGAGCGCTCGGGCCGGCGGCAGACACGTATCGCAAGCTTCTCCGACTGGCGGACATCGACGGCGACGCGGCAACCCGCGAGCGCGTCTTCGCCGCTGCCCGCCGGGCGTTCCCGGACGATCCAGGCTTCGCCCCTGCCGCCTGAGGCCCGGGACGACCTGCGGCAGTTCGCCGGGAGCCGGGATCTGGACGGATGGCAGCCCGCCCGGACGTTCGAGCCCGGACCGGGAGGTCGGAGCACGGGTTCCCCGGTGCTACACTCAGCGGAAGATGTCGCAGCTCCTCGGGTCGCTGGTCGGACAGGTTCGACCGATCACGCTCGCCGACATCGGGATCACCGCGCTCGTCATCTACTGGCTTTTCAGCCTGATCCGGGGGACCCGCGCGGTCCGTCTCGTGATCGGCGTCAGCGTGATCCTGGTGATCTACGCCGTCGCCCAGGCCGTGGGGCTGCGCCTCTTCACGCAGCTCCTGCAGGCGGGCACCGTCGTCGGCCTGTTCGCGCTCGTGGTCGTCTTCCAGCCCGAGCTCCGCCGCGCCCTCGAACGGATCGGGCGGGTCGGCTCGTTCGCCTGGCTCCTCTCGCCCGCCGACCAGCGGCAGGCCGAGCTCGTTGCTGCCGCCATCGCACGCGCCTCGACCCACCTCGCGGCGGCACGTTTCGGTGCCCTGATCGTCGTGGAACGGGAGACCGGGCTCGAGGAGATCGCCGAGACCGGCGTGATGGTCCACGGCGACCTGTCCGCCGACCTCCTCGAGGCGATCTTCACGCCCCGCGGGGCGCTCCACGATGGCGCGGTGATCATCCGTGGCGGGACGATCGTCGCGGCGGGTGCCGTGCTCCCGCTCGCAGAGACGACGCTCCAGGTGGAGCGCTTCGGGACGCGCCATCGGGCGGCCCTCGGGATCACCGAGCAGACCGATGCCCTGGTGGTCGTCGTCTCCGAGGAGACCGGGCAGGCGAGCCTCGTCGAGCGGGCACGCATCCGGCGAAACCTCGACGAGCCCGAGCTCGTCCGCGCGATCGTCGCGTCGATGGTGCCGGAGCGGGCCGGGGGCGGCGCGTTCCGCGGGCGGCTGTCGTCGCGTCCGGGCAGCGGCGCGGTCGCGCCGGGGCCCGGTGCCCTTCGGCGTGCCGCGCTCGCCGCGCGCGGGCGCGCGGTCCGCCGCGGCGATGCGCCGATCCCGAAGGCCGGCGACGCCCGCGACGAGACCGACCAGGCTGCCGCGGGGGTGGGTCGCTGATCGCCGTGCGCCGGTTCATTGGCTTCGTCTTCCGCAACTGGCCGCTCAAGCTCGCGGCCGTCCTCCTCGCGACGCTGCTCTATGCGGGTCTGATCGTCTCGGCCAGCGCCGAGACGTTCCCCGGCCGGATCCCGATCCAGGTGCTGAACCAGCCCGGCAATGCGTTCATCATCGGCAATCTCGACGACGTCACCTCGATTCGCTATCTCGCTGTCGGGACCAACCGGCCTGCAGTGACGACGGCCAGCTTCACCGCCACGATCGACCTCTCCGGCGTGCCGGTGGCAGCTGGGTCGCCGCCGGTGAGCGTGCCGGTCATCGTCCGCGCGACGGACCCGGGCAACATCCAGGTCATCGACTACAGCCCGTCGCGGATCCAGGTCCGGCTCGATCCGCTCGTCAGCAAGTCGGTGCCGGTGCAGGTGGACCACGGGACGGTCCCGGCCGGCCTGGACGTGCGCGAGCCGGTCGTTTCGCAGGACAGCGTGACGGTCTCGGGTCCCGAGTCGTCCGTGGTGCTGGTGGCCGTCGCCCAGGCGCGCGTGCTGATCCAGCCGTCCGGGATCGACATCAACCAGGCGGTGGACCTCGTGGCGGTCGATGCGCGCGGCGACGTGGTCCCCACGGTCGAGCTGCAGCCGAGCTCCGTCCGGGTGACGATCCAGATCGGCAGCCAGCTCTCGACGCGGGCCCTGCCCGTGAACCCCGTCCTGGCCGGCACCCCGGATCCGTCGGTGGCGATCACCGGGGTCGAGGCCGCACCGCTGCTCGTGACGGTCGAGGGCGAGTCGGCGCTGCTCTCGACACTCGTGAACGTCGACACGAAGCCCGTCTCGATCGCCGGCGCGACCTCGGACGTCGTCGCGGACGTCCAGCTCGACCTGCCCCCGGGAGTGACCGCCCTGGACGTCACCACCGTTCGGGTCACGGCGTCGGTGAGCCCGCAGCTCGGCACGCGGTCGTTCCAGGTTGGGGTCGTCCTCCGCAACGCGGACCCGGCGATGACCTACGACGTCGGCTCGGGGCAGATCCTCGTGACCGTCGGCGGCCCGCTCGGTGCGCTCGACGCGCTCGATGGGTCCACCCTCCTGGCGAGCGTCGACGTGAGCGGGCTCGGTCCCGGCACACACGCGGTGTTCCCGGAGGTCAGCGTTCCCGGCAGCCTGTCGGTGAGCGCGCTCTCGCCCCCGGAGCTCACCCTGGTCGTGACGCAACCCGGCGCGACCCCGGGGCCATCCGCTCCTCCTGTGGTGCCCTGACGATGGGACGGCTCTTCGGGACGGACGGGATCCGCGGCGTGGCCAACGTGGACCTGCGGCCGACGGTCGCGTATGGGCTGGGGAGGGCAGTCGCCCACGCGCTCGTCGGCCCCGGAGGGAGCCTGGTGGTGGGGCGTGACACGCGGCGATCGGGGCAGATGTTCGTGGCCGCCATCGCGGCCGGTGCAGCAAGCCTCGGTGCCGATGTGCACGACGCCGGCGTTCTCCCCACGCCCGCGCTCGCCTTCCTTGCGGGAGCGGCGTCGTTCTCCGCCGGCATCATGGTGTCCGCCTCCCACAACCCGGCCGACGACAACGGGCTCAAGGTGCTCGACGGGCGGGGCCTCAAGCTCGATGACGCCGAGGAGGACCGGTTGGAGCAGCTCATCTGGCGGACCGAGGAGCTGGGTGGCCCGCGGAACGGCGGCATCGGGCGGCTGGTCGAGGCGTCTGCGCTCGTCGATCGCTACCGCGCCGACCGCCTCCGCCTCGCCGCCGCCACGCCGTGCAACCTGCACCTCGTGCTCGATTGTGCAAACGGCTCCGGCGGCGTGACAGCCCCGGAGGTCCTGGCCGCAACGGGCGCAAGGGTGGAGGTCCTCCACAACGACCCGGATGGCGAGAACATCAACGTCGGGTGTGGCGCCACCGCGCCGGCCGACCTGGCCGAGCAGGTGGTCGCTCGCGGAGCCGACCTCGGCTTCGCGCTCGACGGCGATGCCGACCGGCTCGTCGTCGTCGACCGGCTGGGTCGGGTCGTCGACGGCGACCAGCTGCTCGGGCTCTGCGCCCTCGACCGACTGGGCCGCGGCCGGCTCGCCGGCGGGATCCTCGTCGTCACGGTGCTCTCCAACGGCGGCCTGGAGGCGGCGCTGGGCGCGGCGGGCGGGCAGGTCGTCCGGACACCGGTCGGCGACAAGTACATCCTCGAGGGGATGCAGGTGACCGGCGCCAGCCTCGGCGGCGAGAAGAGCGGCCACGTCATCATCCTCGACCACGCGACGTCGGGAGACGGGGTGGTGACCGCCCTCGAGGTCCTCGGGATCGTGGGCCGGATCGGCCGGCCGATCGACGAGCTCGCGTCGCAGATCCCACTCTTCCCGCAGGAGCAGCGAGCCGTCCACGTCCGCCACAAGGAGCAATGGGAGGCGGATCCCGAGCTCCGGCGCGCGATCGCGCAGGCAGAGGCACGCCTGGAGGCTGGCGGGCGGGTCCTCGTCCGCCCGTCGGGCACGGAGCCGGCGCTTCGCGTGATGGTGGAGGGACCCGACGCGGCGCTGGTGGCGTCGCTCGCGGACGAGATCGCAGGCCTCGCGCTCGACCGCCTAAACTAGCCCCACGGCCATCGAGGTCCGGTCGGCGCAGCGGAGGCACTCGACGGCATGTGCGGCATCGTGGGGTACACGGGTCCCAGGGCGGCGGGACCGATCCTGCTGGAGGGGCTCCGGCGCCTGGAGTATCGCGGCTACGACTCGGCCGGCATCGCGCTGGTCACCGAGTCGGGCGAGCTCTTCGTCGAGAAGCGGGCGGGCAAGCTCGTCAACCTCCGGACGGCGCTCCTCGACCGGACTCCCAACGCCGGGATCGGCCTTGCCCACACGCGCTGGGCGACCCATGGGCGCCCGAACGACCTGAACGCCCATCCGCACGTCGATTGCACGGGTTCCATCACCGTCATCCACAACGGCATCATCGAGAACTTCCGAGAGCTTCGGGACGGGCTGGAGGCGCGCGGGCACGTGCTCGCCTCCGACACCGACACGGAGGCCCTGGCGCACCTGGTGGAGGAGGCCTACGCCGGCGATCTCGCGGATGCCGTCCGCTCCGCGCTCGCCCGGGTCGAGGGCGCCTACGCGGTCGCCGTCATGCACCGCGGCGAGCCCAACCGGCTCGTCGGGGCCCGGCAGAATGTGCCGCTCGTGGTGGGGATCGGGGACGGTGAGGCGTTCCTCGCCTCCGACGTCGCGGCGATCCTGGCCCACACGGACCGGGTGATCTTCCTCGCCGAGGGAGACGTCGTCGATATCCGGCCCGCGCAGGTGACGATCACGGCCGTGGACGGGACGCCCCGCGAGCGCCCCGTGACGCGGGTGGACTGGACGCCGGAGGCCGCCGAGAAGGGCGGCTTCGCGCACTTCATGCTCAAGGAGATCCACGAGCAGCCCCAGGCGCTGCGCCAGTGCCTGGCCGGCCGGCTCGGGCCGGCGGGCACCGTCCGGACCGACGAGCTGGCGGACATTGCCGGCCTGCTGGCGAACGTCGACCGCGTCGAGTTCGTGGCCTGCGGGAGCGCGTCCTACGCGTCGCTGGTCGGCGCGGCAGCGGTGCAGGAATGGACCGGCCTGCCGGCCCGCGTCACCGTGGGGTCGGAGTTCCGGTACAGCCCGCCGCCGCTCAGCCCGCGGACCCTCGTGATCGCCGTCACCCAGTCCGGCGAGACGGCCGACACGATCGCCCCGACCCGGCTCGCGCGCGAGCGGGGCTGTCCGGTCATCGCCGTGACCAACACCGTGGGTTCGGCGATCACCCGGGAGGCCAACGCGGTTCTCTATCTCCAGGCGGGTCCCGAGGTCGCCGTCGCCGCCTCGAAGACGTTCACGACCCAGGTCCTCACGCTGGTCCTCGTGGCAGCCCAGATCGCGCGCATCCGCGGCACGCTCGACCGGGGAACCGAGACGCAGCTCGTGCGGGATCTCCGGGCGCTTCCCGAGGCGGCCCAGCGCGCGCTCGATGCGGCCAACGGCGTCGCCGCGATCGCGCGCCGGTACGTAGGCTCGCGGGGCTTCATGTTCGTGGGCCGCGGCTACACGTACCCGACCGCGATGGAGGGCGCCCTGAAGCTCAAGGAGGTCAGCTACCTGCACGCGGAGGGCTACGCCGCCGGCGAGCTCAAGCACGGCCCGATCAGCCTCCTCGACGCGGAATGCCCGCTGGTCGCCGTGGCGACCCGCTCGGCCGTCTACGAGAAGCTGGTCAGCAACATCATGGAGGGCCGGGCTCGCGACGCGCGGGTGATCGCGATCGCGACCGAGGGCGACGACCAGGTCGCGCGGTTCGCCGACGACATCCTGTGGGTGCCGCCGACGCACGAGACGCTCGGGCCGATCCTGGCGATCATCCCGCTCCAGCTGTTCGCCTACCATGCCGCGGTTGCCCGCGGAACCGACGTCGACCAGCCCCGCAACCTGGCCAAGTCGGTCACGGTCGAGTAGCCCGTCATCATGACGGACGGGCAGGTCCCCGAGGGGACCGCGGAGCTGGGGCTCGACATCATCCGTGTCGGGCGGATCCGGGATGCTCTGGCTCGCTTCGGAGAGCGGTTCGTTCGGCGCGTCCTGACGCCGGCCGAGTCCGCCTACGTCCGTGGTCGCCCCGAGACGCTCGCCGGCCGGTGGGCCGCCAAGGAGGCGGTCAGCAAGGTGCTGGGGCTCGGCGTGCGGGGGATCGGCTGGCTCGACATCGAGATCGAACGGCTGCCCACGGGGCAGCCCGCGGTCCGGCTCCACGGACGGGCCGCGGCCCGTGCGGACCAGCTCGGGCTGGCGCGGATCGCGGTCAGCATCACCCACGAACGGGAGTACGCGCTGGCGATCGCGTTCGGGGTGCGCACCGCCGGGGGTCGCTACGTCTTCCCGCCGGACATCGAGGAGCGGCTCGGCGAGCGCGAGGCGGCGCTGCTGCGCAGGATGGAGCGCATCCGGGGGCTGGGTCGGGACGCCGCAGCCCTCGCCCGGACGGCCGGGGAGGTGAGCCAGGATGCCTGACACACAAGCCGCTTCACCGGCCGGCGTGCCCACCGCCGAGCGCCTCGACGATCGGAGCGCCGGCCTCCTCCTGCCCGAGCGGCCCGGTCGCGGGCACAAGGGCACGTTCGGCAAGCTGCTCGTGATCGCCGGCTCGCTCGACTACGCGGGAGCGGCGCTCCTCGTCTGCCAGGCGGCAGGTCGGGTCGGCACCGGGCTCGTCACGCTGGCGGTGCCCGAGTCGCTGCAGCCCCTCTTCGCAGCAAAGGTCGTCGAGGCCACCACGCTCGCGCTCGTCGAGGACGACGTCGAGGAGGTCGACCCGGAGCCCGCCCTGGCGCGGATCCTCGACCACGAGCACGACGCGCTCGTCGTCGGGCCAGGGCTCCGGCCCTCGCTCGCCACCGCCGAGCTGATCCGGGGCATCCTCGCGGCCGGCGCGGGCGACGATGCCAGCCCTGCGGTCGTCGACGCCGAGGCCCTCCGCTCGCTCGCGGCGGAGGACGGCTGGTGGGAAGGGGTCGTGCGCTCGTGCGTCCTCACGCCGCACGTCGGCGAGTTTCGCCGCCTGCGGGCGGCCGGCCGTCTCGGCCCGGCCGACGACGGGGACCTGGCCGGCGACGACGCGGCGCGCCTCGGGGCAGCCCGCGACGCGGCTCGTACCTGGGGCCACGTCGTGGTCCTGAAGGGGGCCCACACCGTGATTGCGGCCCCGGATGGCGCCGCTGCCGTCGCGACGTTCGAGAACCCGGCGCTCGCCACCGGCGGCACCGGCGACGTTCTCGCGGGGACGATCGGTGGCCTGCTCGCCCAGGGGCTTGCCCCGTATGCAGCGGCGCGGCTCGGCGTCCATCTCCACGGGATGGCTGGGGAGGCCGTGCGAAATCGCGTGGGGGATGCCGGGCTCCTCGCAGGCGACCTGCCGCTCGAGGTCGCGCGCGCCCGGCATCGCCTGACTGTCGACGCGGCCCGGCGGGCCGGCGTCGGAATGCTGGGGTTCGGGCGGCCCGCCGAATGACGGACCCGCGCCCGCCGATCGAGGCGCGCCTCCGGGACGCGGGCCTCCCGCCGCTGCCGCGCACGGCGTGGCTCGAGATCGACCTGGAGCGGCTCGCGGGGAACGTGCGGGCGATCCTGGGTGCGCTCCCCGCGGGCACGCGTCTCGAGGCAGTCGTGAAGGCGAACGGCTACGGCCACGGGGCCGTCCCGGTCGCGGGCGCCGCCCTGGCAGCGGGCGCGCACGGCCTGTGCGTCGCGACGCTCGACGAAGCGCTCGAGCTCCGGGCCGCCGGCCTCCTGGCGCCGGTGCTCGTGCTGTTCCCGATCCCGCCGGACGGAGTCGCAGAGGCAGCCCGAGCGGGGATCGCGCTGGCGGCCGGCGACGCCGTGCTCTGGGGGCGCTCCCTGGCCGCCTATTCCCGCGCTCGCCGGCAGGCGCGCGGGCACCTCGGCGACCTCGCCGTCCATCTCGGGATCGAGACCGGGCTGGGCCGCGACGGTCTCCAAGCGGACGAGGCGGTGGCTGCGGCTCGGGCGCTTGCGGGTGCGCCCGGGATCCGGCTCGCGGGGGCGTGGTCGCACCTCCAGGCGCCCGAGGATGCCGCCCGCACGGCTCGCCAGGTGGACCGTTTCGAGGCTGCGCTGCGCGCCCTCGCGGATGCCGGCCACCCGGCCCCGCAGCGTCACCTCCTGGCGTCTGGCGGCCTCCTCGCGGCATTGCGATACGTCGGGGGCGAGCACCCGGTCTTCGATGGCCTGCGGGTCGGGCTCGCGCTGTACGGGATCGCGCCGGACGGGCTTCGCTGCAGCGAGGCAGCGGCGCGCATCGCGCCCGCGCTGCAGCCCGTCCTCTCGCTCCTGGCGCGCCCGGTCAGGGTTGCCGACCTTCCTGCCGGCGCCGGCGTCGGCTACGGGCCGAGCTTCGTGACAGGCCGGGCCAGCCGGATCGCGACGCTCCCCGTCGGATATGCCGACGGCTGGGTCAGGGTTCTCGGGAACCGCGCGACGGCGCTCGTCCGTGGGCAGCGTGTCCCGCTCGTGGGGACCGTCGCCATGGACGCCGTGATGGCAGATGTGACCGACGTGCCCGGCTCGCCGGTCACGCCGGACGACGAGTTCGTCCTCCTCGGCGAGCAGGGCGGCCACCGGATCACCGCTCAGGAGCTGGCGCAGGAGCGCACCACGATCAGCTGGGAGGTGGTCGCCGTGATGTCTGCCCGCCTGCCCCGGGTGTACACTGCGCCGGCCGAGCCGGTCGGCATCCGCACGCTCACCAGGAACCGGGGGCCATGGCAGACATCGCGCTCTGGAACGGCGACATCTGCGACCTCGAGGTGGACGCGATCGTGAGTCCCGCCAGCCCGAATCTCTGGATGGCGACGGGCGTCGCGGGCGCGATCAAGCGCCGGGGTGGCGACGCCATCGAGTTCGCGGCCGTCCGGCAGGGGCCGATCGGCGTGGGCGACGCGATCGTGACGGGCGGTGGCTCGCTCGCCGCGCGCTGGGTGATCCACGCGGTCTCGCTCGACTCGTCACGCCGGACGGACGCCGCGGCGATCGATCGCGCGGTCCGCGGTGCGTTCGCCCGGGCCCGTGAGATCGGAGCGGAGACGCTCGCGCTCCCGGCGCTCGGGACGGGTGTCGGCGGCTTCCCGCTACCCGAGGCCGCCCGCGTGACGGTCAGGGCCGTGCGCGACGAGATGGCTCGCTCGCCGGGGCTCAAGCGTGTGACGCTTGCCCTGCGGGGCCTCGCCACGTACGAGGCATTCCGCGCCGCGATCGCGGCCACCGATGGGGCGCCGATCGGATCCCGGGCATGATTGTTCCTTTCCCCCCCGGCGAGGAGCAGCGCACGGCGCTTGTCGAAGAAGTCGCGCGCGAGATCCAGCTGCGCGGCATGACCGGGCCGGCCGTCCTCTTCCTGCACGCGAGCATGCCCGACGGCGGCCTCGCCGGCAGCGCGATGACGTTCTTCGACCCGCTCCTGCGCCAGCTTTTCGGGGGCGACAATGCGCCTGCAAGCGCACTCCTGGCGGACGAGGCAGGGATCGAGCAACTGATCGACCGGCTCGAGGAGCTTGACGAGGAGTCGGTCTGGGACGCGTGAGCCCAGCCGGGTTGATGCCTCCCACGCTTCCCGCCGATCCCGTCCCCGATCCGGCACAGGCCGCTCCGGCGATGTCCTGGCGCGACTCCCTCCGGCCGGCCGGCGGCCGGCCGGAGGCCTTCGTGGCGCTCGATCGTGGGACCGCGACGCTCGCCGGATCGATCGTCGGGCGTGTCGACGGTCGCTGGCGCCTCCTGGCGGCGACGGCGCTCCCGGCCGGCAGCGACCCGGGCGCCCTCCTCGGCCTCCTCGTCGAGCGGTACCGCTCGGCCGATCCGGTCCTTGCCGAGAACACGCTCGGCCGCCCCGCGGGTGACCTCGCGTCGGTCGAGGGCTGGCCGCAGCTCGTCGCGCTGAGCACGCCCGCGGCGACGATCGCCGTCATCGCCGCCACCGACCGGACGCGCGCGCGGCTCGAGGAGGCTGCGCTCGGGGCCGGTTGGAACGTCGTCGGGGGGAGCGCCGAGCGGACGGACCCGCTGGCGCTTACCCGGTTCGCGACCCGGCCGGACGTGGATGCCCTCCTCATCGGGGTGTCCGATCCCCCGGACGCCGACGAGCGGGAGCTGGCCGCGGAACTGGCAGTCGCGGGGGCCGGGATCGCCGTGCGCCGACCGGGCCTGCGCGTCTTCCTCTCGGGCAGCGTCCCGGATGCGCCGTTGCACGACGTCCTGCGCGACCCGGTGACGGTCCCGCTCGCGGCACCCCCACGCATGCCCGGCGAGGTGGCTCCTGCCAGCCTGCGCCTCGGGCTGGCGGTCGCTCGCCGGGGCCCCCGCGACGGCCGGGCCGCCTTGGCCGCGGCCGCAGGATCGCTTGCCCGCGTGCTGGGGCTCCGGGTCGAGGTGCTCGATGTCGGGGTCTCCGGGGCGGCGCGCATCTTGGCGTCGCCCCGCCCGGGGAGCGACGGTGGGATCGTCGCGGACGTTCGGATGCTCGAGGTACCCGGCGCCGCGCTCTTCCGGGTCGATCGGCCCGGGACGGTCGAACGCATCGACCACTGGTTCACCTCGGGCCTCGACCGGGCCCGCCTTCGCGACCGGCTTGCCGAGCTCACGCTCGCCCCGTGGAGCGATCTCGACGGGGACGGGGCGCTCCTGCGGGCGGCTGCCCTTCGCGCGGCCCTGGAGCGCCTGCTCGAGGCCAGCGGGCCCACGCTCGGGGACGATGGCGTGGACCTCGTCGTCGGCACGGGCGGGGCGTGGTCCGCGCTTCCCGGCCCCGCGGCGGCCCACGTCGTCGCCGACGTGATCCGCCGGCCGGGAGCGATGCAGGTGGCGGTCGACCACGCGCGGCTCCTGGGCCCGATCGGGACGATCGCCGACGACGCCGAGCGGGACGCGCTGTGTGCCGATCTCGCCGAGGACGCGCTCCTGCGGCTCGGGACCATCGTGACGCCGCGGGGCCTGCGAGCGAACCGCGCGACGGGACACCTTGAGATCACCTCCGGCGGCGTGCACGCAGATGTCGATCTCGTGGCCGGCGGCCTCACGCTCGTGGACCTCCCTCCGGGGGCGCGCGGGACGGCCGAGCTGACGTTTCGCGGCGCCGCCGAGCTCGGCGTGCGCGGGCGCCGCTTCCAGGTCGAGGTGACCGGCGGCCTTGCGGGGCTGGTGCTCGACCTCCGGGACGTCCCGCTCCGGCTCCCGGAACGCCCCGATCGTCGCCGCGAGATCCTGACCACCTGGGAGCATGCACTCTGGCCGGAGCGCGAGGCGTGAGCAACGGACTGGAGCTCGTCCCAGCCCGGGCGTTCCTCGACCCTCGTCCGCGTGTCCGGCTCGAGCTGCAGCCGGGCGATCGCCTGGTTGCAGCGGCCGGCGAGGCCGTCAGCACCGGCGACGTGCTCGCCGAGCGGATCCGCGACCCTCGGCTCGTCGAGGTGCCCATGCCGCGGACGGCTGCCGACCAGGTCGTGCCGCTGCCCGGCACGTGGCTGCCCGTCCAGCACGCGCGCGGCGGCCGTCGCGTGGGCGCGCCCGCCGGGGAGCTCCTCTTCGAGCATGCCGGCCGCCGCCGTCTTGTGACGGGCGCCCACCTCGACCTCCTTCATGCCCCCGGCGACGGCCGCATCGTCGCGGTGGAGCCCGGGGCCTCCGTCGTGCTCGACTTCGACGGGCCGGGCCTGTTCGCGACCGAGCTCCTCGGGCAGCCCACCTCGGGTCGATTGGTTCTCCTCCCCGACGAGTCCGACCCACGCCTCGCGATGGACATCGCGCTCGCCGGCGCGGTGGTGGTCGTCCCGGGCCGCGTCGACGCGGAGGCGCTCATACGAGCCCGCGCGATGGGGATTCACGGGGCGATCGTTGCGTCGCTCGCCGAGCGCGATCGGCGTGACCTCGCGGCGTCAGCGGCCCGACAACAGGCTGGGCTTCACCGCCTGGCCCCCTTCGGCGTGCTGGTGCTGGGTGGGTTCCTCCGCCGCATGCTCCCGGCGGCCATCCGGGCCGTGCTCGAAGCGATCGCGGGCGACGTGGTCGGCCTGGTCGGCGATCCGCCCCTGCTGCTCCTGCCGCCGCGGAGCGTGCTGCCGATGCCGGCGCCGGACCGCCTGCTGGTTCGGGGCGGCCCCGAGGCCGGTCGAGAGGGCGGCTGGCTCGGGCCGGGCGGCTACCGGCGCCTCCGGGGCGGCGTCGCGTCGGAGACGGGACTCGTCGCCCTCGACGACGGACGGACGGTGGCAATCCCGATCGGGGACCTGGAGCGGTTCGTCGTCGCCACCCCGGGCGGCTAGGCGCTGCGGATGACCACCTACCCGCACGTGCTCAGCCTCACCGCTCTCGACGCCGCCGCGACGCGTGCCGTCGGCGAGCGCCTGGGGGCATCAGCCGCAGCCGGCGACGTCATCGCGCTGACCGGGCCACTCGGGGCCGGCAAGACGGAGCTCGCCCGGGGGATCGCCCAAGGGCTCGACGTCGCCGGTCCGGTCAGCTCGCCGACCTTCGTTCTCGTTGCCGAGCACGAGGGACGTCTGCCGCTCTTCCACGTGGACGGCTATCGTCTCGCCGGTCCCGAGGACGCGCTCGCCGCGGGGCTCCTCGACGAGCGGGGAGCCGAGGGGGTCACCGTGGTGGAGTGGGCCGAGCGCCTCGAGATTGCCCTGCCGGCTGGACGGCTCGAGATCCGGATCGACGGAGCGGGCGACGACCCCAGGACGCTTGCCTGCCGGGCGACCGACGCCCGCCACGCGCGCCTGCTGGAGTCGCTGAGATGACGGCCCGCCGGGCGAGCGGCCTGCTCCTCGCGATCGACACGGCCACCGCCCGGGTCGTGCTGGCCCTCGGAACCGGCGCTGGAACGCTGCTCGCGGCGGAGACGTGGATGGCCGGCCATCGCCACGTCGAGGAGCTCCTGCCGCGTCTCGAGGCACTGCTCGAGGACCAGGGGCTGGATCGGGAGGCGCTCGCCGGAATGGCGGGGATCGTCGTCGGGACCGGCCCGGGTGCCTTCACCGGACTCCGCGTCGGGCTCGCGACGGCGAAGGCTCTCGCAGTCGCGCTCCGCATGCCGCTCGCCGCGGTCGGGACCGGGGTCGCGCTCCTCGCCGCGGCCGAAGCGGCCGATCCCACGGTCCCCGCGGAGCGGCTCGTGCTTCTCCTGCCCGCGGGTCCTGGGAGTCGCTACCTGGTGACGCCCACCGGCACGCGGCTTGTCACCGAAGCCGGCCCGCTCGACCTGCCCCCCGACGCGGTGATCGTGGCGGTGGACCTCCCCGGGCGAGCGCCGGATCTCGCGCTGGCCCGCGGCGCGGCCGCCCTGGACCAGCTTCCGGGAATCCTCCTGCGGCTCGGCGCCGCAAAGCTCTCCGCGGGATCGGCCGACGATCCCGCGGGTGTCGTGCCGGAATACGTGTCCCTGCCGCGTGGCGCGCATGCAGCCCCGCCCGCAGAGGCGGTGACGCCGTGGTCGCCCGGCCCCCGGTGAGGCTCGTGATCGAGCCGATGACCTTCGACGACCTGCCGGCGGTGCAGGAGATCGAGCGCGCCAGCTTCACGACTCCCTGGCCTGCCCACGCCTACCAGGCCGAGCTGGAGACGAACAAGCTCGCCCGCTACCTCGTCGTGCGCGCGGGGCGCGAGGTGGTCGCCTACGCGGGGATCTGGCTGCTGGTGGACGAGGCGCATATCACGACCTTCGCGGTCGCGCCCGCGTGGCGCAGGCAACGCGTCGGGGAGCGCCTCCTCATCGCCGTCCTCGACCTGTCCATGGCGCGGGGGGCGCGCGAAGCGACGCTCGAGGTTCGCCTCTCCAACCTTCCGGCGCGCCGCCTCTACGAGAAGTACGGCTTCCGGCCGGTCGGCATCCGGCCGCGCTACTACAGCGACGACCACGAGGACGCGCTGATCATGACCACCGAGCCGCTCCGGTCGCCCGCGATGCGGGCCCTCCTGGCGGACCTCGGCGCCGAGCTGGCAGCGCTCCCCGATCCGGAGCCGCCCGCCGGCCCGCCGACCCAGGCCGCGCCATGAGCGGCCGCGCGTCGCTGGTGCTCGCGATCGAGTCGTCCTGCGACGAGACCGGGGTCGCTCTCGTCGCCGGCGGGCGCCGGATCCTGGCCCAGTCCGTGGCCAGCCAGATCGCGCTCCACGCCCCCGCCGGCGGGATCGTGCCCGAGGTTGCCGCGCGCGCTCACCTGCGCTGGATCGTGCCGGCGCTCACGGACGTCCTCGACACGGCGGGCGTTGGGATCTCCGAGGTCGACGCGATTGCCGTGACCGCCGGCCCCGGCCTCGCCGGGTCGCTCCTGGTGGGCATCGCCTTCGCGAAGACGCTCGCCTGGGCCCACGGGCGTCCGCTCGTCGGCGTCAACCACCTCGAGGGACACCTCTACGCCGCATGGCTTCTGGACCCGGACGAGCCGGAGCGGCCGGCGCCGCCCTTCCCGCTCGTAGCGCTGGTTGCCTCGGGCGGACACACCTTCCTCGTGGAGATGCGCGAGCACATCGCCTACCGGCTCCTGGGGGAGACCGTCGACGACGCGGCCGGCGAGGCGTTCGACAAGGCCGGCCGCCTGCTCGGCCTCGGGTACCCGGGCGGGCCCGCGATTGCGGCGGCGGCGGCGGACGCACGCCGACGCGACGTTCCGCTGCCCCGGGCCTGGCTCGGACCGTCGTACGACTTCAGCTTCTCGGGCCTGAAGACGGCGCTGCGTCGCGCGGTGGAATCGGAGCTGGCCGCGGCCGGCCGGCCGGCCAGCGATGCGGGCGGGCGTCTCGACGCGGAACGGGTCTCGGAGCTGGCCTGGGGTGTCCAGGAAGCGATCGTCGACGTGCTGGCCACGAAGACCCTGCGCTCGGCCGACGAGACCGCCGCCCGGGCGATCGTGCTGGGCGGCGGCGTCGCCTCGAACGTGGCCCTCCGCGAGCGCATCGCGGCCGGGTCCGCTGCCCGTGGCCTGCCTCTCTTCGTGCCGCGTCCCGGCCTCTGCACGGACAACGGGGCGATGATCGGGGCGGCGGGCTGGCAGCGGTTCGCTGCCGGCGAGCGTGCCGGCCGCGACCTCGGGGCGCGGCCGGCCTGGCCGCTGGTCCGTCCGGCGGGCGCCCCGGACTCCCGACGCCCGCCCCGCAGGGGAGCCGCCGGGCGCGCGTACGAGGCCGCCCTGGCGGCCGAGCGGGACGCTGCCGGCCGGACGTCGATCGCGACGACGCGCGGTGGCCTCCGGTGAGCGCGGTGCGCCTGGACCCGGGCGAGATCCGCCGGACGCTCCGCGCGGCCGGCCTGCGTCCGCAGCGGCGCTTCAGCCAGAACTTCCTGGTCGATGTCGAGGTGCTCGAAGCGATCCTCGAGGAAGCGAAGCCGGCGGCCGGCAGGACGGTCCTCGAGATCGGGCCCGGCCTGGGGATCCTCACCGGCGGCCTGCTCGGCGCCGGGGCCGCGGTCACCGCGGTGGAGCTCGACCGCGGGATGGTGGAGCACCTCGCCGCGACATTCGCCGCCGCGATTGCCGCCGCCGGCGACGGGCCGCCCCCGCCGGCTGCGGCCCCTCCCGGATCGCTCCGCCTCGTTGCCGGCGACGTGCTCGAGACCGACCTGGCGGGCCTCGTCGAGGCGCCGTTCGATGTCGTCGCAAACCTGCCGTATCACGTCACGAGCCCGATCCTGCACCGGCTCCTGGGCGCGGAGCCACGTCCCGAGCGCTGTGTCCTGATGCTCCAGCGGGAGGTCGCGGAGCGGGTTGCCGCGCGCCCGGGCGCGATGAGCTACCTGTCCGTCTTCGTCCAGTACCAGGCGGCCGCGGCAGTCGTTCACCTCGTCCCGAGGGATGCCTTCGAGCCCGCCCCGGCGGTCGACTCCGCGGTCGTCTCGCTGGACGTGCGGGCCGCCGGCGAGCCGGGTCGCCTCCCCCCGGAGATGGAGGACCATCTCTGGCGGCTGGTGCAGGCCGGCTTCCGGGAGCGCCGGAAGATGCTGCGAAACGTCCTCGGCCGGCAGCTCCCGCTGAGTCAGGAGCGCGTGGACGGGGCGCTCGCCCAGACGGGCATCGAGGGTGATCGGCGCCCGCAGACCCTGTCGGTGGCCGATTGGATCAGGCTGCTCGGCGCGCTCGGGCCGCTGCCGCCCGACGCCAGGGGTCGTCGCGACGGCGCCGGCCCCCGCCGCGGCGCCGGCCGCGCCACGTGAACGGCGCGCGATGAACGACGGGCTGCGTCGCCTGACGCCGGCGGTGCGCCTCGCCCCGGCCAAGCTCAACCTCACGCTCGGGGTCACGGGCCGCCGCGATGACGGCTTCCACGCGCTCCACTCGGTCATGGTGCCGCTCGAGATCGCGGACCGGCTCGCGCTCGCGAACGGCTTCGCGCCCGGGGACCGCCTCCACGTCACCGGTCCGGAAGCGGTCTACCTCGGCCCGCCCGACCGCAACCTCGTCATGCGCGCGATCGGCGCGGCGCGGGACGCCTGCCGTGCGCAGTCCGTCGACCTGCCGCTGCCCGCACTTGCCGCTCGACTCGAGAAGCGGATCCCGGTCGCGGCGGGCCTCGGGGGCGGCAGCAGCGATGCAGCGGCGGCGCTCGACGCGGCGCTCGAGGCGTGGGGTGCGGGGGAAGCGCTGTCGCCATCGGACCGGGCGTCCGTCGCGGCCGGCCTGGGGTCGGACGTGCCGTTCTTCCTGGCGGGCGGCTGGGCCCTGGTCGAAGGCCGCGGCGAGCGGGTCACGCGGCTGCCCGCGCCGCGCGGCCCGGCGCCGGCCGTGCTGCTCGTGACGCCCGGGCTGGCGGTCTCGACCAGCGCCGTCTTCGCATCCTACGCCGGCGGAATTCGGCCGGCGCCGGGAGCCGCGCTGGCCTCGTCGCGCCACCTCGCGGCCGAGCTGGCCGCCGGGATGACGGCTGCAACGTTCGCCCAGCGAGCGGGGATCCTTGCCGTCGCGAACGACCTGGCGCTGGCCACGGCCGCGATCGTTCCCCGGCTCGTGCCGTTCCGGCGCGCCCTTGGACGTCTCCTCGGGCGGCCCGCCGGTCAATCCGGGTCGGGCCCGACGCTCTGGGTCCTCTATCCTTCCATCGAGGACGCGGAGTCGGCCGCGTCGCTCGTCCGGGAAGCGCTGGCCACGGGTGACATCGTCGCCCCGGGCGAGCGGCCCGCCTTCATCGTGGCGACGAGGATCGTCGTCGACGTCCCGGCCGCGTCCGCCACGAGTGAGTCGCCAGACGCGCACATTCACCGGGGAGGAACCTGATGTCCCGCATCGCCATCTCGACCTCGCACGCTCCGGCCGCCATCGGGCCGTACAGCCAGGCGATCCGCTCCGACGGCCTCCTGTTCTGCTCGGGCCAGCTCGGTCTGGATCCCGCGACCGGCGACCTCGTGGCCGGCGACGTCGCGGCCCAGGCCGGCCAGGCGCTGCGCAATCTCTCCGCCGTGCTCGAGGTGGCCGGCCTGACGTTCGCGGACGTGGTGAAGACGACGATCTTCCTCGCCGATATGGCGGACTTCGCGACCGTCAACGGGGTGTACGGGCGCGTCGTCACGGACCCTCCGCCGGCGCGCTCGACCGTCGCCGTCGCCGCGCTGCCGAAGGGCGGCCTCGTTGAGATCGAGGCGATCGCGCGACTCGCCGCCTGATGGACCACGTGGCGAGGCGGGCCGGCCGCCGGCCGTGTTTGACACGTCCGTCGCGCGGAACCTACGCTCTCGTGAACCCAGATGCCCACTGAGCAACCCAGTCCGCGCGGTGCACGCGCGGAACCCGCTCCCGAGGTCCCGCCGTCGCAGGACCGGGAGATCGAGTCCGCCCCCCCGATGAAGATGCGGCCCACCCCCAGCCTCGCCGGACACGCGGAAGCCGCCCGGAGCGACGGGCCGGTTGCCGTGGTGCTCGCCGGCGGCCTGGGAACCCGGATGCGGTCCTCGCTGCCGAAGCTGCTCCACCCGCTCTGCGGTCGACCGATGCTGGCGTATGTCGTCGCGGCCGCGCGCGCCGCGACCGGACGCGATCCCGTCGTGGTGACCTCGCCCGCGACGGCCGCGGTGCGCGACGCGTTCCCGGCCGGGATGTTCTTCGCGCTCCAGGAGCACCCCGACGGGTCGGGCGACGCCGTCCGCGCGGCCCTGCGGGCCGTTCCCGCCGACGCGCGCGAGGTGGTCGTGCTCAATGGCGACGTTCCGCTTGTCGAGCCCCATATCGTCGGAGATCTGCTCGAGCGCCGGCGCAGTGCGCAGGCAGCCATCGCGCTCGTCACGTTCGAGGCCTGGGAAGCCGGCTCGCTGGGCCGCGTGATCCGGACGCCCGACGGTGAGCGGGTCGCACGGCTCGTCGAGGCGAGCGACGCGAGCGCCGACGAGCTCGCCGTCAGCGAGGTGAACGCCGGGCTCTACGCGTTCGATGCCGCCTGGCTCCGGGCAGCGATCGGGCGCCTGACGCCGTCCGGGGCCACCGGCGAGTACTACGTCACGCAGCTCGTCGACCTCGCGGTGGCGGACGGGCGGGTCGTGGTCGCCCACGAGGTGCCCGACGACGGCTCGCTCACCGGGATCAACGATCGAGCCCAGCTCGCCGAGGCGACCGTCATGCTGCGGGAGCGCATCAACCTCGGCTGGCTCCGGGCCGGGGTCACGATGCACGACCCGGCGACCGCGTACATCGATGCCGACGTGGACCTGGCGCCCGACGTCACCCTCGAGGCGAACGTGACCCTGCGCGGACGGACGCGGGTGGCGGAGGGGAGCGTGATCGGCTCGGGGAGCCAGCTCGTCGACAGCACCGTCGGACCCCGGTGCCGGATCTGGGCCAGCGTCCTCGAGCGGGCCAGCGTGGAGGAGGGGAGCACGGTCGGGCCCTTCAGTCACCTTCGCCCGGGCAGCTCGATCGGGCCGAACGTCGAGCTGGGCAACTTCGCGGAGGTGAAGAACAGCCGCCTCGAGCGCGGCGTGAAGCAGCACCATGTCAGCTACATGGGCGATGCGCATGTCGGCGCGGGCACGAACATCGGCGCAGGAACGATCACCGCCAACTACGACGGCGTCACCAAGCACCACACGGAGATTGGGGAGGGGGTCTTCCTGGGCGTCGACACGATGCTCCGCGCGCCCGTCACGATCGGTGACGGGGCCAAGACGGGTGCCGGCGCGGTCGTCACGCGCGACGTCCCGCCCGGGACTCTGGCCGTGGGCGTGCCCGCCCGGATCCGCGAGATCCGTTCGCCGGGGGCAGGCGCCGCGCAGGCCGATCTCGCGCCGCCGGACGATGCCACTCCGCCGGCCGACGCGCCCGCCGGGTCCCCCGCGGCTGGCCCAGGGCCGGCGACCGGGCGCTGATGGATCTCGTCGTCCAGCTCGGCGTCATCGTCGTCCTGACCCTGCTGGAGGGGTTCTTCGTCGCTGCCGAGATCGCGCTCGTCTCGATCCGCCACAGCCGTGTGGACCAGCTCGTGGACGAGGGGGATCGCGCCGCGCGGCGGGTCCGCGGGCTGCTCGAGAACCCGGCGCGCTTCCTGGCCGTCTCCCAGCTCGGCCTCACGTTGCTCGGGTTCTTCGCCTCGGCGTTTGCGGCCGTCAGCCTTGCGGACGGCCTTGCTTCGTTGCTGGTCCGGGTCGACGCGCTGCGCGACGGCGCCCACGCGATCTCCCTCGTCATCGTCACGATCGTCATTGCCCTCTTCACGATCGTCTTCGCCGAGCTGGTTCCGAAGACCCTTGCGCTCGCCCACACGGAGCGATTCGCCTTGTCCCTCGCGCAACCGATCGAGGTGATCGCCCGTGTTCTGAGCCCGGTGATCAGCCTCCTGACCGGGCTGACCAGGGCCGTCGCAGGCCTCTTCGGGGCGCGCGTTTCCGCGGACGCCCAGATCAGCGCCGAGGAGCTGAAGCTGATCGTGGAGCGCGGCGGCGAGCAGGGCGTCCTCGAGGCCGAGGAGGAGCAGATGATCAACGCGGTCATCGAGCTCGGCGAGCGACGCGTCCACGAGGTGATGGTCCCCCGGATCGACATCGTGGGCCTCGACGTCGACGGGACGTTCGAGGAGGCCGTGGACCGCATCATCGCCGAGGGCCACAGCCGGTTGCCCGTCTGGGAGCGTTCGGTCGACCAGGTCGTCGGGATCCTGTACGCGAAGGATCTTCTGCCCTTCCTCAAGGAGGCATCCGCCGAGCCGCCGCCGATCCGCGCCCTTCTCCGAACGCCCCTCTTTGTCCCCGAGTCGATCACGATCGACGACCTTCTGCGCCAGCTCCAGGGCCGCAAGGTCCATCTCGCCGTCGTCCTCGACGAGTACGGGGGGACCGCCGGGCTCGTCACGATCGAGGACCTCCTCGAGGAGATCGTGGGCGAGATTCAGGACGAGTACGACGTCGAGGAGCCGATGGTCGTTCGGCTCGACGACGACCGGGCGCGGATCGACGGGCGTGCATCGGTCGACGAGCTCGGGGAGCTCTGGGACGACCTCGACGTCGACGCGCTCCTGGAAGACCGGGAGGAGTACGACACGCTGGGCGGCTTGCTCTTCCACCGGATCGGCGGTGTCCCGAAGCCCGGCGACCAGGTCCGCGTCGGCGCGCTCACCTTGACCGTGGAGACGACCGACGGGCGGCGTGCCGGGAAGGTCCTTGCCGTCCGCGAGCGCCCGGATGCCGAGCAGGGCAACGATTCAGGCGACGCCGACCACTGATCGTCGGCCGCCCGGCTTCCTCGCTCAGGCCGAGATCACGCTCCGCATGATCTGCACGAGTTGCTCCCGCGCCTCGGGCTGGACGACGCCCGCCGCGTCGAGGGCGGCGATTGCCTCGTCGCGGTGACGCCGGGCCTCCCGCCGCGTGTACTCCTGGGCGCCGGTGCGGTCCACGATGGCCATCGCTTCCGCGATCTCCGACGCAGTGGGTTCGGGATTGGCGTAGAGCGCCAGGAGTCGCGCCCGGTCGACCGGGGTCGCCTGCTCCAGCGCGTAGATCACCGGCAGCGTCTTCTTGTGCTTGGCGAGGTCGGACGGCTCCTTGCCCGTCGCCTGCTCGCGGCCCCAGATCCCCAGGAGGTCGTCGTTGAGCTGGAAGGCGAGCCCGAGCGCCCAGCCGAACTCGCGGTAGCGAGCGATCACGGACTCGTCGTCGGTGGCGAGGAGGGCGCCGGCCTCGATGCTCGCCGAGATGAGCGCGGCGGTCTTGCGGCCGATCATGTCGAAGTAGAGGTCCACGCTCATGGGCGTGTCGTGCTCGCTCGTCCAGATGTCGATGTACTGCCCCTCGCAGAGCGCCAGGCAGGTGTCGTCGTAGAGCCGCATCAGGCGGAGCACCTTCGCGTCGGAGAAGCCGAGCGACGTGAGGCGGTGGAGCGCGATGCGCGACAGGACGAACACCGCGTCGCCGGTGTTGATCGCCTGCGGGATCCCGTTCACGGTCCAGAGCGTCGCCCGGTGGCGGCGCTCGCGGTCGCGGTCCTCGATGTCGTCGTGGATCAGGCTGAAGTTGTGTCCGAGCTCGACGGCCGCCGCCCCCGGGAGCGCGCGCTCCCAGGTCCCGGTGATCGACGCGTAAGCGAGAAGCCCGAGGAGTGGGCGCAGCCGCTTGCCCGACGACCCGGAGCCGTCCAGCCCCAGGTGGTAGCGCACCATCGCGTACATGCCGTGGGTGGTCGGGTCGCGGTCGACCACGAGCCGGAGGATCTCTTCCTCGACGGCAGCGGTCAGCTCGGGGATGTCGAGCGAGACGGGCGAGGAGGGCACGGGCAGGATGATAGCAACCTCGATGCTGCCGGCCGGAGGCTGGGCGGGCCGTCGGTGCCGGCGAATGACGGCCGGTTGTTGTTCGTGCCGCCCGGGCGGACGGATGCTACCGTGCGGACGTGCCCGGCCGTCGCCTTTACGTCACCGATGCGATCGTCCTGTCGCGCTTCGATTTCGGCGAGGCCGACCGGATCCTGACGCTCCTGACGCCGGAGCTCGGGAAGATCAAGGCGATCGCGAAGGGGATCCGGCGTCCGACGAGCCGGATCGGCGGGGCCCTGGAGCCGCTCGCCGAGCTGCGCGTCCAGCTGGCGAAGGGGCGCACCTTCGACGTCGTCACCCAGGTCACCATGCGGCACACGTGGCTGGGGCTGCGCGACCGGCTCGAGGTGACCGCGACCGCCTGGTACTGCGCCGAGCTGGCCGAGCGCTCGCTCGAGGAGCGGACGGCCGCCCAGCCGGTCTACCTCCTCCTCCGGCGCACGTACGAGCTCCTCGATGCGGGGATGGCGCCCGCCCGGGTCGCGCGCTGGTTCGAGATGAGGCTCTGCGACGAGCTCGGCGTCCGGCCCGAGGTGGATCACTGCGTCGAATGCGACCGGCTGCTTGCCCCCGACGACGCCGTCCGCTGGATTCCGTCGCTCGGGGGTGCCCTCTGCGCCGACCACCCGGGTCCCTCGGCGATGGCAGCCGGGCTCTCCACCGAGGCGCTCAAGGTGCTCAAGGCCTACCAGCGCATGGACGTCGAGGCGCTTGCCGGGCTTCGCCTGCCCCCGGCCGTCGAGCGCGAGGTCGAGGAGCAGCTCGGGGCATTCGTCCGCCACGTGATGGAGCGCGACACGCGCTCGCGCCGGTTCCTCGAGGAGGTCCGGGCCGGGTACGGGAGTCGCGCGGTGTCGAGCCTGCCCGCGTCGGGGTAGGGGAGGTCGCCGGGCCGGGCCGTGGGCAGGAGCCAGTCGCGGTCCGGACGTCTGCTACGATCCGCGGGACCATCCTCCCGCCCGCGCCTGCCACGCGCGGGCCCCTCGTGGAGCTGCATCCCGTGACCGACCTGCCGTCCGATCCGAACGCCGTCGCGCCGTCCGTCGCCGACCTCGAGACCATCGTGAGCCTCTCCAAGCGCCGTGGCTTCGTCTTCCCCTCGTCGGAGATCTACGGCGGCATCAACGCCGTCTGGGACTACGGGCCGCTCGGGGTGGAGCTCAAGAACAACGTCAAGCGCGCCTGGTGGCGGGCGATGGTCCAGGGTCGTGACGAGATCGTCGGGCTCGACTCGGGGATCCTCATGCACCCCCAGATCTGGGTCACCTCCGGCCACGTGGCCGAGTTCAACGACCCGATGGTCGAGTGTGCGACCTGCAAGCGCAGGTTCCGGGTCGACGAGTTCGCCGGCACGGAGGACCTTGGGCCGAAGGACCTGCTCGACCCGGCGATCATCGCGCGCCTCGGCCTGGTGTGCCCCAACGATGGCGGCCCGCTCGGAGCGCCCCGGCGCTTCAACCTCATGCTGAAGACCTTTCTCGGCCCCGTCGAGGACGAGGCGGCGGTCGTCTACCTGCGGCCGGAGACGGCCCAGGGCATCTATGTCAACTATCGGAACGTGCGCGACACCGCGCGCAAGAAAGTGCCGTTCGGGATCGCCCAGATCGGCAAGGCGTTCCGCAACGAGATCAGCCCCGGGAACTTCGTCTTCAGGATGCGCGAGTTCGAGCAGATGGAGATGCAGTACTTCGTCCGGCCCGAGACCGCCGCGGAGTACTTCGAAGCCTGGCTGCCGCAGCGCAGGGCCTGGTACGAGGCCTATGGCGTGGCGCCCGAGCGGCTCCGATTCCGCGAGCACCGCCCCGATGAGCTGGCGCACTACGCGAAGAAGGCCATCGACGTCGAGTACCGCTTCCCGTTCGGCTGGAAGGAGCTCGAGGGCATCCACAACCGCGGCGACTGGGACCTGGGCCGCCACTCCAAGGAGTCGGGCGAGAACCTGGAGTACTTCGACCAGGCAACCGGCGAGCACTTCATCCCCTGGATCGTCGAGACGTCGGCAGGTGCCGACCGCGCCGCCTTCACCTTCCTGATCGACGCCTACCGCGAGGAGGAGGTCCGGGGCGAGAAGCGGGTCGTGCTGGGGTTCCATCCGGATCTCGCGCCGTACAAGGTCGCCGTGCTGCCGCTCCTCAAGAAGCGTCCCGAGATCGTCGAGCTCTGCCACCGGATCAAGGACGACCTCAAGCGGTACACGATGGCCGTCTACGACGACACGGCCGCAATCGGCAAGCTCTACCGCCGCCAGGACGAGATCGGCACGCCGTGGTGCGTCACGGTGGACGTTGACTCGCTCGCGGACGGCAACGTCACGGTCCGCGATCGCGATGCCATGACCCAGGAGCGGATCTCCGCTGGTCAGGTCACGCGCTACATCACCGACAAGCTGGACGCCGCCCTCCCCCGCCTGTAACGGCCGTAGCAGCCGCCCGGCGTCGGGGGGCTGCTACGCCTGGTGCGCGGCGGCCGCCGGGGAGGTCGAGAGCGCCTCGTCCGCCGGCGGGTACTCCCCGCGCAGCCAGGCCTCGATGGAGCCGGCGGCGCGCTTGCCGTCGCCCATCGCCAGGATCACGGTTGCGGCCCCGCGCACGATGTCGCCGCCCGCGAAGACCCCCGGGAGCGACGCCATGCCGTGCTCGTCCGTGACGATGTAGCCCTCCTTGTTCAGGGCGAGATCGGGCTCGGACGCGGTGAGCAGTGGGTTCGAGCGCGTCCCGATGGCGACCACGACCATCTCGCAGTCGATGACGAACTCGGAGCCCGCGATCGGGATCGGGCGGCGCCGGCCGGACGCGTCGGGCTCGCCCAGCTCCATCCGGATGCACCGGATCCCCGTGACCCAGCGGTTCTCGTCGCCGATCACCTCGAGCGGGGCGACCTGCAGCTCGAAGCGGATTCCCTCCTGCTCGGCGTGATGGACTTCCTCGACGCGGGCGGGCAGCTCGGCCATGCCGCGCCGGTAGACGATCGTCGCCTCGTCGGCCCCGAGCCGCTTGGCGGTCCGCACGGAGTCTATCGCGACGTTCCCGCCGCCGACGACCACGACCCGGTGGCCGCGCAGGACGGGCGTGTCCGACTCCGGGTTCCACGCACCCATCAGGTTGACGCGGGTCAGGTACTCGTTGGCCGAGTAGACGCCCTTGTAGTTCTCGCCGGGCACGTTCATGAACACCGGCAGCCCGGCCCCGACGGCGAGGAAGACCGCGTCGAACCGGTCGCGCAGCTCCCGCAGGGTGTAGGTTCGCCCGATGATCGCGTTCGTCTCGATCTTCACGCCGGCCGACTGCAGCCGGTCCACCTCCTGCTGGACGATGTCCTTGGGGAGCCGGAACTCGGGGATCCCGTAGATGAGGACGCCGCCGGCGGCGTGGAAGGCCTCGAAGACGGTCACGTCGTGGCCCTTCTTGACCAGCTCACCGGCCGCCGTGAGGCCCGCCGGGCCCGAGCCGACGATGGCCACCGAGCGCCCGGAGGTGGTCTCCGGGTCGGGCTTCGAACGCTCCGGGTGGGCCATCGCCCAGTCGGCCACGAACCGCTCGAGGGAGCCGATCGCGACCGAGGCGCCCTTCTTGGCCCGGACGCAGCGTCCCTCGCACTGGATCTCCTGGGGACAGACCCGCCCGGTGACGCAGGGGAGTGCGTTGTCGTCGAGCAGCGACGCCGCCGCCCCGTCCATGTCCCCCACGCGGAGCCGCTCGATGAAGAGCGGGATGTTCACGCGCACGGGGCAGCCTTCGATGCAGACCGGGTTCTTGCACTGGAGGCAGCGTTCGGCCTCGAGCATCGCGAGCTGCTGGGAGTAGCCCAGGTTCACCTCGCGGAAGTTGGCCGCACGCAGGAGCGCGTTCTGCTCGGGCATGTGGGTACGGTCGATCGTCATCCGTTCCTTCGGGAGGAGCGGATGGTCGAATGCCGGGGTGAAGGCCGGCTCGCCGTGGGACGCGCCCGGCTCCTCGATTCGAGGGTCCGGGTTCGGCTGGTCGGTCATGCGATGCGGTTTCCAGCGGCCGCGGCCGCCTCCTGTCTCTCGGCGGCGCTCGCGATTCCCGGGATCAGGCACGGCCCGGCGGCGGCCTCCCCGGCTCCTCCTGACTCCGTGGCCGCGGCGCGGCGGTGCGCGACCTCGAGGGCACGTGCCTCGAAGTCCCGGTAGGTACCCAGCCGGTCGGCGAGCTCGCGGAAGTCGACCTGGTGGGCATCGAACTCGGGTCCGTCCACGCAGGCGTAGACGGTCTTCCCGCCGACGGCCACCCGGCAGCCGCCGCACATCCCCGTTCCGTCCAGCATGATCGCGTTGAGCGAGGCAAAGGTCGGGACACCGTACGGGCGGGTCAGCTCGGCAACCGCCCGCATCATGGGGACCGGGCCGACGGCGTACACGGCGTCCACGCCACCGGCCTCGATCACGTCGCGGAGGGCGTCCGTGACGAAGCCGTGCCTCCCGTAGCTCCCGTCGTCGGTGCAGGTGATGACGTCGCCGGCGCGCCGGAGCTCGTCCTCGAAGATGACCCACTCCCTGGAGCGGCCGCCGATCACGCTGATCACCTCGACGCCGTTGGCAGCGAGCCCGAGCGCGATCGGGTGGACCACGGCCGTCCCGACGCCGCCGCCGACGCACACCACGCGTCCGTGCTCGAGCAGCTCCGTCGCCCTGCCGAGAGGACCGGCAACGTCGGCGATCGCCTCGCCCGGTTGGAGGGCCACGAGGTCCTCGGTGCTCTTGCCGACGGCCTGGATGACGAGCGTGATCGTGCCCCGCCCGGGGTCGGCATCGGCGATCGTGAGCGGGATCCGCTCGGCGCCGGGGGCGCGATGGACGATCACGAACTGGCCTGGCTGGCGAATCTCCGCGATGCGGGGCGCCTCGATCACGAGGCGCGTCACGTTGGGGGAGAGCTGGGTCCGCTCGATGACGGTGTGCATGGAAACTCCGGGTCTGGTGCGATGTTGGCACCATGATGCGCGTCCTGCAGGATTCGATCCATGCGCAAGGGTGCATGGATCTCGGGCCGAATGTCACACGCCCGCCGGGCCTCGGGCCAACCCTGCGGCGGGCGCGGTTCGGCCGGCCCGGCTTCCCGGGCGTGGGTTCGCCCGCGCGACCTCAGGCGGAGATGGCCGCCGCGGCCGCGGCCGGGATGATCGCCTCGGTCGGGCAGATCTCGACGCCGACGCAGCCGCCCGAGGTGACGCAATCGCCGCAGATCTCGGGATCCACGACGTACACGTCGTCCGCCTTCGAGATGGCCCCGCAGGGGCACTCGGGCTCGCAGTTCCCGCACCCGATGCAGTCGTCCGTGATCGTGCTGGCCATGTCCTCGCTCCTGCTGACTGGCCGGGCCGGAGCCCGGAGCCGCCTAGACGGCCGCGGCGGCAGTGCCGCCGGTCGCGTCGCCCGGGCCGGGGGGACCGCCGGCCGTGGGCTGCTGTTGGTGCCACTCCTGGTGCCCGGGGCGCGGGTCGCCCGGGGCCCCGGAGCGGACGTGAACGTGGGGCGCATCCATCGACATCCGGAGGCTGTCCTTGTTGCAGAGGTCGACACACACGCCGCAGGCGATGCAGCGGAGCTGCTCGATCGCGAAATACCGATCCTCGCGCGAGCAGGTGAGCGCGACCGTCGGGCAGCGACGCGCGCACAGGCCGCAGAAGACGCAGGTGTCGATATCGAATTCGAGCGTCCCCCGGGTGCCCGCAAAGTGCGGACGCGTCTCCGTCGGGTAGCGGCGGGTCACCGGGCGGGAGACCAGGTTCCGCAGCGATCGTCCGACCATCGGCAGGTTGAAGGGGTTCGCCATCTCAGCGCTCCGTGCAGCTGATGCAGGGGTCGATGGTCATGATGATGTTCGGGACGTCCGCCAGGTCGCAGCCCTTCACGAGCTTGATCATCGCCGGGATGTTGGCGAAGGTCGGCGTGCGCGCACGGAAGCGCTCGAGGTACTTCGTGCCGTTCGCCCGGATGTAGTAGATGACCTCGCCGCGGGGCTGCTCGAGCCGCTCGAACGTCTCGCCGGTCGGCAGGCCACGCACCTTGACCTCGATCGGGAGGCCGTCGCCCCTCGGCATTCGGGCCACCGCCTGGCGGATGAGGTCGATCGATTGCGAGATCTCGCGGACCCGGACGACCACCCGGGCCAGGCAGTCCCCGGCCGTCTCGAGCACGGGTGAGAAGTCGAGGCGGTCGTACAGGTGCGTGCCGGACAGGCGGGTGTCCAGCGGGATGCCGGAGGCGCGGGCCATCGGGCCGACCGCGTCGACGGCATGCGCGTCCTCCCGGCTCAGGATCCCCACTCCGGACAGACGGTGGCGGATCGACGGGTCGGTCTCGAAGATCCGGGCGGTCTCGGCGAAGCCGGCCCCGAGCTCCTCCAGCCGGGTGACGATCGCCGCGAGCTCGCTGTCCGAAATGTCGCGGCGCACGCCGCCGATCCGGTTGACGGAGAAGATGATGCGGCCGCCGGTCGTCTTCTCGAAGATGTCGAGGACGGCCTCGCGCGTTCGCCAGCAGTGCATGAAGAGATTCTCGAAGCCGAAGGCATCCGCGCCGAGGCCCAGCCACAGCAGGTGGCTGTGGATCCGTGACATCTCGGCCCAGATGAGGCGCAACCAGCTCGCGCGCTCCGGGACCTCCACGGACATGATCTTCTCCATCGCGACGGCGTACCCCATGCCGTGCATGAAGCTGCAGATGCCGCAGATCCGCTCCACGACGTAGCCGAACTCGGTGAACTCGACCCGCTCGACGAGCGCCTCCAGGCCACGGTGGATGTAGCCGATGGTGGGAATGGCGTCCACCACCTTCTCGTCCTCGAGGACGAGGTCGAGCACGATCGGCTCGGGCAGCACCGGGTGCTGCGGGCCCATGGGCACGACGGTCCGTTTCATGCCTTGTTCCCCGCCCCTTCATGTTTCGGGGGTGCGTCGGTCCTTCCGAGGGCGTCCAGTCGGGCCCGGATCGCGCTGGGCGCGAAGGGCACGATGCTCGAGGTCTTGTAGAGCTGGCCCCGCAGGTCGAGCCCGATCCCCGTCACGGTCACGCCGAAGAGCTCCCGGATCTCGTTCTCGTAGAGGAACGCCGCGCCGAAGAAAGCCGAGACGCTCGGGACCTCCTCGCCGGGCAGGACCTGCACGCGCAGGTGCTCGAGGGTCCGGCCCCGCGCGAACGACCAGCTGATATCGACGGCGCCATGCTCGAGGCCCTCCGCGGGGAGAACGCTCGTGGCGTTGATGATGGCCAGCCTCCAGCCGTCGGCATGGTAGGTGCCCACCCGGGCGAGAAATGCTTCCCTGTCCATCAGGCGCTCCGCTTCCGCTTCTGCTCGAGCGCCGCGATGCCGGAGACCACGCCGTCGATGATGCTTTCTGGCCGGGCGGCGCAGCCGGGGACGTAGACGTCCACCGGGACCACCTGGTCGATGCCGCCCTGGATGTTGTAGGCGCGGGCGAAGATGCCGCCCGAGCAGGCGCAGGCCCCGACCGCGACGACGACCTTCGGATCGGGCATCTGCCGGTAGAGGTTCTGGATGATCTCGATGTTCCGTTCGTTCACGCTGCCCGTCACGAGCAGGATGTCCGCGTGCTTCGGGTTGCCGGTGTTCACGATCCCGAAGCGCTCGACGTCGTAGAGCGGCGTCAGGCAGGCCAGGACCTCGATGTCGCAGCCGTTGCAGCTGGATCCGTCGTAGTGGAGGATCCAGGGGGAACGCTTGAAGAGGGACACCGGCTTCACCTGCCCAGGAGGAAGAGCGCGAGGACGTTGCCGCCCGTGAACAGCAGCGTGACTGCCCACGTGGAGCGAAGCACGAGCTGCCACTTGGCCCGCGAAGTCGAGTTGTCGACAAGGACCTCGAGACCGTAGGCGACCACGAAGGCGAGCAGCCCGAGCGGCACGCTCCAGTTGAAGAAGAGGACGACGAACGCGCACAGGAGCGCGGACTCGTACCAGTGGGCGATCTCGACGTAGGCGAGCAGGCGCCCCGACATGTCCGACGTCAGCCCGCTGACCAGCTCCTGGTGGGGGTGGTGGGAGGTCGAGATGTCGAACGGCGACTTGCGCAGCTTGATGGTCGCCACGAACAGGAAGGCCAGGAGCACGCCGGGAAGCTCCAGCGCGACGAGCACGGGCGAGGCGAGGACGCCCCCGAACGTGCTCGCACCGGTCACCTTGCAGATGGCCGCCAGCATGAGGATGAAGAACGGTTCCGAGGCCAGCAGGACGACAAGCTCGCGCTCGGCGCCCGCGAAGCTGTAGGGCGAGTTGACCGAGCCGGCCGCGAGGACGAGGCAGAGGGCCGCAAGGGCGAACACGAAGGCGATGAAGATCAGGTCGGTGCCCCCCAGGGCGAGCGCGCCTGCCGCGGCCATGAACCCGACATGTCCGAGGAGGAGCGGCTCCACCACCGGGTTGATCCGCCGCGCCTGCTTCTCGAACAGCTTGCCCACGTCATAGAACGGCTGCAGCAGCGGCGGCCCGACGCGGCCCTGCATCCGGGCGCTCACGATCCGGTCGACCCCGGCGAGGAGGCCGCCGAAGAGCGGGCCGACGACGACGAAGAGCAGGCTGTAGACGATCGGGCTCATGCGCGCAGCACCATGCCGACCACGACCATCGCGGTGAGGATGGCCCCGCAGAGGACGACTCCGGCGCGGAAGACCAGCGCGCCGTCGATCACGCCCTCGAGGTAGTAGTTGCGCAGGGTCACGGTCCGCGTCCCGCCCAGCGCGGCACCCATCAGGTGGCTCGCGTTCGCCGTGCGCCCGCTCGTGTAGAAGTCGGCGAGGTCGTAGTCCTCTCGTCTCGAGGCCCACAGCGCGAGCGCCGGCAGGAAGAGGACCGCGGCGAGCATGACGACCACCATGGCCGGGCTGAGGGCGAGGAAGACCCGCGGCGTCGCGGCGAATGCCTCGAGTGCGTACGGCCCGACCACATGGTCGGAGATCCACCCGAGGCCCGCGGCCACGCCGATCACGCCGACGGCGAGGACGATCTCGGAGAACCACTCGTAGCGCGTGACGCGGTCCTCGACGGAGCGCTCGTACGGCTCGATGGCGCGCATCGAGAGGATCTTGATCAGGAGCTTGCCCCAGTAGAAGATCGTCAGCGAGCTGCCGAAGGCCATGATGATGAGGAAGGCGGCGCCCGCGAAACCGGGGACCTCGAGGAACGCGCGGATCGCGGTCCACTTCGCGACCACGATGCCGAACGGCGCGATGAACATGCCGGCGATCCCCGTCAGGGCCAGGACGCTCGCCCGCGGCATGCGGCTGAGCAGGGTGTCGAAGTTTTCCATGTCCTTGGTGTAGAGCCGGTTCTCCAGGGTTCCCACGACGAGGAACAGGAGCGCCTTGGCCACCGCGTGGAAGATCACGATCATCACGCCCACCCAGACCAGCTCGGGTGTGCCGATCCCGGCGCACCCCACGATCAGGCCGAGGCTCCCGATCGTGGAGTAGGCGAGCACTTTCTTCGTGTTCCGCTCGGTCACCGCCACCATCGAGGCGAAGAGGAACGTGAGCAGGCCGACGAACGCGACCAGCGTGCCGACGGCCGACCCCGCCATGGCCGGCGAGAGGCGCAGTAGCAGGAAGACGCCGGCCTTGACCATGGTGCTCGAATGGAGCAGGGCCGAGGTGGGGGAGGGTGCGTACATCGCACCGAGGAGCCACGACGAGAAGGGCATCTGGGCGCTCTTCGTGATCCCGGCCAGGGAGAGCAGCGCGATCGCCGGGAGGAGCGCCGACCCTGCCGGTCCGGCGGTCAGCCTGGCCAGGTCCATGCCGTCGGGCTGGCCGGCCAGCAGAAGCATGGCCACCGAAAAGCCCAGCCCGCCGAGCAGGTTCATGTTGAGCGCGTCGAAGGCATAGCCGATCGTCTCCTCCGTCCGCGTGTAGCCGATCAGGAGGAACGAGCAGATGGTCGTGATCTCCCAGAACACGCTCATCATCGGGAGATCATTGGAGACGACCAGCCCGAACATTGCCCCGAGGAACAGGAACAGGAGGAAGAAGAAGGAGGTGCGCCGGCCACGGATCATCGGGTTCGCGCGCTGGTAATCGCGCATGTACCCGAGCGCATGGATGCAGATCAGCGGCCCCACGATCCCGATCACCAGGACCATCACCATGGTCAGGCGGTCGAACCAGAAAAGCCGCGCCGGGTCCGACGCCGGCAAGTGGCCGCCCAGGTCCAGGTAGAGCGCGATCCCCAGCTGGGCGAGGGCCATGATCGGTGCAACCACGCGCCCGTTCTGCAGGCTGACCACCACGACGAAGACGGCGATGGCCGCCTCCGCCACGAGCACCAGGTGACCGGGCGTGAAGCCGCCCGGCAGCCCGAAGAAGATCGCATCGCCGTTGCCGAAGGTGAAGACGGTCAGCAGCGACGCCGCAGCCACAACGACGCACGCACCGACGACGATGGCATTCCGAAGGGCGCCCTGGGTGACGACGAGCAGCCCACCGCTGATGACGAGCGGGAAGGCGACCAGGACGACCACGAGCGCGCTCATCTCAGGCGCACCGTGTCCCGTCCGGCATCAGTGCGCCGCCTCGAGGAGATGGTCCACCTCGTAGACGAGGACGTCCGGCGAGACCGGCTTCTCCATGAAGCGTGCGACGGGTATCCATCCGTCGTCCCGGTCCTGGGCGGCAAGCTCGCGGGCCGAGATGAACTCGTCCACCCGGCTGAGCATGATCAGCGACAACCCGGGGAAGTCGCGGGCGAACTTTCGGGCAAGGTCGAAGCCTGCTGTCGTCCCGTCTAGCATCGCCTCGAGGACGACGAGATCGGGCGTCTCGCGCCGCGTGGCGGCGAGCCCGTCGGCCGTCGTCCGGGCCGTGGCCACGGCATGTCCGTCCGCCTCCAGAGCGGCCCTGTTCCGCGCGACCAGGTCCGCGTCGTCGTCCACCAGAAGGATGTGTGCCATGTCCCGTCCAGGCCCGGGGGCCGCCCGGCGCCATCAACTCCCGCGTCCACGGCCCACTCGGCCGCTTGGACTGCCGTGCTGTGCCAATCGACAGGGTATCCACCCGGCCGCGTTTGGCCGCTTGTAGATCGGCCCCTCGACACGTGCCGGACGGCCCGACATGGACGGGCCGAGTCGTCCGGGGGCCGATCGGGCGGGGCACGCTACGATGCTGAGCGTGCACGAGTTCTCGATCGCCGAGGCGCTGGCCGCCCAGGTGCAGCGCCACGCGCCACCATCCGGGCGCGTGCGTGAGGTGGAAATCTGCGTCGGCGCGCTTCGCGGGCTGGAGCCGGACGCGCTCCGGATGTGCTGGGACGCCGTGACCCACGGCACGCCCCTCGAGGGTTCGGTCCTGCAGGTCGACCTCCGCCCGTGGTCCATCACCTGCTCGACCTGCGGTCGCACGTGGACCAGCCCGGTCCCGTTCGTCGCCTGCGCCTGCGGAGACCCGGCGCCGAAGCCGTCCGCCGGGGACGAGCTCGACCTGGTCGCGCTCACCGTCGAGGCCGAGGAGGATTGAGATGCCCGAGGCCGGGAAGACCACCCGGGTCCCGCTCGTGGAGCGGGTGCTGGAGGCGAACGACGAGGTCGCCGCTGCGAACCGTGCCCAGCTGGAGCGACGGGGGATCTTCTCGGTCGACCTGATCGGGTCGCCCGGGAGCGGCAAGACGGCGCTTCTCGAGGCGACCCTCCGCGCACTGCACGGACGGCGGCGCCCGGCCGTCCTCGTCGGAGACCTCGCGACCCGCCGGGACGGAGACCGCCTCGCCCGATGGTGCGACCAGGTTGTCCAGATTTCGACCGGCCAGGGCTGTCACCTGGAGGCGAACCAGGTCCGGGACGCGCTCGCCGGGATCGACCTGGGCGCCGTTGACCTGCTCTTCATCGAGAACGTGGGGAACCTGATCTGCCCGGTCGGCTTCGACCTGGGCCAGTCCACCAAGGTCGGCCTGTTCAGTCTCACCGAGGGCGACGACAAGGCGGCCAAGCACCCCTACCTGGTCGAGGAAGCCGACCTCATCCTGCTCAACAAGGTCGACCTCCTGCCCTACCTTTCGTTCGACCGGTCGTTCTTCGAGGGGGACGTTCGGCTGCTGAACCCCCGGGTCCCAGTCCTCGGCGTCTCCGCGACGACCGGAGAGGGGCTGGACGCGTGGCTCGCCTGGCTGGAGCGAGGCCCGCTCGCTGGTCCTGCATCGGCCGGCAGCTGACGCCGGCGGGCCGGATTTCGCTCGCGGCGCGATCGCGCCAGCCATGTCCGGAGGCAGGCCCGTCGAGAGCCGTCCGGGCCTGCATCCGGGGCCGACTGGCACTGGCCGCCCGGGCTGCCCGGGAGCGATCGTCGGTCGCAGTTAGACGTGGCGGATCGGGCCGTACACCGTGGGAGCCAGGACACGCCGGCAGGGCGGCGGTGTAAGCCGATCCGATCAGAGTGGCAGGTGCCCGGATCGATCTGACCGGCGGCTCGCGTCACCCACGCTGGACCAGGCCGTCGGCTCAGGGCGTCCCTCCTTCCCGGGTCGTGCGCTGCGCGCCATGTGCGCGGAGCACGCGTGGCGTGGAGGCGAAGATGGCCCTCTCGATCGACGGCGGGCGACGGGCGTCCTGGGCGCCTGACGGCTCAATCCCGGCAGCCGGGCGGTCGTGACGTGAGCACGCAGATTCGACCCGGTGCCGTCGGTCGACTCGACCACCGCTTCCTCGCCGAGGTTTCCAGCGCGGCCGGGGGCCAGTCGCGCCTGCAGATGTGCATCCAGTGCGGCACCTGCGGTGGCTCGTGCCCCTCGGCCGCGGACATGGACCACACCCCGCGGATGCTGTTCGCGATGATCCGGGCCGGGATGCGGGACGCGGTGCTCGCCAGCAACACGCCCTGGATGTGCGTCTCGTGCCACTTCTGCGTCGTCCGCTGTCCGCAGGACGTCCACATCACCGATGTGATGTACGCCCTCAAGGGGATCGCGGCCAGGACCGGCTCCAGTCCGGATTCCAAGGCGCCCGAGTTCTCGCGCGTCTTCGTCGAGAACATCTCGACGTACGGCCGGAGCTTCGAGGTGGGCCTCGTGGCACGGCATTACCTGCGCCACCAGGTCCGGCGGCTCCCGAGCATGGCCCCGATGGGCATCGGGATGTTCGCACGTGGTCGCATCGGGCTGATGCCCAAGCGGATCCGCGGAGTCGACGGGCTGCGTGCGATTCTCGATCGTGCCGAGGCGCTGGAGGCCGCCCAATGAACACGTTCCTGTACTACCCGGGATGCTCGATGGAGGGCACCGCCCGGGCCTACCAGGCGTCGCTCGACGTCGTGTGCAACGTCCTCGGCGTGCGCCTGCAGGAGATCGACGACTGGAACTGCTGCGGCGCGACGGAGTACGCGGGGATCAGCCTGTTCCGGTCTCACGCCCTCATCGGGCGCAACCTCGCCCTGGCGGAGGCGCAATCGGGCTCGATCGCCGGCTCCGAGGGGGCGGCGGCCGGCGGCGTCGAGGCCGTCAAGGCGGCCGGTGAAGTGCGTGCGCGCCGCGTGGAGACGGTCGTCGCCCCCTGTAGCGCCTGCTACCTCAACCTGGCCAAGACCGACGCCTACCTGCGCGACAATTCCGTGCTCGCCCGAGGCGTGAACGAGGCCCTCGGCGCTGCCGGCCTCCACTACACCCCGGGGGCCGTGCGGGTACGCCACCTCCTCGACGTCCTGGTCGACGATGTCGGGCTGGACGCGATCGCCGGCCGCGTGTCGCGACCGCTCAGCGGCTTGCGGGTCGCGCCCTATCTCGGCTGCATGCTCACGCGCCCGGACCTGGACGAGCGCTGGCCGATCCGCGAGCACCCGCTGGTGTTCGACCGGCTGCTCGAAGCGCTGGGCGCCGAGGTGATCGACTTCCCGCTCAAGACCGACTGCTGCGGCGGTCACATGACGCAGATCAGCCCCGGGACCGGGTTCGAGCTCATTCGACGTCTCGTCCACGAGGCGACTGCCCGGCACGCGGACATCATGGCCACGGTCTGCCCGATGTGCCAGATGAACGTCGACGCCTACCAGGGCGAGATGAACCGGTACTTCCGGACCCATTACTCGATGCCGATCCTGTTCTTCACGCAGCTCATGGGCCTCAGCTTCGGCGCGACCGCGAGCGAGGTGTCGATCGGGACGGAGCTCGTCGATGCGGGGCCGGCGCTCGCCCGGATCGGGATCGAGGTTCCGCAGGCGGACGTTGATGCGGCTGCTGCCGGGGCGGCCGAGGTCGCCCGCCAGGCCCGAAGCCGACGCTCCAAGGCGTTGCCGATGCCGCGAATGCCGGGCAAGGAGAACCGACCATGAGCCAGGCGGAGCGGATCGGGGTCTACATCTGCCACTGCGGGACGAACATCGCCGGCGTCGTTGACGTCGAGGCGGTCCGCGATTTCGCGGGCGACGCGCTCGCCGGACGCGGTGTCGTCGTGGCCCGGGATTCGAAGTTCATGTGCTCGAGCCTCGGACAGGAGCTGATCGAGAAGGACATCGCCGAGCAGGGTCTGACCGGTGTGGTGGTGGGCGCCTGCTCGCCGCACATGCACGAGGCGACGTTCCGCGGTGCGTGCGCCCGCGCCGGGCTCAACCCGTACCTGTGCGAGCTGGTCTCGCTCCGCGAGCACGTCTCGTGGGTGCACACCGACCACGCCATGGCGACGGCAAAAGCGAAGGCCATCGTCACGAGCGGCGTGGAGCGGGTGCGCCAGTCGGTGCCGCTTGAGCCGATCCGGGTTCCCATCAACGCGTCGACGCTCGTCGTGGGCGGCGGCATCACCGGCATCCAGGCCGCCCTGGAGCTGGCCGACGCCGGGCATCGCGTCTATCTCGTCGAGCGCCAGGCATCGATCGGCGGCCACATGGCCCAGTTCGACAAGACCTTCCCGACGCTCGACTGCGCCGCCTGCATCCTCACCCCGCGCATGGTCACGGCCGGCAACCACCCGAACATCACGCTCATGACCTGGAGCGAGGTCGTGAACGTGTCTGGCTACGTCGGGAGCTTCTCGGTCACCGTCCGCCAGAAGGCGCGCTACGTGGACACGAGCCTGTGCACCGGCTGCGGCATCTGCGAGGAGAAATGCCCGGCGCGGGTCATCGACGATACCTTCGAGGCCGGGATCGGCTATCGCAAGGCGGTCGCCGTGCCCTTCCCCCAGGCCGTTCCCAAGTTCCCGGTCATCGACCGTGACAACTGCACCTTCTTCGAGCGTGGGACGTGCCGCGCGTGCGAGAAGCTGTGTCCGACCAACGCGATCGACTTCAACCAGCAGGACGAGCTCGTCACGTTCGAGGTCGGCAACATCGTGGTCGCGACCGGCTACGAGCTGTTCGACCCGCGCCGTGTCGAGCAGTACGGCTACGGCCGCCTGGCGAACGTGTTCACCAGCCTCGAGTTCGAGCGCCTGAGCAATGCCTCCGGGCCCACCGAGGGCCGCGTGGTCCTGCGCGACGGGGTGACCGCGCCAAAGACGGTCGGGGTCATCCACTGCGTCGGCAGCCGCGACCGCAACTACAACTCGTACTGCTCCGCCATCTGCTGCATGCAGAGCCTGAAGTTCGCGCACCTCGTGAAGGAGCGGACCGGGGCGACGGTCTACGAGTTCTACATCGACATCCGGACGCCCGGCAAGGCGTACGACGAGTTCTACCAGCGGGTCCTGGAGGAGGGGACGATCTTCGTGCGGGGTCGCGTGGCCGAGGTGAGCGACTCGCTGCGGCCCGACGAGGCGGACCAGGCCGGCCGGCTCATCATCCAGGTCGAGGATACGCTCGCCGGGCGCCAGCGCCGTATCCCGGTCGACATGGTGGTGCTCTCGTGCGGCCTGGAGCCCGCGCACGACGCGCGGGACGTCGCCCGACTGATGGGGATCACCTGCAGCTCCGACGGCTGGATCACCGAGCGGCACCCGAAGCTCGATCCGATCGCCACCATGACCGAGGGCGTGTTCGCGGCTGGCTGCGCCACCGGCCCCAAGGACATTCCCTCATCCGTTTCCCAGGGGGCGGCGGCAGCCGCCCGGGTGCTGACGCGCATCCAGGCGGGCGAGATGCTGCTCGAGCCGGTCCGCGCCAGCGTGGATGAGACACGATGCTCCGGCTGCCGCATCTGCAACGCGATCTGTCCGTTCAATGCCATCCGGTTCCACGAGGAGACTGCGCTGTCGGAGGTGATCACGGCGCTCTGCCAGGGGTGTGGCACCTGCGTCGCCGCCTGCCCGGCCGGGGCGATCCACGGCACGGGCTTCAGTGATGCCCAGGTGCTGGCCCAGATCCGCGGGCTGCTCGCCAGCCCAGCCGTGGCGCTGCAGCGAGAGGCGGTGCTGGCATGAGCCACGTTGCAGGCGAGCGCCCGGACGGGGCCCCCTTCGAGCCGGTGATCATCGGCTTCACGTGCAACTGGTGCAGCTACCGTGCGGCCGACCTGGCCGGGACCGCGCGCCTGAAGTACCCGCCCAACATCAGCCTCGTCCGGCTGATGTGCTCGGGACGGCTCGATCCGGCGTTCGTGCTCGAGGCGTTCGCGCGCGGCGCGGACGGCGTGCTGGTGACCGGTTGCTGGCCGGGCGACTGCCACTACCTTGAGCAGAACTACTACGCGCTGCGCCGTTTCCAGCTGCTGAAGCGGACCATGGCCGGGCTGGGCCTGGAGGTGCAGCGCCTCAGGCTCGTGTGGGCCAGCGCTGCGGAGGGTGCGCGGCTGGCCAGCGAATTCAGCTCCTTCGTCGAGGAGGTCCGGGAGCTCGGGCCGTTGCACTGGGGCGGTGGCCCAGCGGCAGCCGGGCCCCGCTCGACGGAGCCCGAGGAGATCGCGCAAGGGGTCACGGCGGCGATCGCCGCGACGATGCCGGCCGCGGTGGCCGACGAGGTGATGGCATGACGGGCGACGCGCGGCCTCGCTTCGCGATGTACTGGGGAGCCGCCTGCGGCGGCTGCGACATCGCCGTGCTCAACCTCAACGAGAAGCTGCTGGACGTGGCGGCCCGCTTCGAGATCGCGTTCTGGCCGGCCGTCGTCGACGTGAAGTACGCCGACCTCGAGGCGATGCCGGACAAGTCGATCCTGCTCACCCTGTTCAGCGGCGGCATTCGCAACTCCGAGAACGAGGAGATCGCCCGACTGCTGCGCCGCAAGAGCCAGCTGCTTGTTGCCTTCGGTGCCTGCGCAACCGAGGGCGGCATCCCCGGGCTGGCCAACCTGTCCAGTCCCGCCGAGATCTACGCCGCCGTTTACGACGACGGGCTCTCCACGGTGAACCCCGACGGCGTGCGCCCGGTGACACGCATGACCGTCCAGGAAGGAAAGCTCCACCTGCCGACGTTCCAGCATCTCGTCCGGACCCTGGACCAGGTGGTCCCGGTCGACTACTACGTGCCCGGCTGCCCTCCGGAGACCGCCCGGATCGCCGAGGTCATGGACGTCGTGATGGCGGTCCTCGACGGGAAGGCCGAGCTGCCGCCGCCGGGGTCGGTCCTCGGGGCCGGCACGTCGACGGTGTGCGACGAGTGCACCCGCGAGCGGCACGAGAAGCGGCTGCCGGCGTTCGTTCGCCTCCAGTCGTTGGCGCACGTGGACCCGAACCTGTGCCTCCTCGAGCAGGGCATCCCCTGCAACGGTCCGGCGACGCGCTCCGGTTGTGGCGCCCTCTGCCCGGCCGCGGGGGCCCAGTGCATCGGCTGCTACGGATCGGCCGACGGCACGGGCGACCAGGGCGCCCGCCTGCTGTCCGCGTTCGCCTCGATCGTCGAAGCGCGCGATCCGTTCGACATCGACCTGGCGCTGGCGGGCATCGCCGACCCGGTGGGCCAGTTCTATCGCTTCGGGCTCGCAGCCTCGCCGTTGCGCGGGGGGCGGCATGGCGTTGCCGCGCGCGACGACGGCCTGGGGGTCGGTCCGGTCGAGCCGGCGGAGTCGGATGCCGGGCGCGAGCTCGTCGCCGGCGCGGCGAGGTAGGAGAGCGATGATGGAGCGAGTGACGATCGACCCGATCACGCGGCTCGAAGGCCACGGCCGGATCGAGATCTTCCTCGACAGCGACGGCGAGGTCGCAAACGCCTACTTCCAGGTCCCCGAGATGCGCGGCTTCGAGCGCTTCTGCGTGGGCCGGCCGGTTGAGGAGATGCCGCTGCTCACCAGCCGGATCTGCGGTGTCTGTCCGGAGGCGCACCACATGGCGGCCGCCAAGGCTGCCGATGCCGTCTACCACGTCGATCCGCCCCGGCCTGCCAAGCTGCTTCGCGAGCTCCTGTACAGCGCGTTCTTCGTCGCCGACCACACGACCCACTTCTACGCTCTCGGTGGGCCTGACCTCGTCGTGGGGCCCGACGCCCCGGCCTCGGAGCGCAACCTGCTCGGCGTGATCCGGACCGTCGGCCTGGAGATCGGCGGGCAGGTCATCGAGGCGCGCCGGGCGGGACACCGCGTCATCGAACTCATCGGTGGCCGCAAGGTTCACCCCTGCACCGCCGTCCCGGGTGGTCTCACCAAGGGCATCACGGAGGAGGAGCGGGTTGAGATCGAGCGACTGGGCCGGTGGGCGGTCGAGTTCGGCCAGGCGAGCCTGGCCCTGTTCGACCGGCTGGTCCTGGGCAACCCGGCCTACCTCGAGCTGATCCTGGGCAACGTCTACCGCGACGAGACCTATTACATGGGTATGGTCGACCCGGCCGGGAAGGTCAACTTCTACGACGGCCGGATCCGGGTCGTCGCCCCCGATGGCGAGCTGCACGGTGAATACGCGCCGGCCGAGTACCGGGACTGGATCGCCGAGCGTGTCGAGCCCTGGACCTACCTCAAGTTCCCGTATCTCCAGCAGGTCGGCTGGAAAGGATTCGTGGACGGCAAGGACTCGGGCATCTACTGCGCCACGCCCCTGAGCCGTCTCAACGCCGCCGACGGGATGGCCACCCCACTCGCCCAGGCCGAGTACGAGCGGTTCTACTCGACCCTGGCCCCACGCGCCGCGGACGGCCGCAAGCGACTTGTCCACCAGCGGCTCGCCACGCACTGGGCTCGCCTGATCGAGCTGCTCTATGCCGCCGAGCGCTGGGTCGAGCTGGCGACCGACCCCGAGGTGGTCTCGGACAATGTCCGAACGATCCCCACCGAGGCGCCCACGAAGGGTGTCGGGACCGTCGAGGCCCCGCGAGGGACACTCACCCACCACTACTGGACGGATGAGCGTGGAGTTCTCACCCGCGTGAACCTGGTCGTGGGGACGACGAACAACTACGCGCCGATCAGCCTGTCGGTCGCCAAGGCAGCTCGCAACCTGATCCACCACGGGACGGTCACGGACGGGTTGCTGAACCGGATCGAGATGGCGTTCCGGTCCTATGACCCGTGCTTTGGTTGCGCGACGCATTCCCTGCCGGGCCAGATGCCGCTTGAGGTCGCGATCCGCGACGCTGACGGTCGCGTGCTCGACGTCCGTCGCCAGTTCTGCTGATCGCCGATGGCCGGGCCCACCCTGGTCATCGGCCTGGGCAACCCGATCCTGGGGGACGACGGGGTCGGCTGGCGCGTGGCCGACGAGGTCGAGCGCCGCCTGAGCGCGTACCCGTCACCGGCGCCTGCGACCGTCGAACGCCTGGCGGTGGGCGGGCTCGCCCTCATGGAACGGCTCGTCGGGTGCGATCGCGCCATCATCATCGACTCGTACCTGAGCGACGGCGAGCCAGGAACGGTCAGGTCGTTCTCGCTCGCGGAGCTTGCGGGCCGCCCGCTCGGGTACCTCGATTCCGCCCACGACGCATCACTTGCGTCTGCCCTGGCCGCCGGCCGAGCCGTCGGCGCGCGCCTGCCGGACGACGTGGTCGTGGTCACCGTCGACACGGTGCCGCAGGACGTCTTTGACGACACGCTCACGGCGCCCGTCCAGTCGGCGGTCGACGCGGCCGCGAATGAGGTCATGGCGTTCATCGCCCGCGCGCCGTGACCTTCGGGGAGCCCCGGCGGTCCCGCCGGCGGTCGCCCATCCGCGGGTCCGCGCGCCGCTACGGCGGCCACCACCTTGGTCGTCGGCCAGGACAGCGCCTTCC
>DAOTXE010000003.1:0-8954 GCA_034435355.1 Chloroflexota bacterium
GGCCTCGGAGCGCGAGGTCGTGGGCGATGGCCGCCCCTGTGCCGCCGCCACCCACGACGACCACGTGCGGCGGTGCGGGCCGAAGGTGGGCGATCGCCTCGCCACCATCCCCGGGAGCGGCTGCCCCGGGCTCGGCCTCCTCGATCGAGAAGTCGTGCCCTGCGGCCGATCCAGCCTCGGAGGTTCCCGGCAGCGCCCGGGCCAACGAGGCGGACTCGCCCCCGGCGGCCGCCCCTGCCGACGCCGGTGCAGCCGCCCCCTCCGGCTCTTCCCCTTTTCGAACCCGCAGCCTGGGCCACGGCCGGATCCCGTCGCCTGCGAAGGCTCTCGCCTCCGGGGTCATTCGATCCAGTCGAATGTCCTTGTCACGGCCTTCTTCCAGAGCCGGTACTCCTTGTCTCGGGTTGCGGCGTCCATGGACGGTCGCCACTCGCGGCCGCTCGACCAGTTTGCGCGCAGATCGTCCGTCCCGCTCCAGAATCCCACGGCCAGCCCGGCGGCATACGCCGCGCCGAGGGCCGTCGTCTCGGCAACGCGAGGGCGGACGACAGGCACTCCCAGGACGTCGGCCTGGAACTGCATCAGCAGCTCGTCGTGGACCATGCCGCCATCCACCTTGAGAGCCCGGAGCGGAACACCGGTGTCGGCGTTCATCGCGTCGAGCACCTCGCGCGTCTGCCAGGCCGTGGCTTCCAGGACTGCCCGGGCGATATGGCCGCGATTCACGTAGCCGGTCAGGCCCGCGATCACGCCGCGGGCGTCGGGCCGCCAGTACGGCGCGAACAGGCCGGAGAAGGCGGGCACGAAGTAGACCCCGCCGTTGTCCTCCACGGTTCGGGCCAGCTCCTCGACGGAGGCCGAGTCCGGTATGAGGCCGATGTTGTCACGCAGCCACTGGACGAGGGCGCCCGCCACCGCGATCGAGCCTTCGAGGGCGTACACGGGGGCCTCGTCGCCGACCCGGTAGGCGACCGTGGTCAGGAGGCCGCTGCCGCTGAGCACGGGTCTGTCGCCCGTGTTGAGGAGCATGAAGCAGCCGGTGCCGTACGTGTTCTTCGCCTCGCCGGCGGAGAAGCACGTCTGGCCGAACAGGGCGGCCTGCTGGTCGCCGAGGTCGCCCGCGACGGAAACGCCTGCAAGGTCGCCGACCGCCGTGCCATAGACCTCGGACGAGGCCTTGACGTTCGGGAGCATCTTCCGCGGGATGCCCATGAGCCCGAGGATCTCGGGATCCCAGTCGAGCGTGGTGTAGTTGAAGAGAAGGGTCCGGCTGGCGTTCGAGACATCGGTGACGTGGACGCCGCCCGACGTGCCGCCGGTCAGGTTCCAGATGCACCAGGTATCGATGTTGCCGAACAGGAGGTCACCGGCCTCGGCCTTGGCCCGGGCGCCCGCGACGTTGTCGAGAATCCACTTGACCTTGGGGCCGGAGAAGTAGGTGGCCAGCGGAAGGCCGGTCTTCGGCCGGAGGCGATCAGAGCCGCCATCGGCGGCCAGGGCGGCGCAGATCTGGTCGGTGCGGGTGTCCTGCCAGACGATCGCGTTGTAGACCGGCTTGCCGGTATGGCGATCCCACACGACCGTGGTCTCGCGCTGGTTCGTGATGCCGACCGCCGCGAGATCCGCAGCGGTGATGCCCGCCTTGGCGAGCGCGCCGCGGATGACCTCGACGGACCGCGTCCAGATCTCGTTGGGATCGTGCTCGACCCAGCCCGGCTTCGGGTAGATCTGCTCGTGCTCCTTCTGATCGACCGCCACGACCGCTCCGGCGTGGTCGAAGATCATGAAGCGGGTGCTCGTCGTCCCCTGGTCGAGCGCGCCGACGTACTTTGTCATGTTGCTCTCCATGCGGATCTAGCTGGCGCCCGCCGGACCTAGCCGGCGCGCAAAGCGTCGCGAAGGGATTCGAACAGGATCGTGGTGCTCGTCGCACCGGGATCCTGGTGGTTCGCGGAGCGTTCTCCGAGATAGCTCGCCCTGCCCTTGCGGGCCACGAGGGGCGTCACCCGGTCACGCCCCTCCGCCGCCGCACGGGCGGCAGCGTCGAGGGCAGCCGGGAGATCGTCGATGCCCGCCTCGAGGGCCACGACGGCCGGCGTCATGGCATCGACCATCGTCTTGTCGTCGAGCCCGGCCTTGCCGCGGGCGATGACGCCCTCCAGCCCGGCCCGGAACCCTGCGGCAAGCTCGGCGGGGCCGATCTCCGTGGCCGCCCCGAACGAGGTGCCGAGGCGAAGGAAGAAGGTCCCGTAGAGAGGCCCGCTGGCCCCTCCGACTGTGGAGATGAGCTTCATCCCGGTCTGCTTGAAGAGCGTCCCGGCATCGCCGTCACGGAGCCCCGGCAGGAGCTCCAGGATGGCCGTCATCCCGCGGTCCATGTTGATCCCGTGATCCGCGTCGCCGATGGCGGAGTCGAGCTGCGTCAGCTCCTCCTTGGCGGCGCGGATCCGGTCGGCGAACGTCTCGAGGAACCGCGAGAGGTCGCCCGTCGAGATCACGGTGATCAGACTCCCCAACGCAGCCCCGGGGTCTTGACCGGCGCGTCCCAGTAGCGGAGCAGCTCGTCATCGAGCTTGAGCAGCGTGACCGACAGGCCCGCCATCTCGAGCGAGGTGATATAGCTCCCGACCAGGTTGCGCGCGATCGTGATCCCGCGACCCGTGAGGATCTCGTTGACCTTGCGATAGGCCACGTACAGCTCGATGAGCGGCGTGCCGCCCATCCCGTTGACGAAGGCGAGGACGCGGTCGCCGCTCCCGAAGATTCCCTCCTCGAGGATCGGCGTGACGAGCATCTCGACGATCTCGTCGGCCGGCTTGAGCGCCTCCCGTCGACGGCCCGGCTCGCCGTGGATGCCGACCCCGATCTCCATCTCCGCGTCGGAGATGTCGAAGGTCGGCTTTCCGGCGGCGGGGACGGTGCACGAGGTCAGGGCCATGCCCATCGAGCGGACGTTGTCCTGGACCTTCTGGCAGAGCGCGGTGACCGTCTTGAGGTCGGCACCGGCCTCGGCGGCCGCTCCGACGATCTTCTCGGCCAGCACCGTGCCGCCGACTCCGCGGCGACCCGCGGTGTAGAGCGAGTCCTTCACGGCCACGTCGTCGGCGATCACGACCGAGGCGACCTCGATCCCTTCCGCCTGCGCCATCTCGGCCGCGATCTCGAAGTTCATGATGTCGCCGGTGTAGTTCTTCACGATGTGAAGGACGCCGGCACCACCGTTGACCGCCTTCGTGGCGGCGAGCATCTGCTCGGGGACGGGCGAGGTGAAGACGGCGCCGGGGCAGGCGGCGTCGAGCATGCCGAGGCCGACGAAGCCGCCGTGCATCGGCTCGTGACCGGAGCCACCGCCGGAGATGACGCCCACCTTGCCGGGGCGGGGCGCGTCCTTGCGGACGATGATGTTCGGCTCCTCGACCCGGATCAGGTCGGGGTGCGCCGCGGCCATGCCGGCGAGGGCCTCGTCGACCTCGCGCTCGGGGGTGTTGATGAGCTTCTTCATGCGCTCCTCCAATGGCGAGTCAACGACCGATGCTCAGGGAATGTCGGCTTGAAGACTTCGGAGCGCCGGCGGGCGGGGCCGCAACCGCCGGCGCTCGGGATCGCGAAGATCCCGGCTGGGGATCGGATCAGTTCGTGAACGCCTTCAGGATGTAGTTCTGGTACACCGTGACCCAGAACGCTGCCGCGATCGCCCCGCCGATGAGCGGACCGGCCACCGGGATCCACGCGTACTCCCAGTCGCTGCTGCCCTTGCCGGGGATCGGCAGGACGGCGTGCATGATCCGCGGCCCAAGGTCGCGGGCGGGGTTGATCGCGTATCCGGTCGTGCCGCCGAGCGACATGCCGATGACGAGGACGAGGAGCGCGACGGCCAACGGGCCGAGGCTCGCGGTGTTCTTGCCGAAGCACAGGATCACGAAGACCAGGACGAACGTGCCGATGATCTCCGAGACGAGGTTCCAGAGCGGTGAACGGATCGCCGGGCCGGTCGAGAAGACGGCGAGCTTCAGGCCCGGGTCCTCGGTCTCAGCCCAGTGCGGGTAGTAGTGCAGGAAGACGAGCGTCGCGCCGATCATGGCGCCAAGCATCTGGGCGAGCCAGTACGCCGGGACCTGGTCCCACCCGATCGCGCCCTTGATGGCGAGGCCGAGGGTGACGGCCGGGTTGAGGTGCGCGCCGCTGTACGGGCCCGACACGACAACGCCGGAGAAGACCGCGAACGCCCATGCGAAGGTGATGACGACCCAGCCCGCGGCATTGGCCTTGGACTTGTTGAGCAGGACGCCCGCAACGACGCCGTCACCCAGGAGGATCAGGATCATGGTCCCGACCAGGTCAGCTACGAATTTCTCTGCAGTCATGCTCACTCCCTCAATTGGGTTGGACACCAACGCCGGCTGCGAGCCCTCTCGCCCGATCCGTCCGCTGACGCGATGGCGACCCCGGCCCGGGTCACGTCGCGGCCGATCACGCCGACGCCACAGTGCCCTGGAGCACTGTTGCCAAGACGGTACGCCAGCGGCGAGGCCCGAAACGTCAAGGAAACATCTAGGTTGCAGGCACGTTGCGGCTCGGAGCCGCGGGTCGCTGCTCAGGCAACCGCAGCGACCGCGTCCGCGAGCGCCCGGACGAGCAGGGCGCTCGAGACGGCGCCGGGATCCAGGTGGTTGATCGAGCGCCGACCCAGGTAGCTGGCGCGCCCCTTCGTCGCCATGAGCGGCAGCGTGCGGAGCGCACCGGCCTCCGCGGCCTCCGCAGCGCGGCGCGTCGCGGCCGGCAGATCGACTCCGCCGAGGCCGGCGGCCTCGAAGGCGACGGCCGCCGGCACGAGGGCGTCGAGCATCGTCTTCTCGCCGGGCCGGGAGCGACCGAGCGTCGCGATGCCGTCGACAGCCGCCCAGAAGACGCCGGCGAGCTGCGCGGGCGTGATCGCGGACGCGGCCGGCCGTGCTTCCAGCCGCGCGTCCAGCGTCGCCCCTGCCCGCATGAGCGCGCGGCCGTAGAGAGCGCCACTGGCTCCCCCAACCGTGCCGGTGATCGTCCGGCCCGCCAGGACCAGCAACGCCCCGGGTGCCTCGGTCTCGACGACCCCCGCGGCCAGGCGTCCCGCGAGGAGGCGGAAGCCGCGATCGAGGTTGATGCCGTGGTCGCCGTCCCCGATCGCTGCGTCGAGCTCCGTCAGGCGCGCGCGCTCGTCCGCGATGCGGGCGGAAGCCAGGCTGAGCCAGCCGGCGACGAGCGCGCCGCTCACGACCGCAGACCTCGTGCGGTCACCCCGGGGGCCGTCCCGCTGGCGGGCCAGTCGTCAGGCAGCTTGTCGGTCCCGGGCAACGTCTCCGAGGCCGCCAGCACCCCGGCCAGCCCCCTGCCCGCGGCGGCCTCCACGGCAGCACGCACCGCTCCCTCGACGAGCGCGCCCCGGCTCACGCGGACCCGGGCCCGGTCGGCGGGCTCGAGCTCGTCGAGTGCCATCTCGAGCGCAAGCGCCGCACTGCCGAGGTCGAGCATCACGACGGCGCCGTCCGACGCCTCGCCCAGGACGGAACGCAGTGCAGCGAGAATCCTCGGTGCGCTCGTCCCGAGGGCGCCGAGATCGGTGCCGCCGGCGACGCCGACGGCGACGCCCGGCGCCGCCTGGGCGAGCATCGCGCGGAGCCCGCGGAGCAGCAGCGGGCTGTGGCCGACCAGGACGAGCGCGACCATCGAGCACCTCCGCGCACGGGGGCTGGCACGCCTCCCCTCATCGCGGAGGGCCCGCGACGGAGGGTAGACTCTGCTGCACATGAGTCTAGTTCGGCCCGCCAGACCGACGGTGGGTGCCGACGCCACCTCGGTTACCTTCACCGCCGAGGACGTCGTCGCCTTCGTCGGCCGCGCGGCGGCCGCGGTCGCGCGCCACGAGGCGCTGCTCGACCGGCTCGACGCGGCGCTCGGGGACGGCGACCACGGAACCAACATGACGACCGGCCTGCAGGCCGTCGTCCGCGCGCTCGCCGACGAGGCTCCGGCCGACGCCGTCGGGCCGCTGGACATGGGGGCGCTGCTCCGGCGCATCGGGCATACTCTGGTCGGCAGCGTCGGGGGCGCCAGCGGCCCGCTCTACGGAACGCTCTTCATCGAGGCCGGGTTCGCGCTCGACGGGCGAAGCGGGGTGGACCTGGCCACGCTCGCCCGCGCTCTCGACACGGGCCGGGCCGGTCTCGCCCGGCGGGGCCGCTGCGCCGTCGGCGACAAGACGATCCTCGACGCCCTCGAGCCCGCCGTCCAGGCGCTCCTCGCCGGGGCGGCGGCAGGGCTTCCGCCGGACGAGGCCTTCGTGCGGGCCGCCCGGGCCGCCCGTGACGGCGTCCGGGCCACGATCCCACTGATCGCGCGGCGCGGCCTCGCCCTCCGCCTCGGAGAGCGCTCGCGCGGTCACCGCGACCCCGGCGCCACGTCGTGCTTCCTCCTCATCCGCTCGATGCTCGACGGACGGCCCGGGTGGCGCACGTCGCGGCGGCGCCAGTGAACGACGAGGAGGCGCTCTGGGCGCGGGTGGCCGCCCTGGAGGATGAGCGGCGGCGGGCCTTCGACGAGGCCCAGCGCGAGGCGGACGCAATGTTCGCCCAGTACCAGCTCAGCCAGCTCCTCGCCTCCGGCGACAACCTCGACAAGCTGGCGCCGGCGGTCCTGGCGGAGATCGCCCGCACGAGCGGTGCTGCGGCAGCGGCACTCTGGCTGGCTGCCCCGGCGCGGCGCACGCTGCACCGGATCGCCTTCCTGGCGATCGCGGATGGATCAGCGCCGGGTGCGCCCGCCGGGGAAACATCCCGGCCCACCGACGTTCCCGGGGCCTTCACGGACGCCGGCGCGGCGGAGCGATGGTCCTCGCGGGCCGGCTGGTTCGGCGTCCCGCTCGAAGAGAGCCGGGCCCTCGGCGTGAGCGGGGCCGGCCACGTGGCGCTTGGCTACCTCGCCGTCCGGCCCCCGCGCGGCCGGACGCTCGACCCGGGTCATGCACGCTACCTCGGGCTGGTCCGGCGTGAGCTGGCGCTCGCGTTCCGCTCGGCGCAGCTTCGGGGCGCCCTGGCCCGTGAACGGGCGACGCTCGCCGCGATCCTCGACGGCGCGAGCGACGCGATCATCGCGGTGGACTCAGACTGCCGGATCACCCGCCTCAACGGAGCCGCGGCGCGGCTCGTCGGCGCGGCGGAGCGGGAGGGGATCGGGGCCACCTGCGAGGCATTCCTCGGCTGCCTGCAGGAGGCGGGCGGCCGGCGCGGCTGCGGCCGGACCTGTCCGTTCCGCGAGGTTCTGGCCCACGGCCGGCCGCTCGTCCGCGAGCAGGTCGTCGTCGGCGCCGACAGCCAGGCGATCCCGGTTGCGGCGAGCTATGCCCAGATGGCCGGGGCGCCGCCGGGCGCGGTGGCCGTCCTGCGAGACCTCCGCGAGACGCGGGCGCTCGACGCACTGAAGTCGAGCTTCGTCGCCGCCATCTCGCACGAGCTCCGGACGCCCCTGGCGCTGATCAGCGGGCATACCCAGAGCCTGCTCCACCTCGGCCTCGACGCGCCCACGAGCCAGCACCACCTCGTGCGGATCGGGGACGCCGTGGACCGGCTCAGCGGGCTCGTGGACGATGTCATCGACGTGTCGCGGATGGAGAGCGACCTGCTCGAGCTCGAGCGAGCCCCGGTCGACGTCGAGGCGCTGCTCCGGGCGTTCGCTGCCGAGCAGGCGGAGTTGCCCGGTGCCCCGCCGATCACGCTCGACATCCCGCCGCTGCCCATCGTCGACGTGGACGCGCGCCGCATCCGCCAGGTCCTGTCGAACCTGGCCGCGAACACGCTGAAGTACGCGGGCCCGGGCGCTTCCGTCACCATCAGCGCCCGCCACCTGGGGCCGGACTCCGTCGTCGTGACGTTCGCCGATGACGGTGTCGGGGTCGACCCGGGAGAGCGCGCCCAGATCTTCGACCGCTTCTTCCGGGGTGAACGGGTCCGCGAGTCGCGGATTCCCGGGAGCGGGCTCGGCCTGCACGTGTGCCGCCGCCTCGTCGAGGCACACGGGGGCTGGATCCGGCTCGACGCCGCCCGGCGCGGCCTCTCGATCTCGTTTCGCCTCCCGGTGCTGCCGTGATGCCGGAGCCGCGACCGGGGGCCGAGATCCTCATCGTGGAGGACGAGCCCGAGTTCGCCGACCTCCTGGCCCTGTGGGTCGAGCGCCACGGCTGGCGGCCGCGCGTGGCGCGCGACGGCGCCACGGCGATCGTGAGCTTCGAGGCCGCGCCGCCCGACCTCATCCTTCTCGACCTGAGCCTCCCACGCCTCAGCGGCTGGCATGTCATCGAGCGGATCCGGGCATCGAGCCTGGTCCCGATCCTCCTCGTCACCGCGCGTGACGGCGAGCAGGACAAGATCCGTGGGCTCGGCGCCGGCGCCGACGACTACGTCACGAAACCGCTCAGCTTCCCCGAGCTCATGGCCCGGATCGAGGCCGTCCTCCGACGGACGAACGCCCGGTCCGCCGCCATCGCCGGCGACGAGATCCGGCATCCCGGGCTGGTCATCGACGGGCGAGGCCATCGCGTCACGGCCGAGGGCACCGAGATCCACCTGACGCCGACCGAGTACCGCCTGCTTCGCCATCTCGCCGAGCGCCCGGGATCCGTGATCGGCCACGCCGAGCTGCTGGCCGCGGTCTGGGGCGCCGGCTACCGCGACGACATCCACCTCCTGCGCGTCACGATGCGCAACCTTCGGGCCAAGCTCGCCGAGTCGGCGCCCGCGCGGCGCTTCCTCGAGACGAGCTACGGCGTGGGCTATCGATTCCGGGCGGCCGAGAACACGTCGGATGACGCCTGATTCGTCCTAGCCGGCAGCCGACACGACGCGGGCCGCGGCCACGCGCCCGACGATCGCCTGCGTGAGCGCCCAGGCGCGCGCCGCGTCGCGCGGCGCGCGGATCCGGAC
>DAOTXE010000004.1:0-39292 GCA_034435355.1 Chloroflexota bacterium
GCCACCGGTCGATCAGGATCATCGACTTCGAGCCGTCGGGCGCCGTGTCGATCTCGACGACGACCTCGTCGCCCGGTCGGTAGTCGGGCAGCTCGAGCGAACCGCTCGGCCCCTGGATGACCCCCTGGCCCTCCTGTCCGGCGAACGGACCATCGAGGAAGGTGACGATGGCCTCGATCGGCTGGCCGCCACCCTGGACCGAGCTCGGCGCGCCCGAGGGGAGCGGCTGCGCAGAGGGTACGGGTCTGGGCTCGACGATCGACACCACCCGGGCGTGCACGACCTCCGCCCCGAGACCGTGGGCCGCGACCGGGACGAGATCGGGCAGGAAGACGGCGAGAAGGAGCGCCACGATCAGCGCCAGGCCGAACACGACCATCTGGCGATCCGGACCCGCCGTGCTCCGCCTGTTCGCGTCGTCCACGCCCACCTCCGTTCCGCGGCTCGGTCGGGCACAGTCCGCTTCTCACCGAAGCCGGCGCGATGGTACCAGTCGCGGGGAGATGCTCCGCTGGAACCAGGCCGGCGGAACGGCCGGGGTTCGCGGCTGGCAACGCAGAGGCTCCCGACCGCCTATCGTGGGCAGCGACGGGCCGGATGCTCGGATCGAGGACGTGCCCCGGCCCCGACATGGGCAACGGTTCAGGGGGAGACGGTGGCATGGCGCCCTCGACGGTCCGCCTTGGGCGGCGCTCCGGGTGGCTTCTCGGTGGCCTGCTGCCGCTCGCGCCCGCGCGCCTGCCGGCCGACATCATTGCCGGCGCGACGCTCGCCGCGCTGGCCATCCCCGAGGTGATGGGCTACACGAAGATCGCGGGCACGCCCGTGATCACTGGCCTGTACACGCTGCTCCTCCCCATCCTCGTCTTCGCGATCTTCGGCTCGTCGCGCCACCTGGTCGTTGGCGCCGATTCGGCAACGGCCGCCATCCTCGCCACGGGCCTCCTCGCGTCCGGGGCCGCGGCACGGTCGCCGGAGTACGTTCAGCTCGCGTCGGTCGCTGCGCTGATGTGCGCCGTCCTCCTGGTCGCCGCCCGACTCCTCAGGCTCGGGTTCATCGCCAACTTCCTTTCGCGCAGCGTGCTGATCGGGTTCCTCACCGGGGTGGGAATCCAGGTCGCGATGGGCGAGGTGGGCGGCATGCTGGCGATCACCGGCACCTCCGGCGGCACCATCGCGAAGTTCGCGGCCACGCTCCAGGCGGTCCCGACGAGCACGAGCCTCCCGACCCTCGCGGTCTCGGTCGCGGTCCTCGCGACGATCCTCGGCCTGGGGCGCGTGAACAGGGCGATCCCCGGCGCGCTGGTGGCGGTGGTCGGCTCGATCATCGCGAGCTACCTCCTGGACCTGGGCAGCCACGGGGTGACGGTGCTCGGAACCGTTCCGGGCGGGCTGCCAAGGCTCGATCTGCCGACTGGCCTGGTCACCCGCGAGAACCTGGCCATGCTCCTGCCGACGGTCATCTCGATGGTCGTGGTCATCCTGGCCCAGAGCGCTGCGACCTCGCGGGCGTACGCCATGAAGTACGGCGACAGCTTCGACGAGGACGTGGACCTCGTTGGCCTGGGCCTCGCCAATGCGGCGGCCGCGATCACCGGGACGTTCGTCGTGAACGGCAGCCCCACGAAGACCGAGATGGTCGACAGCGCCGGCGGACGGAGCCAGGCCTCGCAGCTCACCGCGGGCGTGATCGTGGCGGTCGTGCTGCTCTTCCTCACCGGCCCGCTGGCCTCGATGCCGAACGCGGTGCTCTCATCGGTCGTCTTCCTGATCGGCCTGCGCCTCATCGACTTCCGGGGCATGGCGGCCATCGCCCGCCTGCGGCCGGGCGAGTTCGCGGTCGCTCTGGTCACCGCGCTGACGGTAGTCGGGGTCGGGGTGGAGGAAGGGATCGTCCTGGCGATGGCTCTCTCGATCGTCGAGCACCTCTACCACAGCTACCGCCCCTACGACACCCTGGTGCTGGTGGCGCCGGACGGCACCCGAGGGCTGGCTCCGCTCACCGAGCACGCCGTGGCGGCCCCCGGCCTTGCGATCTACCGCTTCGGCTCCGGCCTCTACTACGCCAACGGCAGCCGCTTTTCCGAGGAGATCATGGGCGTCGTGGAGGGCGCCGATCCACCGCTGCGCTGGCTCGGCGTTTCCGGCGCGTCGATCGGCGACATTGACTACTCCGGGGCGGACACGATCCGCCAGGTCCGGGCGGAGCTCGCCAGGCTGGGCGTCACGTTCGCCATGTGCGACCTGAACCCGAAGGTCCGCGCGCAGGTGGACGCCTACGGCCTGACCGAGCTGATCGGCGCCGGCCGGATCTTCGACACCGTCGACGCGCTGCTGCGGACGTACTGGGCCACCACGGACCCCGGTCCCGATCCCGCGATGCCGGCTCCGCCGCGTCGACCACGGACTCCCCTAGACTGAGCGGCTATGGCCGACCTGACCACCGACGCGCGCGTCGCGCTGCCCGACGAGCCCGACCAACCCAGGACAGCGCCGCTCGGCCGGCGCAACGAGCGGATGCTGCTCGCCGGCGTCCTCCTCTACAGTGCGTTCATCCTCGTCCTGATGGTCCTGCGCGGCGTGGAGGTCACGCCCGACGTGATGGCCGTCGCCTTCGGCCTCGGGGCCGTCATCCTCGGCCGCGGACGGCTGTTCCTGCGGGACTGGATTCCGTTCGTCGCGCTGCTCCTTGCCTACGAGCTGATGCGGGGCCTGGCGGACACGGTCGGCTTCCCCGTGCACATCGGCGACATGGTCACGGCCGAGCGCATCGTGCTGTTCGGCCAGGTCGCGACGCAGCTGCTGCAGTCGGCGATCCATCCGGCCACGGGCGTCGACCCGGTCGCCGAGATGGCCACCGTCGTCTACATGCTCCACTTTGCCCTTCCGCTCGTGACGGGCTTCGTCCTGTGGGTGGGCCGGCGGGCCCTCTACTACGACTTCGTGGCGGCGCTCATCGTCCTGAGCCTGTCGGCGTTCGTGACGTTCATGCTCATGCCGACCGCCCCGCCGTGGTACGCGGCGCAGGTCGGCCTCCTCAACGGCCAGAACGGGGTCGCATCGATCTCGTACCTGAAGCCGGGCGCCTTCGACACCCTGGCGAGCGCGCTGGGCTTCTCCGGGCACTACCTCTACACGTACGCCTTCTACGGGGTGAACCCGAACGGCTTCGCGGCCTGGCCCTCGCTCCACTGCGCCTATCCGTTCCTGACCTTCCTGGTGCTCCGCCGGGCATTCGGCCGGGTCGGCTGGCTCGCGTTCGCCTACACGCTGCTCGTCGCCTTCTCGGTCATCTACACCGGCGACCACTGGATCATCGACTGCATCGGCGGCATCGCCTACGCCTACGTCTCCTACTACGTGGTCGTCAACGCCGGGGCCGTCCGGGCGGCGTTCGTGCGGCTCCGGCCCGCGTTCGCGCGGGTACGGCCGGCGCTCGCGCGGGTCGGCGGCGCGCGGGGCGCCTCGCAGGGGTAGCCGAGGTGCGTGCCCGGATCGTCGACAATCCCGACTCGTACCGCGGCGCGTACCCGGTGGAACGCGTTCTGCCGGTGTTCCGGGCGGCCGGCTGGGAGGTGGACGTGGTGCACCGCAGCGGGCAGGGTCGGGCGCGCGAGCAGGTCAGCGACGCCCTCGACGCCGGCTGCGAGCTGCTGATCGCCGCGGGAGGCGACGGGACGCTCCGCGACATCGCGTCGGCCCTTGCCGGGAGCGCGATCCCGCTGGCGGTCCTGCCGGGCGGCACCGCGAACCTGTGGGCCCACGAGATCGGCACCGCCCGCGGGCCGGAGGCGGCGGCGCGCGCGATCGTCGATGGCGAGGACCGCCCGATGGACCTGGGGCGGCTCACAGCCGGCGACGGCGGGTGGCTCCGCTTCATGCTTGTCGCCGGGTTCGGCGTCGACGGGCTCGCGCTCGAGCGCACCGATGCGCGCCTGAAGCGGCGCCTGGGGGTCATCGGCGTCGGCGTCGGCCTGCTGCGCGCCCTGCCCGCCTGCCGGCCCTTCCGAGGACGCATCCGGGTCGATGGCCGCGACGCCTGGGAGGGCGCCGCGGTCCAGGTCGTGGTGGCGAACACGCGTCTCTACGCGAACGTCATCCGCGTCGCGCCGGAGGCGCTCGCCGACGACGGGCTTCTCGACGTGACGATCGCTCCCTGGGGCGACGTCGGCGGCAGCGCGAGACTGGCCTGGGCCCTCGCGGCACGGCGCCACCCGGCCGGCGTCGCTCCCGGCTTCCGGGGGGCCGAGATCGCGATCGAGGCCGACGCGGACGTGCCCGTGGAGGTCGACGGCACGCCCGTCCGGCGTCCTCCGTCCCGTGGCCCCGGGTTCGCCTGGCGGGTGCGGGCGGAGCCGGGGGCGCTGGTCGTCCGGGTTCCCCGGGGAGATGCGGGCGTGCTGTTCGGTGCGCAGATCCGGCCGGCCGGGCCTGCCTGAGGGACGCCGCTCGGGCGCCCGGTCAGGGTGCCGGCGCCCGGTCAGGGAGCCGGCGAGGCCGACGCGGACGGCGCTGGTGACGCCAGCCCGCCGTTGAGGGCGCTCAGGGCGTCGAGCGCCGTCTGGACGAGCTGCAGCTCCTGGTCGTGCGCCGCGAGGTTGCCGCTCGCCTGGTCCGCCATCGCGGCGGCGAAGTGATCGTTCGCGTAGCGGATCAGGCCCGCCATGTCGGTGGGAAGGCCGGCCGGCGCGCTCGGCGCGGGGCTCGCGCCGGCCCCCGTGCCGGTCTGCCCGCCGCCCGCGCCGGTGCCGCTCCCCGCTGCGGCTCCGCCCGTTCCGGCGCCGCTGACCACGGCCTGGAGCGCCTCGCCGAGCGTGTCGCCCCAGGCGATCGTCTGCGAGGTCGCGACTACGACCTTGGTGAGCTGCGGGAAGGCCGAGCTCTTGGACTGGAGGTAGATCGGCTCGAGGTACACGAGCGCCGTGCCCACCGGCAGCACGAGCATCCTCCCGCGGATGACCTGGGAGCCGCTCTGGTTCCACAGGCTGATCTGGGCGCTGATCACGGGATCCTGGTCGATCCGTGCCTCGATCTGGGTGGGGCCCTGGATCGTCGTGTTGGCCGGGAGCTCGTAGACGATCACCTGGCCCCGGGCCGTCCCGTCGTTGCGGGCCGCCACCCAGGCGATCATGTTCGGCCGCGAGGCCGGCACCATGGGCTGCACCAGGACGAACTCCGGCTGCTCCTGGCCCGGCAGCCGCAGCTCGACGTAGTAGGCCTGCGGCGGGAGCACCTGGGTGCCGGCCGTCGTCACGGTGGGCACGGTCCACAGGTTGTCGCTCTTGTAGAAGCTGGCCACGTCCGTGACGTGGTAGGCGGCGTACATCTGCGTCTGGGCGTTGAACATCGCCTCCGGGCTGCGCAGGTGTGCGGCGAGGCCGGCGGGCATCGCCGAGAGCGGCTCGAACATGGCCGGGAAGACGCCCTGCCAGGCCCGGATCAGCGGGTCGGTCGGGTCGGCCACGTAGAAGTGGGTCGTGCCGTCGTAGGCGTCGACCGTGATCTTCACGCTGTTGCGGATGTAGTTGTAGGTCGCGCCGAGGGTGGCGTCGGTCACCGTCGACGCGTCGGGCATGCCGCCGGTGAGGGTGTAGGCATCCTGGACGTAGACGAGGTGGCCGTCAGGGCCGACCACCACGTATGGGTTCCCATCGAGGGCGAGGAACGGGGCAAGCGTGCCGAGCCGGTCGGCCAGGCTGCGGTGGATGAGGAGCTTCGTCTGGCCGGTCACCTGGTTGCTGATCGCAAGGTTCAGGTCGCCCAGGTTCCAGGCCCAGAAGAGGCGCGCGGCCGGCGAGTCGAGCGCAAGCCCGGCATCACCCGTGTAGCGGGTGTCGACGTCGCTGCCGTTCCCAGTGCTGGAGGGGTAGTCGAACTCGTTGCTCTTCGCGTCGACGAGGACCCAGGTCGACGGCCGCTGCCCGAAGTAGATCCGCGGCTGCGTCACGGCCGGGGCGCCCTGTGCCTGGGTGACGGGCAAGTTCTGGACGATCAGGTGCGGCAGGCCGTTCGGGTCCACGGCGTTGACCGGCACCATCGCGATTCCGTAGCCGTGGGTGTAGAGGACATGGGAGGCGACCCAGGTCGGGTTGGGCTGGCTGTTCGCCAGGGCCATCTCGCGCGCCGAGAGCATGACCTCGGTCGCCTGGCCGTTGATCACGTAACGGTCGATGTTGACCGAGGTGAACGTGTAGTACTGGCGAACCGTCTGGAGCTGGTCGAGCGTCGCCGCGAGCGGACTCGCGTCCCACAGCCTGGCGTTGTCGAAGGTCGCCTGGTCGTTGGTCACATCGGCGGCGGTCAGGCTCGAACGGCCGGTGTCCGGGACGACGGTCCAGGTGTCGAGGGCGAAGCCACGCCGGGTCAGGGAGACGTTGTTCGCGATGTACGGCGCTTCGGCCACGTTCTGGCTGGGCGCCACGATCAGCTGCTGGTAGGCAGCCGGGAGCACCGCGCCGACCAGGAGCAGCGCCACGTACCACGCCCCACCGACGATGGCGACCCGCCGCGCGAGCCGGGCGCGGTTCGCCGCCGCGAGGATCACGAGAAGAACCCCGCCGACCGCAGTCGTGCCAGCGGTGATGGCGGCGAGCGGGAGGCGGATCGCCGAATCGGTGGCCGCGATCCCCGTGACGACGCCGTTCTGGGCATAGGCGAGGTCGTACCGGCCGAGCCACTGTATCGCCGCGACGACGGCGAGGAGCAGGCCGCCCAGCACGGCGACGTGGAGGACCGGACCGCGACTCGAGACGCGTGCGCCCCGCACGGCCGCCATGCCGTAGGCGCCGCCGACGAGGACCAGGCTGACCAGGATCAGGGCGCCCGCGACCGTCGCCGCCAGGTGGAGCATCGGCAGGCTGAACATCCACCAGCCAAGGTCCAGGCCGAAGAGCGGGTCGGTGACGGCGGCTCCGGACGGCGCGTACGGCACCTGGTGCTGCCACAGCGCAACCGTCTGCCATGCGCCCGGCAGGAGCCAGCCGATGAGTAGCGCGATCGCGAGCGCCAGTCCGACCAGGCCCAGGCGCACGGACCGGCGAGGCAGGCCGGCGGCCGCTGCGAGCCAGGCGGCGCCCCGGGCGTCCATGCGCCGGCTGCGCATCCCGGCGGCGACCGCCGCGTCGTCCGGGTCGCGGCCCAGACGCCATGCCAGGAGCAGGTTGAGGACCATCACGGCCGCGCCGCCGACCAGTCCGGCCAGGAAGAGCCCGAGGGCATAGGCGAACTGGGCCGTCCAGGTGGAACCGAACCCGACGCTCCGGAACCACAGGTAGCTGCCGACGGGTCCCGACAGCGCGCTCAGGAGCACCCAGACGAGGAAGAGTGGAACGAGCACCCGGACGAGGGCGCGGCCGAGCCGGCGCCCGCGGGAGCGGAACGAGGCACGGCGCCCGGGACCGGCGCCCGCGCCGCGGGCGAGGGCGTCCTGGCCGTGGGCGACGAGCCAATCCCCGATCCCTTCGAAGCGGGCGTCTTCCGTGGGTCGCTGCGGTCCCATGTCGCGCTGGTGTCTCCTTCAGGGCGCGCGGATGCCGACATCCGGGCACGAGAACGTCACAGTACTCCGATGCGGTGGAGGTCGCCCCTCCCGGCAAGCGCGCCGACCGAGCACCGCACGCGGGCCCCAACCACCCATGCTACCGTTCCGCTGCCGATGACAACTCCTGTCCGGGCGGTCCCCGAGGCCCGCCCAGCCGCAGCCCAACGCCCCCTTGGTTTCCGCGAATTGATCAGGCGTCTCGAGTTCGTGCGCCTGGTGATGCGAGGGTCCGTGGACCTGCGGACACGCGGGCGGCTGCTCCAGCACCTCGTCGGGACCGACCTCAAGCGGACCCACGCGGACACCGTGGTGGGGCAGCTGTGGTGGCTGATCGATCCATTCTTCTCGATGGCGATCTATTCGATCCTGGTGACCGTGGTGTTCGCCAAGAGCCTCGTGGACGCGCCGCTCTTCCTCTTCGCCGCCATCCTGCCCTGGCAATGGTTCCAGACCGCCCTGCAGGACGCGACCACCTCCGTGACCGGCCGGGGCAACCTGATCCGCCAGATCCAGTTCCCGAAGATCATCCTGCCCGCGGCCTCCGCGGTCGCCGCCACGATGACCTTTGGCTTCGGGCTGATCTCGCTGGCAGTCCTCTATATCCCCTACCCGAGCCACCTCAGCCCCTGGCTGCTGATGCTCCCCGTGATCGCGTTCGTGCAGTTCGTCTTCACGCTCGCGCTGGGGATCCTGTTCTCCGCCCTGAACACCTTCTACCGCGACGTGCAGAACCTGCTCCGGCATGCCGTTCGAATCTGGTTCTACATGTCGCCGGCGATCTACTCGGTCAGCGACCTGAAGGGGAGCCCCTTCCGCTTCGTCCTCGCGCTGAACCCGTTCACCTACATCCTCACCTCGTACCGCAGCATCGCCTACTACAACAGCCCCCCGGACTTCGTGGCTCTCGCCATCGTGCTCGGGACCTCCTTCGTGCTGCTGGCGTTCGCCATCTGGGTGTTCAAGCGGCTCGAGACCAGCTTCGCGAAGATCCTCTGATGCCGGCCTCCCCGTACGCGGTCGATGTCCAGGACCTGGGCATCCGCTACAACCTCAACCTGACCCGACGCACCACGCTCAAGGGTTCGCTTGCCGAGTGGGTGGGCCGGAAGCAGCAGGTGGGCCGGCACTTCTGGGCGCTGCGGCATGTGAGCTTCCAGATCCGGCACGGTGAGGCGCTGGGGATCCTCGGCTCGAACGGTGCCGGGAAGAGCACGCTCCTGCTCGCGCTGGCCGGGATCCTATCGCCCGACGAGGGGACCGTGTCGCTCAGCGGGCGGGTCTCGTCCCTGCTGACGCTGGGCGCCGGGTTCGAGATGGAGATCTCCGGCCGCGAGAACATCTTCCTCATCGGCGGCTTCATGGGCATCCGCCACCGGATCATGCAGTCGCTGACCCCGTCGATCATCGAATTCGCGGACCTCGGGGCGTTCATCGACGCACCTGTGCGGACCTATTCGACCGGCATGCGGGCCCGCCTCGGGTTCGCCATCGCGACCTCGATCGCGCCCGACATCCTCCTGCTCGACGAGGTCCTCGGAACCGGCGACGAGGAGTTCCGTGGACGCAGCCGCCAGCGCATCCGCGACATGGTCACGCACGCCAAGGCGATCGTGCTGGTGACCCACGACCTGACCACGGTCACCGAGTTCTGCAGCCGCGCGATCCTGATGGAGTTCGGCCAGGTCGTACACACCGGCACGCCCACGGAGACCGTCGAGTTCTACCGGGATCGCGTGGCCGAGCGCAAGCGCAGGCTCGCGGAGTCGGCGCCGGTCTCCGCGCCGCCGCCTCCCCCGGTCGTCCTCGACCGCCTGGCGCCGTAGCGCGCCCCCGGCCGGCCCGCCGAAGCGGCCGCCGCCGGGCGATCGCGACGTCCCGGCCGCGACGCCTGGCTACGGGATCGGCTGCCCGGCGAGCGCCGCCGCGATGACGTCCCGGGCCGCATCGATCGGGATCGCGAACGACACGCCCTGGGCATCGGCGGTCGTGGCCGTGTTCACCCCGACGACGCTCCCGGCGGGGTCCAGCAGCGGCCCCCCGCTGTTGCCGGGATTGATCGGGGCGTCGGTCTGGATCAGGCCCGTCAGGCTCGTGTCCTGGATGTCGATCGAGCGGTCCAGACCCGACACGACGCCCGTCGTCACGGAGTCGGGGTACTCCCCGAGCGGCGTGCCGATGGCGACGACGGGCTCGCCGATCCTGAGGGACCGCGACGACCCGATCGACGCGGCCGGCAGGCCGGACCCGTCGACCTTCACGACCGCGAGATCCAGCGTGCTCGACACACCGTAGACCCGACCGGAGAGCTGCCGGCCGCTGGAAAGCTGGACGCTGATCGAGTCGGCTCCCTGCACGACATGCGCATTGGTGAGGATCAGTCCCCTCCCGTCGATGATGATTCCGGAGCCGACGCCGGTCTGCTGGAACGAGCGCTGTCCGAAGAAGCCGCCGATCTGGGTCGACGTGGTCGTGATCATCACCACGGTCGGGATCGCCCCCGCGGCGATCGCCTCGACCGATCCGCCCGACCCGGGATTCGCCGCGCGGCTCGCGTCGGCACGTGCGGCGCCCGGGGAGCCGGCCGGCGACGGGGCCGCCGCCGTCGACCCGGAAGCCTGGCTGGGGAGCAGGGGGGCCGAGCCAGCCGGCGAGCCGGCTGCGGTCGATCCCGACACGGGGCCCCGGAAGATGACGTAGCACGCGCCCGCCGTCAGCGCCGAACTGAGCAGCGCCGCACCGAGCAGCGCCCGGAACGTCGAGGGAGGCCGTGGCGGCCGTGCGGCCCGACTGTTCGAAGGGCCTTCCTCGGGCCATACCCAGCCGGCCGGTCGATCCAGGTCTGCGGGTTCGTCGACGGGCCGGTCGGATTCGGCACCCGGAAGCTCGAATGGTTCCATGCACGTCACCGGTGCGAGGGGTGGAATGCATCCTCGCACAGGCGCGCGAGGGGTGCCTCCAACGATGGTTCGCGGGCGAGAGTCCCGAGCGGGCCGGTGTCAGCTGCCGTCCTCGAAGTCCGGCCCGATCCGCACGGCGAGGAACGCGAGACGCGACAGCGCCCTGATCCCCCGGCGCGATCCCCACCCGCCGGTCACGACGAGCCGACAGGGCGCATGGTCGCGACGGCCGGCGGGTCGGCGGGCGGGAGCGCGACCACGCCGGCGAGCGTCGCCGTAGCAAGTGACTTCCGGAGGCTTTCCTGGGCCGACGAGAAGACGTCGTGGACGCTGCACAGCCCGCCTGCCAGGCACGGGCCGCCGCGCAGGATGCAGGTGCGCCGCCGCGTGTCGCCTTCGATCGCCTCGATGATCTCGAGCAGGCTGATGCGGTCCGCCTGACGGGCCAGGCGATAGCCTCCGCTCCGGCCCGTCTGCGCGGCCACGAGCCCGGCCCGCGCCAGGCTGCGCATCACGCTCGGAAGGATCGGGGGCGGAATGGCCTCGGAGGCCGCGATGCGGGCAACGCTGAGCCGGCCGTTGCCGTCCGACGGCCCGCCCGGCGCGGCCCCGGCGCGGGCAAGCGCCAGCATCGCGCGGACGGCGTAGTCGCCCCGCCGGGTCAGCTCCAGGCGCATGTCGGGATGACTCCCAGCTCGGGGGCCGTCGTCAAGCCGCCCATCAGCTGACCGTGAACAGGCCCGTGGCGCCCTTCGTCGCGTCGGCGAACTTGTGGGTCACGAACGGGTAGGTGCCGGGTTCGGCGAACGTCAGCTCCACGAGCGCGCCCGAGCCCGGCGGAACGTCGATCGTCTGGTGCATGCCCGATGCATTGGGGGGATACCCGTCCGATTCGTAATGCGAGAAGAGCGCGCCGATCACGTGGAACGCCGACGACGAGTTCGGCCCGGCGTTCACGATGAAGATGCGCACGAGCTCGCCGGCCTTCGCGACCAGGGGGTTGGTCTTGTAGCGGAGCGCCTGGCCGTTGAACACGACGAAATCGGGCGGGTCCGAGAGCATTTTCGCGTACTGGCCACCCGAGCCGTAGAACTCGCTCTGGACGAGCACGTACTCGCGGGCCGCCGGCCGGCCGCCCTTCGGATCGACGATCACGGCGCCGTACATGCCGTCGGCCATGTGCATGAGCACGGGTGCCGCGCCGCAGTGATACATGAAGACGCCCGGGTAGCTCGCCTTCCAGTCGAAGCTGAACGTCCCGCCCGGCGCGACCTCCTGGTAGTTCCTGCTCCACGCGGTCTGGGCGGCGTGGAAATCGATCGAATGGGGCATCTGGCCCTGGTTGGTGAGCGTGAAGTGGACGGTGTCCCCCTCGGTGATCCGCAGCGTCGGCGCGGGAACCTGCCGGCCGAAGTTCATCGACCGGTACGGCGTGGGCGGGTTGGTGGCGATGAGGATCGTCTCGTCCGGCCCGTCGTTCGAGGTGAGGTTGAACGGGATGACCGTCGAGCTGGCAGGCCGGAAGGGCGGCGGCACCGCGAAGTCGGCCGGGCTCGGATCGCGCGCCCCGGCAGGAGCCGCCGCCGAGGCCGCCGGCGACGCCATCCCCGCCATGGTCGAGGCGGCCGCCGAGGGGCTCGTGGCGGGCGAGGCGGTCGCCGCCGGGCTGGCCGATCCCGCGGAAGGGGTCCCGCTTGCCGTGGCGAGCGGGAAGGTCCAGGCAGGGGCACCGGCGGCCGAGCACGCGGCGAGGAATGCCGTGGCGCCGACACCGCCGGCCAGCAAGCCTCCGCTCCGCAGGAGCGTGCGCCGGCTCAGGAGGATCGCCGCGTCGGGCCGGACGGGATCGGTCGGCGTGGACGTGGATCGGGACATCGAATCGAGCCTCCCATCACGGCGGACGGCCGCCCGCTAAACGAATTCCACGATGGTACAAGTTTAGCGCGGCTGCGTCGCGTGGGTCAAGGACACGTGGGTCAAGGCATTCCCGACTCGGCGCTATACTCCGCCGACTGCGGGGGCGTGGGCTCAAGACGCTCGATGGCCGGGATTGCGACACGTTCGCTGGATCTCCGCGTCGAGACGCGGGCGAGCCCGACCCTGCTGACCGCGGTGAGAACCGCAAAGGGGGGACCATGGTGAAACGTGGGCGATTCATGCGCCTGGCCGGCTCGCTGGGCGGGTCGGCGCTTTTGGTTGGCGCCTCGCTCGTCGCAGCTTCGGGTGTGGCTGCGAGCAGCACGACGTGGTATGTCTCGCCGACCGGGGCGTCGGGAGCCGCCGGCACGTCGTGCGCGACGGCGTCCTTCGGCACCATCAGTGCCGCGGTCAGCGCGGCTGCAGCCGGCGACACCGTCGTGGTGTGCGCCGGGACGTACAAGGAAGACGTCGCCGTCTCGAAAGCCCTGACGCTCACCGGCCAGGGCGCGACCATCGACGCGACCGGGCTCGACAACGGCGTGAAGATCTCCGCTTCGAACGTCACCGTGACGGGCTTCACGGTCGAGAACGCCACGGGTGAGGGCATCCTCGCCCAGCAGCCGAACCCGGTGAAGGGCCCGATGGTGGGCGGTCAGCAGCTCTACACGGGCATGCCGCTCTCGCACGTGACGATCACCCACAACGTGATCAAGGACAACGACCAGGGCGGGCTTCCGGCCAACGTCGCCACGACCACGTACCCCGAGTGCCAGGCTTCCGGGAACATCCCCGGCGACTGCGGCGAGGGGATCCACCTGTGGAGCGTGGCGAGCTCGAGCGTCACGTTCAACACCGTGACCGACAACGTCGGCGGCATCCTGCTCACGGACGAGTTCGGGCCGACCCACGACAACCTTGTCGCAGGCAACGTCATCACGAACAACATCTACGACTGCGGCGTCACGCTGCCGTCGCACAACCTCGGCCGGGATCCGGTGACCGGAAAGCTCATGCCGGCCTTCGGCGGCGTCTACAACAACGTCGTGCGCAACAACATCAGCACCGGCAACGGGGGCGCCGGCGTCGGCATGTTCGCCCCGTTCCCCGGAGCAGCCTCGTACAACAACACGGTCGAGGGCAACGCCATCTCCGGCAACGGCCAAGGCGGGGTCGCGCTCCACGGCCATGCGCCCGGCGCATTCGTCGGGGGCAACAGCATCGTGGACAACATCATCGGCCCGAACAACCTGGCCGGTGACCAGGACCTGAGCCCGGGCCCCGACCTGTCGACGACCGGGATCATCGCCTGGTCTGCCGTGACCCCGATCACCGTCACGATCAGTGGCAACACGATCTTCGGCAACTGGTACGGCATCTGGCTGGGACACGTCGTGAGCGCCCCCGGCGCTGCGGCGCGCAACACGTTCTGGTCGATCAGCACGCGCGTGCACAAGGCGTAGACGAGCCGTCGTCGACGCACCAACCGAGAGCCGGGTGCCGCTCCGCGAGGGGCCGGCAGCCGGCTCTCGGCGCGATTCGGGCGGAGCCGGTCTCCCGGCTCGACACGACCGACGTCCGGGTCACGAGGCGGCCGGGCCCGATCCACAGGAGCCTGCCATCGGACGGAGCTCCCGCGCCGTTGCCACGGCCGTGCCGGAAGCTCCTCGCAACCGGAATGCCCTCGCCGTGGATTGCGATGCATCGCTCTCCGACCCGGCCCTGCGCCCCGGCGTGGAGGCGGTGATGCGGGTCCGACGGAACGGGATCGCCTCGAGCGCCCGAGCCTCGGGTCCGACGCTGTGGGCACCGGCGCCCGACGCTAGGCGCGCGCCTCGTCCGGCTTCGAGACGCGGCCGGCAGACACCGACCCGGCCCCACGTTGGCGTGGCGAGCCCGACCGCGCATCGATGCGCGGCAACGGCCGCAACGACCCGTCCACGGCGGCCTCGAGCATGGCGAGGACGGGCGCAGCCCGAAGGCGGCCCAGGATCTGGCGTGACTCCTGGATCGCGGACTCCACCGCCGGCTGGGCCGGGTCGAGAAGCACGGCCATGTCGAGACCGACGAGCGCAAGCTCGAACAACACCTGCGCCTCGCGCATCGCATCGCGAGCCCGGCCGTAGAGCGCGATCGCCTCTCCCTCGCGGCCCTCGAGCGCGCCAATTCCGGCCGCGAGCGCCATCCGGCGGGCTTCCACGAATGGACCGTGGACGGAAGTCACATCCCCGGCGTCCAGCGCCGCCTGAGCGCCGGCGAGGTCTCCGTCCCAGAGCCGGGCCCGGCCCGCCAGGGCCAGCGCGGACGGGGCGTTGAGCGGGCTGGCTGCAGCCGTCGACTCCCAGTGCCGGCTTGCCTCCTGCCACCGGCCGTCGAGAATCGCCGACCATGCCTCCAGGTCCCGGATGTCCGTCTGCTGCACGGCCTGCTCGGCGACGGGCGCAGCTGCGCTCTCGAACTCGGCCTGTGCGTCGGCCCGGGCCTCGCCCCGGAGGCGCCCGATGATCAGAGCCTGGGCGAGCAGCCAGATGCGGTCCTCCCGATCGATCCCCGACGCGAGCAGGGCACCGGTTTCCGTCGCGGCCCAGTCCCAGTCGCCCACCGTGCGAGCGGCCTCGGCGCCATTGCCGACGGCGGTGATCGCCTGGGCCCGAAGGCCGGCCCGCCGGGATTCCTCGAGAAGCGCCCGGTCCATTGCGAGCGCCTCGACCGGGTCGCGGTGCCCGAGGCCGGCGGCAAGCGAGATACGAGCCCGCATGGCGATCTCGGCCAGCCCACGACTCTCGGCAAGCCCGATCACCCCGCGCAGCGTGTTCATGCCCTCGTAGTTGTGGCCGCTGTTCATGAGCGCCGAGCCCTTCGTGGCGAGGGCCAGGCAGATGAGCGGCACGAGGTCCAACCGCTCGGCCCGCAGGAGGACCCGGTTCGCGACCTCGATCGCCCGGCCACCCTGCTCGCCGACGTTGTATGCGCGCGCAAGGAGCGCCTCGAGCTCGATCACGACCGGTTCGTCGGCCAGGTCGGCCAGCTCGGCGACGACCGGTTCGAGCACCTCGAACGCGCTTTCCACCCGGTACGACCCGACGAACGACTCCCCGAGCGCCGCAGTCGCGCGGGCGATGCCCGGCCGATCGCCCAGCTCGCGGCGAATCTGGAGCGCCCGCCGCGCGAGGGCCTCGGCCTGGTCGTGATGGGCGGCCTGCGATGCCGCGTGGCTGGCGCGCTCGAGGAGCGCCGCCTCCTCCGCAGGGTCGCCCGTGACGAGGATCGCCTGCCGGAGGAAGCTGACGGCCTGGTCGAACGCGCCGAGGGCGAGCGCCCGCTCGGCGGCCGCCGAGAGCGCGATCCGGGCCTGGGCGGCCAGCGCATCGGCCTCGGCTCCCGCGGGCACGTTCTGCCACGCCGCGAGGTAGTGGCCGGCAAGGGCGCCGGCCAGCTCGTCCGATCCCAGCGCCTCGAAGTAGCGGGCCGCGGCGAGATGGCGGGCCTTGCGATCCGGCTTCGCAAGCGTGTTGTAGGCAACCTCCCGGATCAGGGCCTGGACGAAGCGGTACTGGCCCCGTTCGGGCGAGCGTGGGTCGACATCCAGGGCGAGGATCTCGCGCCGGACCAGCCCGCGCAGGCGCGGCTCCAGCTCGGCCGCGCTGACCACCGAGACCACCGCGAGGGCTGCCGGGCTGAAGCTCTGTCCGAGCACCGCCGCGTCGTGGACGAGCCCCCTGTCGGCTGCTTCGAGGCCGTCGAGCCGGGCGGCGATGAGCGCGGTGAGCGTCTCCGGCACCGCGAGCGTCGCGAGGTCGCCGGTCGGGACGTAGACGTTGTCGCGAAGTGTCAGCCGGCCTTCCGCCACGAGCATGCGCACCGTCTCCACCGCGTAGAGCGGGATCCCGTCCGCGCGGGCGACGATCGACCGGGCCGCCTCGTCCGGAAGACCGGGCACGAGCCCGGCCAGCAGCTCGCGCATCGCGCGCTCGGGCAGCGGCTCGAGATAGACGCTGGTGAAGTTCCGCTTGCCGGCCCCCCAGTCCGGGCGCTTGTCCAGGAGATCGGGGCGGGCGAGCGTCATGAGGAAGATCGGGACGTTCCGGCTCCACTCCATCATGTGGTCAACGAAGTCGATGAGCCCGCTGTCCGCGTGGTGGAAATCCTCGAAGACCATGGCCACGGGTGACTCCGCGGCGAGCCGTTCGAAGAACGTCCGCCACGCGCCGAATAGATGCTCCGAGGCGACGCGTGCCTCCAGCCCCAGCAGGGCCAGGAGCGCGGGCTCGATCCAGCGCCGCTCGTCCGCGTCCGGGACGAACCGGCGCACCGTCTCGGCGACCTTCGCCCGGGTCGTGGGCTCGTCGTCGCTTTCGAGGAGGCCACAGCGCTGGCGGACCATCTCGCCGAGGGCCCAGAAGCTCACCCCCTCGCCGTACGCAGGGCAGCGGCCTTCGTGCCACCAGATCCCTTCCAGGAGGCCGTCCACGTACTTGAGGAACTCCCAGGCAAGGCGCGTCTTCCCGATGCCGGCCGGCCCGATCACCGACACGAGCCGGCTCCGCCCTTCGCGCCCCGTGGCGTGGAAGAGCTCCTTGAGCAGGCGCAGCTCGTCCTTCCGCCCGACGAAGGGCGCCTCCAGCGTCTCCGACCGGTTCCGGCCGCCGCGCTCCGCCACGACCCGCACCGCCTGCCAGGCCGGCACCGGCGCAGCCTTCCCCTTGAGCGCCTGCTCGCCGGCCGGCTCGAAGGCGATCGCCTTGCTCGCCGACCGCTGGGTCGCCTCGCCCACCAGCACGGTCCCCGGGCGCGCGACGGACTGGAGCCGGGACGCCGTGTTCACGAGGTCCCCGGCGACCATCCCCTGCCCGACCGCTCCGAGCGTGACGGCCGCCTCGCCGGTCAGCACGCCCGCCCGGGCGCTCAGCGAGGGACCGAGCGTATGGACGGACTCGACGAGCTCGAGCGCGGCCCGGACCGCGAGCTCCGCGTCGTCCTCGCGGGCGGTCGGGGCGCCCCAGACCGCCATCACCGCGTCGCCGATGAACTTCTCGACCGTCCCGCCGTAACGCTCGATGACCTCGAGGCCAAGATCGAAGTAGCGCGACAGGAGCTCCCGCGTGTCCTCGGCGTCCCGGCCATCGGCGAGGGTCGTGAAGCCGACCAGGTCGGCGAACAGGACCGAGACGAGGCGCCGCTCCGCGACCGGTGCGGTGGCGGGCGTGGGCGGGCGCCCATTGGGGGCGAACCTGGCCTGGACCGGGCCCGGCGCGGCGCTCGTCGGAGTGCCGCACGAGCTGCAGAACCGGGCGCCCGGGAGGAGCGGCAGACCGCAGCTCGAGCACGTCAGGCCCAGCCGGGCGCCGCATTCCTTGCAGAACCTGGCGTCCGCCGCGTTCTCCGTCCCGCAATCCGAGCAGGTCATCCCAGCCTCGCGACCCCCATCGAGAACGGAGGGTACCGCACGAGGCGGTTCGGTGGGATTCGAAGATCTGCGCGCTCGCGGGTCAGCGCGTTCCTGCCTCCATGGTCCATCCTGAGCGGGTCACGCCGCCCGCATCGTCGCGGCAGGACCACGCTCCGGCCTGGCGTGCCGCTCGAGGCCGGGAGGAGAGCCCCATGGCGAAGGCAGACCGAGTCGTCGACATCCTCGCGGGCAGGACGGTCGTCGGCGCACGGGCGACCGTCGAAGGCTGGATTCGGACCCGTCGCGATTCCAGGGCCGGCCTCTCGTTCCTGCAGGTGCACGATGGGTCGTGCTTCGCCGCGCTGCAGGTCGTGGCGCCGGCGGCGCTCGGCAACTACCAGGCGGAGGTCCTCCACCTGACCGCCGGCTGCGCCGTCAGGGTCGCGGGCACGGTCGCCGCCTCGCAGGGCCAGGGGCAGGCCGTCGAGATGCTTGCGGACTCGGTGGAGGTGGTCGGCTGGGTCGACGATCCGGACACGTATCCCATCTCGCCCAAGCGGCACACCTTCGAATACCTGCGCGAGGTGGCCCACCTGCGGGCTCGCACGAACACCTTCGGCGCCGTGGCCAGGGTCCGCCACTGCCTGGCGATGGCGATCCACCGCTACTTCGACGAGCATGGCTTCTGCTGGATCCACACGCCGATCCTGACCGCGAGCGATGCCGAGGGCGCGGGTGAGCTGTTCCGCGTCTCGACGCTCGACCTGGCCAACCTTCCGCGCACGCCCGGGGGCGGGATCGACTACTCGCTGGATTTCTTCGGCAAGCCGGCCTTTCTCACCGTCTCCGGCCAGCTCAACGTCGAGACGTACTGCCTGGCGCTCTCGAGGGTCTACACGTTCGGGCCGACCTTCCGGGCGGAGAACTCGAACACCAGCCGGCATCTCTCCGAGTTCTGGATGGTCGAGCCGGAGATCGCGTTCGCCGACATCTCCGACAACGCCGACCTGGCTGAGGATCTCCTGCGCTTCAGCTTCCGCGCGGTCCTCGACGAGCGGGCCGACGACATGGCCTTCTTCGCCGAGCGGATCGACAGGGAAGCGGTGAGCCGGCTGGAGGATCTCGTGGCGTCGAGCTTCGCCCGAATGGAGTACACGGAGGCGATCGACGTCCTGCAGCGATCCGGCCGGGCCTGGGAGTTCCCCGTCGAGTGGGGCGTTGCCCTGCAGGCCGAGCACGAGCGCTACCTCTGCGAGGAGTACGCGAAGCGGCCGGTGGTGGTGGTCAACTACCCCAAGGAGATCAAGGCGTTCTACATGCGCCTCAACGACGACGGGCGCACGGTGGCCGCGATGGACGTGCTTGCCCCCGGCATCGGCGAGATCGTCGGCGGCAGCCAGCGCGAGGAGCGTCTCGACGTGCTCGACGCACGGATCAGGGAGACGGGCCTCGACCCCGCCCCGTATTGGTGGTACCGCGACCTGCGCCGCTACGGCACCGTGCCGCACGCCGGGTTCGGGCTGGGGTTCGACCGGGCGGTGGCCTACGCGACGGGCATGGCGAACATCCGGGACGTCATCCCGTTCCCTCGCACGCCTGCGAGCGCCGACTTCTAGCGAGCGAGTCGAGGCCCGCGCTCAGTCGGGATTGAACGAAACGTCCCCGGGGACCCCTCCTAGGTTCTGATGCGTCCTTCCGTCGCAGAGGCCGCGAAGGACGGGCTCGATGGTGTGCAGAGATGAGAGCGAGGAGTCGTGCAGGTCCCGATCGTGGAGCGCGCACAACGAGGTGACCCGGATGCGTTCGAAGTCCTCGTCCGGGAGACCGGTGGCCGGCTGGTGGGGCTGGCGTTCCGGATCCTGCGTGACCCCGCGGCCGCCGAGGACGCCGTCCAGCAGACACTCGTGACGGCGTGGCGCGAACTGCCTGGCCTGCGCGACCCGGAGCGCGTCGAAGCCTGGCTCTACCGGATCCTTGTCCGCGCCTGCGCCGCCGAAGCCCGGCGCCTGGGGCGAATGCGTCGCGGCGTTCGTGACGTCTCGCCGGAAGCTGCCCCGGGCTCGGACGCACTCCGGCTCGTCGCCGACCGTGACGAGATCGAGCGCGGCTTTCGCCGCCTGACCCCCGACCAGCGGACGGTCATTGTCCTGCGCTACTGGGCCGACCTGCGCCAGGAGGAGATCGCCGAGACCATGGGCATCCCACTCGGAACCGTGAAGTCCCGGCTCCACCATGCGACCGCGGCCCTGCGCGCAGCCCTCGAGGCCGAGGCTCGCCCGCTCGCGGCCGAGACGGGACTGGCATGACAGACCCGAAACGCCCGGGCATCACGGACGAGGAGCTCGACGCGACGCTGCGCTCCTGGCTGAAGCCGGGTCCCGCGGTGCTCTCCGAGCCCGCCACCCAGCGCGTCCTCGCGTCGGTCCACGCCACTCGACAGGTGCCGGCCTGGCGGGCCGCTCCGTGGATGGCCCGAAGCCTCCAGGCGGTCCGGTTCGCCGGTGCGGCCGCCGTCGTGCTCGTCACGGTGGTCGTTCTCGCCCTGGGTATGCGAGGGTCCGGTCGGCCGGTCGGTGTCGGCGGACCAGCCTCGGCCACGACAACGACTCCGCCCGCCGCGACCCCGAGCCCGAGCCCCAGCCCCACACCCCCCGCGACCTCGGTCGTCTCCGGTGACACGCTCAATGGGGTCGTCGCCGCGACGGGAGCCACCTATGAGGTGCGCTACCCGCAGGTCGGCGGCCTCGCCGACGCGGCGGCTGCCGCCACGATCAACACGCTCCTCCGCGATCAGGCTGAGGCGGCGGTGCGCGACTTCACGTCGGGGATCGGCAAGGACCCGCAGGCCGGCCCGAACCAGCCGTCAACGCTCCAGGTCGACTACAGCGTGGCCTCCGACCTGCCCGACCTGCTCAGCCTCCGCGTGAACTCCTACTCCTATCCGTCGGGCGCCGCCCACGGCAGCGACGTGCTGAACACCTTCACGTTCGACCCGGCGTCGGGGCGGGAGCTCGCGCTTGCCGACCTGTTCCGCCCGGGCGTCGCGTACCTGGATGCGCTCGCGGCCGAGGCCCGGGCGCAGCTGAAGGTGACGATGGCGAGCTGGATAACCGACTCCCTCACCACGCAGTGGCTCGCGACGGGCACGGCGCCGACCGCCGACAACTACGCCGCGTGGGCGATCACGCCCGGCGGCCTCGAGATCACGTTCGGGCAGTACCAGGTGGCCGCCTATGCGGCCGGGATGCCGGTCGTCACGATCCCCGTCGCCCACCTCGCGTCCCTCATCGACCCGAGCGGCCCGCTGGCGCCCCTCGCGGCCAGCCCGCTGCCGTCGGTCACGGTCACCCTGGGTCTCTACTCCGGGCGGCCGGATCCATCCTGGTCACTGACCGACGCGCAGGTGGCGGCGCTCGTCGGGCAGCTCGCCGCACTGCCCGTTGCGGCCGGCTCCGCTCCCCAGGGCGGCCTCGGGTACCACGGGTTCTCGATCGTCGTCCAGCACCCAAGCCAGCCCGACGAGACATACGTCGCATTCCGGGGAGCCGTGACGAGCGCTGGGGATGCGCCGGGAACCTACCGGGCCGATCCACAGCGGACAGTCGAGAGCGCCCTGCTGGAGACCGGTCGCTCGCACCTGGCGGCGACCGAGATCGCCGTCGTGGAGACGGACCTGGTCAAGCACTGATACCGCCCGGTGAGCATGCTCCGAACGGCCGCCGCGTGGTGGGTGTTACCGAGCCCGACGTGCCCAATGCCGCCCCAAGCGAGCCGCGCGGCGGCCATGAGCGGCGCAACGATCCCGACCCGGCCGCCCAGTTGACCCCCCACCGAGGGGAGCGTACGACGACCATGCCGCGCCCGTCCGGCCCTGCGGACCCTCGGCCAGGCCGGCGGCGGCGGATGACGAGACGGGGACGCTCCTGCCTCCGAGCCCCCGGGAACCGCGCTCACGCCCCGATCAGCTGGCTCACCACGAGCGAGACCGAGAGCACGGCGAGGGCAGCCGTCACGAGCCAGCCGACCGCCACCAGGAGCCGCCCGCTGCGGAGCGGGCCCATGATCCGGTCGTCGCGGGCGATGAGCATCACGAACACCAGGATGATCGGAAGCAGCAGCCCGTCGAAGACCTGGCTCAGGAACATGACCGCGATCAGGGGCAGCCCGGGGATGAGGACGAAGAGCGCGGCGAACCCGACGAAGAGGGCGAGCAGCGCGTAGAAGGCCCGCGCGTCGTGCGGCCGGTAGTCGAGCCCGGCCTCCCAACCGAAGGCCTCGCAGGCGGCATAGGCAGAGGTGAGCGGGACCGTGCCGAGCCCGAGGAGCGACGCGGCCAGCAGCCCGACCGCGAATAGTGCCTCGGCGGCGGGACCTGCCAGCGGCCCGAGCGCACGCGCCGCGTCGGAGGCGTCCGCGATGCTCGTGAGGCCATGGGTCCACAGCGTGGCAGCGCAGGCGATCACGATGAACCCCGCGACGAGGTTCGTGAGCGTTGCCCCGAGCGCGATGTCGAGCCGGGAGCCGCCGAGCTGGGCCGGCTTGAGGCCCTTGTCGACGACGTAGCTCTGGATGAATGCCTGGCCCCAGGGCGTGATCGTCGTGCCCACGGTGCCCACGATCGCGAGCAGGTACGCGGGAGCCAGGAGGTTCCCGTGAGGGATGACGAGGGAGACCGCGGCCCGTCCCCAGTCCGGCCGGGCGAGGACGGCGGTGATCGCATAGGCGACCGACACGCCGACCCCGACCGCGACGAAGAGCCACTGGACGCGCCCGAAGCCGGTTCGGGCGAGCAGGAGCACCATCGCCGCGGCGGCGAGCGCGGCGCTCAGCTGGACCGGCACGCCGAACAGGCTGAGTGCGACGCCGATGCCGGCGAACTCGGCGACCGTGTCGCCCAGGTTTGCCGCCAGCATGGTGAGCACGGCGAAGGCCGCCCAGCGCACGCCGAACCGTTCGCGGATCAGCCCGGACAGGCCGTGCCCGGTGGCGAGACCGATGCGGGCCCCGACCTCCTGGGTGAAGAAGAGCGCGGCCTGGCTGGCGAGAAGGACCCACAGCAGGTCGTAGCCGAACTGCGCCCCGACGATCGAGTAGGTCGTGATCCCGCCCGCGTCGTTGTCGGCGAAGCCCGACACGAGGCCCGGGCCGACGACGGCGAGCAGGGCGATGAGGCCGGCGGCGCAGCAGATTGAACGTTTCGAAGCAGGCAAGCGTCAATATGATGCGATCGGTTCTCGGGGTCCCGTCGGGCGCCCAACGGATCGGCTGCCACGAGCAGGGTCGCAACCGACTCCACGTGCCGGTTCAGACCGGCCGATCTTCGCGTCGCTGTCGCAACCCAGCACCGCCACCCCGTGAGTCTCATGTCGCGTCTGTCCTTCCGACCGATCGCTGCCCGTGTGGCCGTTGCGGCGGCCCTCCTCGCCCTCGTCCTGGGCGCGGCTCAGTCCGGCCCGGCGCCGCGAGCCCTCGATCCGGGCCCCGCCGGCGCGGCAGCGACACGGCCCCCAGCGACCGGCGCATCCCGGTCCGGCGCAACCGAGCCCCCGTCCGCCACTCCGGAACCGAGTCCGAGCCCCGGGGCGCCGTCGGCCGCGCCGCCCACATCGCCGGCGATTCTCGGTGACGGCGCGGGCGCGGTGGCGCCTCGCCAGGTGCTCGTCAACGTGCCCGTCCCCGTGTTCTCGCACGGCTCGCGAGCCCAGCACGTGGTCGCGCTGACGTTCGACGACGGATACAGCCCGAGCGCAACCGCGCAGATCCTGGCCATCCTCGAGTCGGAGCACGTGCCCGCGACGTTCTTCCCGTATGCCGCGGCCGTGCAGCGGGCTCCCTCGCTCTGGCGCTCGATCGCCGCGTCCGGCTACCCTATCGCGAACCACACCGCCACGCACCCGGATCTGACCAGCCTGTCGGCCGGCCGCGTGCGGGCCCAGCTCGACGAGGCGCGCACGACCATCGAGCGGATCACCGGCGTCCCGATGGTCGACGTCTTCCGGCCCCCCTACGGGGCCTGGAACGCGTCGGTGCTCCGCGATGCGGCGGCAGCCGGGTGCCTGGCTGCCGTCCTGTGGGACGTCGACGCCCTCGACTGGACGGGGATCCCGGCTTCGGCCATCGCCGCGCGCGCCGAGGCGGGCACCAACGGCTCGATCGTGCTGATGCACGCGGGACCGGCCCAGACGCCGCGTGCGCTGCCGGCGATCATCGCGTGGTACCGCTCGCACGGCTACGCGTTCGTCACGGTCCCGGAGCTTCTCGGGGCGCAGCTCGCCGGCCTGGGTCCTCTCGGGTCGCCGGGGCTCCCCTCCCCCACGCCAACACCCAACCCCTCACGGCCCGCACCGGCGACCCGCGTATCGCCCTCTCTGCGATAGGCCGCTTCCAGGACGCGGGCACGTTCCGGACGCGAGGTGGGACCCGCGGCTTCGGCGACGCGGCGAACCTCGACGGAGGCACCATGTGGCCGAAGATCGACACGCTCACGGAGCCCACCGCCGATGACGAGGCAGGGATCGGGGCGCTCGTGGAGAAGGCCGCGAGCTGAGGACCCGGCTCGCCGACACGTGATCGGGCTCAATGATCGCTCAAGAAGGGGCGACGACCCGCTGACGAGCGTCGTCAACGGGACTAGTATCGAGGAGATGAAGCCGATCGCCGGCTGGCGCTCCTGGCGAGGCCGGCTGACCGGTCGGCGCTCGACGCCGTCGGTCGCCCTCGTGACGGTCCTGGCGCTGGCCGGCGCGACCCTCTTCGTGGCCGCCATCCGGGCTGTCGTCCCGGGCGCCGCGCCCGTCTACCTCCTCGCCGTGCTGGTCGTCGGCATGCTCTACGGGACCGCGCCGGCGGTGGTCACCTCGGTCGCAGCGTTCCTGCTCTACGACTACCTGTTCGTCCAGCCCCTGTACACGTTCACGATCGCGAGCCCGGACGAATGGCTCAACCTGATGCTCCTGCTGGCCGTCGCGGTCGTCATCGGCCGGCTCGCAGCCCTGCAGACGCAGCGAGCGCAGGAAGCAGCGGACCGCGCCCTCGAGGCCGAAGCCCTGTTCGGCATCACGAGCATCCTCGCCTCGACGCGGACCGTGGCCGAGGCCGCCCCCCTCGTCCTCGCCCGACTCGCCGAAACCACCTCGATGGACCGCGTCTGGCTCGGCCTCGGATCAGGACCGGCCGAGGAGCGCATCGTCGCCGACACGGCGGCCGGCGAGCCGCTGCCCGCCCCGGGCTGGCTCGTCGTGCTGCAGCGCCCGGCCGACGTCGCGGCCCGCTGGGTGCGGACCCATCTCGCCGCCGCCGCTCCGAGACGATCGGCAATGGCGACCGTCCACCGGGTTCGCGTCGAAGGCGCCGGTCAGTTGCTGGGTTCCCTGTGGGCGCTCCGGGCGAGGACCGAGCGGGAGCCGGATCGCGCGGAGACGCGGATCCTGGCCGCCGCCGCGGACCAGCTCGGCCAGGCCGTGGTCCGGGATCGCCTGGCCGAGGAGGCCACGAACGCCGAGATCCTCCGCGAGAGCGAATCCCTCAAGTCGGCGCTGCTCGACTCCGTCTCGCACGACCTGCGATCGCCGCTCGCGACGATCCGCGCCGCGGCCGGCAGCATGCTCGATCGGACGATCGAGTGGACCGAGGATGAGCATCTCGCGGCATTCCAGACGATCGATGTCGAAGCCGAGCGCATGGGCCGGCTGGTGCTGAACCTGCTCGACCTGAGCCGGATCGAGGGCGGCGCGCTCAAGCCCGAGCTTGTCGCCCACGATGCCGGAGAGCTCGTCCGCCAGGCTGCCGGACGGGTGCACCCGGCGAACAAGGAGATCCGGGTGGAGGTCTCGCCGACTCTCCCGCCGGTCCTCGTCGACGACGTCTACTTCGTCCAGATCGTCGCGAACCTGCTCGAGAACGCAGTGCGCTACGGAGGCCCGGCGATCACGGTCGAGTGTCGCGAAGCGCCCGACGGGCGCGGCGTCGAGCTGCGCGTCTCCGACGACGGCACGGGGGTCCCGGACCGAGCCCTCCGGCACCTCTTCGACAAGTTCTACCAGGTGCCCCGGACCGACGATCTCTCCCGGCGCGGGATGGGCATCGGCCTCACCGTGGTGGCCGGGCTCGCGCACGCGATGGGCGGAACTGTCCGCGCGGAGCGCAGTCCGATGGGTGGCCTTGCGGTCGCGGTCACCCTCCGTGCTGCAACCGCGCTGCCCGAGGAGCTGGATGACCGCGTGCCGGCGGCCACGGAGTCGTCTTCATGACCCCGTCCGGCGCCTGGCTGCTGGTCGTCGAGGACGACGAGGCGACCCGGCGCTCGCTCCGGACCTACCTCGTTCGCCGTGGCTACCGCGTGGACGAGGCCGCTTCCGCCGCGGAGGCGCTGCGGGCCTGGGACGCCCGCCGGCCCGACCTCGTCCTGCTCGACCTCGGCCTGCCCGACCTCGACGGAGTCGACCTCATCCGCCGGATCCGACGCGCCGCGACGACGCCGATCATCGTCCTGTCGGCCCGCGGCGACGAGCGCGACAAGATCGCCGGGCTCGAGGCGGGCGCGGACGACTACCTGTCCAAGCCGTTCTCGGTCGGGGAGCTCGAGGCGCGGATCCATGCCGTCATGCGCCGTCTCTGGGGTGCCGATGCGGCCCCCGACGGCCGCCTGTCCCTCGGACCGATCGAGCTCGACCCGGCTCGCCGCACGGTGACCGTCGACGGGACGCCGGTCCACCTCTCCCCGCGCGAGTACGAGCTGCTCAAGGTGCTGCTCACGAACCGGGGCCGGCTCGTCACCCGGGAGCGCCTGCTGCGGGCCGTCTGGGGCCCGGAGTACGCGGACGCCCGGGAGTATCTCCACGTGTACGTCGGCCGGGTGCGCCGCAAGCTGTCCGAGGCGGGCGTCGGCCCGACGGTCGACGAGATGATCGCCACGGAGACGGGGATCGGGTACCGGGTGTCGGAGCCGAAGCCCGGCCTGCCCCCCGATGCGCCGCGCGAGCCGAACATTTAGGCCGCGTTTAGCCCGAACGCCACCCGAACCGCGGCTGCCTCTTGGCCCCTCGGGGGATGCTCGAGACGTGCAACAGCGAAACGTTCCCGACGCGTCCGATCGGCAGACGACGGCCCAGCGCCTCGCGAGCGAGCTCCGCGAGATGGAGGCCGCCATCGCCCTGGTGCGGTCGGGTGCCGCGACCACGGTCATGCTGGCCGGCCTGCGCTTCGCCGAGCCCGTCCTGCGGGAGCTGGCCGCGCAGGCAAGGCGCGACGGGGTCGCCCTGGAACCGAGCTACTGGCCCGAGGACGCCGGATGTGACGTCACCGTGCGGCGACTCGATGTCGATGCCTGATCTCCCTTCCCGGGTCCTGCTGGTCGAGGACGACCTCGCCCTCGCCGCGATCGTCGTGCGCCACCTGCGGGCCCGCGGCCACGACGCCCGGGCGGCAGCATCGGTCGATGACGCCCGGGAGCTGCTCCGCGCCGGGTTCCGACCGACGGTGGTCCTGCTCGACATCAACCTTCCGGGGGACTCGGGCTGGAGCCTGCTCCGCGGTCGCGAGCTCGCCACGGCGGGGTCGCCGCCGGTCTACGTCGTGAGCGCCACGTCGATCCCGTCGACGCGCCTTCGCGAGTATGGGGTGGCCGGCTTCCTTCCCAAGCCGTTCGCCATGTCGACGCTCGTCGAGGTCGTGGAGCGGGCGGCCCACGACGACCCACCGGCCGAAGCGATCCCGGGAGGCGGTCTCGATGCTCTTTGATCTCGCAATGATCGCCCTGACGCTCGTCTGGGCGCTCATCTTCTTCGCCTTCCTGTGGCTCGCGAGGAAGCTGGCCGGATGAACACGAGCGACCTCGTCGGAGGCGTGATCGTCCTCCTGCTTGGCCTGTACCTCTTCTGGACCCTGCTCCGGCCTGAGGACTTCTGAGCCATGCCGACCCTCCCGGGCCTCGTCCAGATCGTCACGCTCCTGGCCGCCATCGTCCTCGTGACCCGGCCTCTGGGCGGCTACATGCGTCGAGTCTTCGACGGCGAGCGGACGTTCCTCTCCCCGGTCATGCGTCCCGTCGAACGCGTGATCTACCGCGTGATGGGCGTGGACGAGACGGTCGAGCAGCGCTGGACCGGCTACGCGATCTCGCTCCTCGTCTTCGCCTTCGTCGGCATCCTCGTCCTGTATGTCCAGCAGCGGATCCAGAACTCCTTGCCGCTCAACCCAAGCGGCTTTGGGCCCGTTCCGCAGGACCTCTCGTTCAACACCGCGGTCAGCTTCGAGACCAACACCAACTGGCAGAACTACAGCGGCGAGAACACGCTGAGCTACCTGACCCAGATGGCCGGGCTCAGCGTGCGCAACTTCACCTCCGCGGCGATGGGATTGGTGGTGGCGATCGCCCTGGCTCGTGGGCTGGTTCGCCGCTCGGCGACGACGATCGGCAACTTCTGGGTCGACGTGACCCGGAGCACGCTCTACGTCCTGCTCCCGATCGCGTTCGTGGCGGCGCTCGTGCTCGTGTCCCAGGGCGTCGTCCAGACGTTCAACGCCTCGACCACCCTCCACACCCTCCAGGGCGCCAGTCAGACGATCACCGTGGGTCCGGTCGCGTCCCAGGAGGCGATCAAAGATCTCGGCAACAACGGCGGCGGCTTCTTCAACGCCAACTCGGCTCACCCGTTCGAGAACCCCAATGGCCTCACGAACTGGCTCGAGATGTTCCTGATCCTGCTGGTCCCGTTCGCGCTGACCAACACGTTCGGGAGGATGACCGGCAACGAGCGGCAGGGCTGGGCCCTCTTCGCGGCGATGATGGTGATCCTCGTGGTGGCGATCGGGGTCGTCACCTGGAGCGAGCAGCAGGGCAACCCGCTCTATCCCCCGGCCGTGAACACCGCCCTCGGCAACATGGAAGGCAAGGAGGTCCGCTTCGGCGCGGACACGAGCGCCTTCTTCGCCGCGGTGACAACCGGGACGAGCACCGGCGCCGTCAACGCCATGCACGACAGCTTCCTGCCCCTCGGCGGCATGGTGCCCCTCGTCCTGATTCAGCTCGGCGAGATCACCCCGGGCGGGATCGGAGCAGGCTTCTACGGCCACGTCGTGTTCGGGGCCATCCTGGCCGTCTTCATCGCGGGCCTGATGGTCGGCCGCACCCCCGAGTACCTGGGCAAGAAGATCGAGTCCTTCGAGATCAAGATGGCGATGCTCGCCGTGCTCGCCATGGGCGCCAGCATCCTCATCTTCTCCGCCATCGCGTCGGTCGCGCCACCCGGTCTTGCCGGCCCGCTCAATGCGGGGCCGCACGGCTTCAGCGAGATCCTGTACGCGTTCTCGAGCATGACGGGCAACAACGGGTCGGCCTTCGCGGGCCTGAGCGGCAACACGCTCTTCTACAACCTGACCGGCGCCTTTGCGATGCTGATCGGCCGCTTCGCGGAGATCATCCCGGCCCTCGCGATCGCCGGCTCGATGGCCTCCAAGCGGCGCGTTGCGCCGTCACTGGGCACATTCCCGACCACTGGTCCGATCTGGGTCGCGCTGCTCATCGGCGTGATCGTGATCGTGGGTGCCCTCACGTTCTTCCCGGCCCTCTCGCTGGGGCCCATCGTCGAGCAGCTCAAGATGACCGCAGGCCAGGTGTTCTGATGAGCCTTTCGATCCCCACCGCGAGCTCGGCCCGCCGCCTGGCGCGCGCGGTCATCGACACGGGCCGCGGCACCCGTCGGATCCAGCGAGCCGAGCGCGAGGCAGGTGCCGGTGCACCGGGCGCGCCGAAGACGCCGCGTGGCGTCTTCGACCCCGCGCTGCTGCGGGCCGCGCTCTGGCCGGCCCTCCGCAAGCTCGACCCGCGCCGGCTCTTCCGCAACCCGGTCATGTTCGTCGTCGAGGTCACCGCGGCCCTCGTGACGCTCGTCTTCCTGGCGGACCTGACCGGCGTCACGACGCCTGTCGCAGGCGAGGTCGGGCGCTCGCTCGGGTTCGAGCTCCAGATCGCACTCTGGCTCTGGTTCACCGTCTACTTCGCCACGTACGCCGAGGCGCTCGCCGAGGCGCGCGGCAAGGCACAGGCCGCGACCCTCCGCAAGACGCGATCGGAGACGGTCGCCCACCGGCGGCGTGAGGACGGGACCCTCGAGGAAGTCGGCTCATCGGCGCTGCGGTCCGGCGACATCATCGTGATCGACGAGGGCGAGACGATCCCGGGCGACGGCGACGTGATCGAGGGCGTCGCCTACGTCAACGAGGCCGTCATCACGGGCGAGTCGGCACCGGTCCTCAAGGAGCCCGGCACGGACATCCGGAGCTCCGTCACGGGCGGCACCACCGTCACGAGCGACACGCTCACGGTCCGGATCACCGCCAACCCGGGCGAGACGTTCCTCGACCGGATGATCGCCCTCGTCGAAGGCGCCAAGCGCCAGCGGACCCCGAACGAGATCGCCCTGTTCATCCTTCTCTCCGGCCTGACGATCGTGTTCCTGCTTGCGACGGCGACTATCCGGCCCTTCGGGCTCTACGCGAACGCGCAGCTCGGACTCGTCGTGCTCGTGGCGCTGCTCGTGTGCCTCATCCCGACCACCATCGGCGGCCTCCTGTCCGCGATCGGTATCGCCGGCATGGACCGGGTCGCGCGCTTCAACGTGCTGGCGATGAGCGGGCGCGCCGTGGAGGCGTCCGGCGACGTCGACGTGATCCTGCTCGACAAGACGGGCACGATCACGTTCGGGAACCGGCTGGCCTCGCGGATCGTCGCCCTCCCGGGCATCGCCGAGCGGGACGCCGTGGAGGCAGCCCTGCTGACCTCGGTCGAGGACGAGACGCCGGAGGGGCGCTCGATCGTGGAGCTGGCCCGGACGCGGCTCGCGGCGCTCGGGATCGCGGGCACACCAGAAGCGACCCCCGACGGTCAGAAGGTGGCAGAGGTCGTCCCGTTCTCCGCCCAGTCGCGCACGAGCGGCGTGATCCTCGCCGACGGCACCGTCGTCCTGAAGGGCGCCGTGGACGCGATCGAGGCCGCTCTCGACCAGGCGCCGCCCGCGGAGCTGAAGGCGCTCAGCGACGAGATCGCGGGGCTCGGCGCGACGCCCCTGGCCATCCGCCGGAATGGGACGGTGCTCGGCGTGATCGAGCTCAAGGACACGGTCAAGCCGGGCCTCCGCGCCCGCTTCGATGAGCTCCGGCGGATGGGCATCCGCACGATCATGGTGACCGGCGACAATCCCCTGACGGCCAAGACCATCGCGGAAGAGGCCGGTGTCGACGACTTCATGGCCCAGGCCAAGCCCGAGGACAAGATCGCCCGCATCCGGGCGGAGCAGGCCGAGGGCCACCTCGTGGCGATGACCGGGGACGGCACGAACGACGCGCCGGCAGTTGCCCAGGCGGACGTCGGGCTGGCCATGAACAGCGGCACGTCGGCCTGCAAGGAAGCCGCCAATATGGTCGACCTCGATTCCGACCCCACCAAGCTGATCGAGGTCATCGCGATCGGCAAGCAGCTCCTGATCACGCGGGGGGCGATCACGACGTTCTCAATCGCGAACGATGTGGCCAAGTACTTCGCGATCCTGCCGGCGATGTTCGCGGTGGCCTACCCCGAGCTTCGCTCCCTGAACATCATGGGTCTCAGCACACCCGAGAGCGCCATCCTGTCGGCGGTGATCTTCAACGCCCTGGTCATCATCGCCCTGGTCCCGCTCTCGCTGCGCGGCGTCGCCTACCGGGCAGCGCCGGCGGCCGAGCTCCTGCGGCGCAACCTCCTGATCTACGGGGTGGGCGGCATCCTTGCCCCATTCCTCGGGATCAAGCTGATCGACATCCTCGTCACGGCCGTCCACCTGGCCTAGGAGCCTTCGATGCGCACCTTCCTCCGGCACCAGCTCTGGCCAGCGATCGCGAGCCTGGCCCTGCTCACGGTCATCACCGGCTTCATCTACCCTGCCGCCGTCACGGCGGTTGCCCAGGCCTTCTTCCCGAACCAGGCCAATGGCTCGTTCATCGTGGTCAACGGGGCGGCCGTCGGCTCGAGCCTGATCGGGCAGGCCTTCAATGACCCGAAGTACTTCACGGGCCGGCCGTCCGCCGCCGGCGTAACGACCTCGAACCCGGCGGGGTACGACGCGACGTCCTCGGGCGGGTCGAACCTCGGCCCGACCTCGAAGGCGCTGATCGATCGGATCACGAAGTCGGTCGACGTCATGCGGGCGGCGAACGAGAACGCGCCGATCCCGGTCGACCTCGTCACGACATCGGCCTCTGGGCTGGATCCGGACATCAGCCCGGCGGCCGCCGAGTACCAGGTCGCTCGTGTCGCACAGGCGCGGGGCATGACCGTCGACCAGGTCCGGGGGGTCGTCGCGAAGCACACCAGCCAGCCCATCTTCGGCTTCCTCGGCGCGGCGACGGTGAACGTGCTGGAGCTGAACCTCGACCTGGACGGGCTCCTGCGATGAGCACGGAACCAGACGGCCCGCGGCGCCCGACCGGGGACCAGATGCTGGCCCGCCTCCAGGCGGACGAACGACCGGCGCGGGGTCGCCTCAGGATCTACCTCGGGATGGCGCCCGGCGTCGGGAAGACCTACAAGATGCTCGAGGAGGCGCATCGGCGACACGATCGCGGGACGGACATCGTGGTCGCCTTCGTCGAGACCTACGGCCGCCGCCACACCGCGGCTCTCCTCGATGGACTCGAGGCGGTGCCCCGGAGACGGGTCGAGTACCGGGGCGTAAAGGTCGAGGAGATGGACGCCGAGGCAGTGATCGCCCGCCATCCGGCCGTTGCCCTCGTCGACGAGCTGGCCCACACGAACGTGCCGGGTTCCGGGTTTGAGAAGCGCTGGCAGGACGTTGAGCTGATCCGCGACGCCTCGATCGACGTGATCAGCACCTGCAACGTGCAGCACGTCGAGTCCATCGCGGCGGCGGTGGAGACGATCCTGGGCGTGCCGGTCCACGAGCGGGTGCCGGACGAGGTCGTCCGCGCGGCCGACGAGATCGAGCTCGTCGACATGAGCCCGCATGCCCTTCGGCAGCGGATGCGGCACGGCAACGTGTATCCGCCGGACCGGGCCGCCATCGCCCTCGAGCGCTTCTTCACCGAGCCGAACCTCACCGCGCTGCGCGACATCAGCCTCCGCTTCGTGGCCGGACAGGTCGATCGCGAGCTCGAGGGCACCGTGGCCGAATGGGGCGTCGCCGTCCCGCCGGTCGCCGAACGGGTGGCGGTCCTGGTCGACGAGTTCCCCGCCTGCCGGCGCGCCGTCCGCCGGGGCGCATCACTGGCATCGGCTCTCCACGCGACGCTCATCGCGGTCGCCGTCGAGTCGGCCGCCGTCCAGCTGTCGCGAGATCGCAGCCAGGACCTCAAGTCGAACGTGGACTATGCGGTCGACCTCGGGGCCGACGTGATGCGGGGCGAAGCCTCGGATCTCGTGAGGGGTCTCGCCGAGGTGCTGCGCGACCAGCGCGTGACGCATCTGGTGCTCGCGCACCACCCGCGCCGCGGCGTCGAGCTTCTCGGCCGTCCGTCCCTCGCCGAGCGCATCCTCGCCGCCGTGCCCGGGATCGAGGTTCACCTGGTGAGCGATCCCCCGGGGCGGTGACGGGCCGGCCGAAGGGGGCGACCCGAGGCCCGGCCGACCGACGCCCGCGAACCGACCCTCGCGGGCGTCCCTACCCGCGACGCAGCTCCACCAACGCCGCCGCCAGGGCGTCGTACTGCGCCACGGAGTTGTAGAGGTGGGCCGAGATGCGCAGCAGGCGCCGCGGGACCTGCTCACCAGCCGCCCAAGCCTGCGGCCACGGGAGGACCGGCGCCTCGATTCCGAAATGCTCGCGGAGGACCACCTGCAGCGGGTCGTCATCGAGCGGGGAGAGCGCGGTGCTGGGAGACGGATCCCCCGGCAGCAGCACCGCTGCCATCGATCCCAGCATCTCGTCGGGAGCCGGCGGAACCACCCCGAGCGCCCGGCAGATCGCGTCGCGTCCGGCCCGGGCAAGCTGGACGTTGGCCGCCCTCACCTCGGGCCAGCCTCCCGGCAGCAGCGAGCCGACGAAGCGAATCGCCGCCGGGATGCACAGGTAGGCCGTCGGGTCGAACGTCCCCGTCCAGTCGAACTCGAGGCGGAACGGAGGTCGATCGGCACGGCTCGCGTTGGCCCCATGCGAGATCGCGAGCGGGCGGATCGCGGACCTGCGGTCGGCGCGCACGTACAGGAACGCCGCGCCCTTCGGCGCGCAGAGCCACTTGTGGGCGTTGCCCGTGTAGTAGGCGGCACCGAGCGCGTCGAGCGCGAGCGAGAGCATGCCGGGCGCGTGGGCGCCGTCGACGAGCGTCTCGACACCGCGGCGCCGCAGCTCGGGCACGAGCTCCTCGAGGGGCAGGACGAGCGCCGTCGGACTCGTGACGTGACTCACGAGCACAAGGCGCGTGCGCGCCGTCACGCACGCGAGGATCGCCCCGAGCGCCTCGGCCGGGGAGACGATCGGGAACGGGATCCGCGCCACGACCACGCGCGCGCCGTCCCGCTGTGCGGCGAAGCGCAGCGCGTTGACGCTCGCGTTGTATTCGTGGTCGGTGGTCAGGAGCTCGTCGCCGGGCGCGAAATGGAGCGAGCGAAGCACCGTGTTGACGCCCGCGGTTGCATTGGGCACGAACGCCAGGCCCTCGGGATCGCACCCCAGGAATCGGCCCAGCTCATGCCGGGCTGCGTCCAGGAGCCCTTCAAGCTCCCGCGAGAGGAAGCGCACCGGCTGCGCCTCCAGCCGCTCACGCAGCGAGCGCTGGGCGGCAAGCACCTCTCGCGGGCAGGCGCCGAACGAGCCATGGTTCAGGAAGTTGGTTCCGGGCTCGATGAGCCAGTTCGCGGCGAGGTCCGGCCCAGCGGCCGGGGACGGGTGCGCGGCCGACCCGGCCTCATCGGTGGAGCCGCGGGGTCCGGCCGCTTCCGGGCGTCGATTCCGATCGTGCATGAGGTCCTCGATCGACGGCAACGTGCCTGACCAGGGTCGGCGTCGACGCAGCGCACGATGTCAGGGCTTGGCGCACGCCGCGCGCTGCGCAGCATCCCACCACTCCGGGACGCGCGCCGATGGGCGCCGGCCCTAGAACACCACGCCGGCCGGCAGGGGCTCGTGGCCGTCGGGCACGGACAGGTGGTTCGCGGATGTGCCCGGCGCGTCCGTGGTGCCGTACTGCCACACGATCCTGTTCGTCGCCGGGTCGATGATGACCAGGCGGTGGCGGAAGTCGTCGTTGACAGAGATGGTCCCGTCGGGGAGGGGCGTCGCCAGGCTGGGGTGGTCCAGCCTGCCCGCGCCGTTGATCGGCCCGTACCGCCAGAGCAGTTTCCCGGTCGGGCTCACCTTGACGACGGCGCCGGGGTTGCTGTAGTCGGCGACGATCACGTTCCCGGCGCTGTCCAGCTGGGCGTCCGACGGGTAGTGGACCGGGACGTGAATGTCGAAGACGACGCTTCCGTCGGCCGCCAGGCGCACCACGCGCGAGCCGGTGATCTCGGTGATGAGCATCCCCCCATCGGGAAGCGGCGTGTCCCCGTTCGGGCGTCCGAACGTCACCGGCGCGGCCGGTGTGCAGACGCCCGTCCGACCCCACTGGTGGACGATCTGCTTCGCGGGGTCGATCTGGAGCACCCGGCAGTTCTCGATGTCGGCGACCACGATGTCCCCATTCGCGAGCGGGTACGCGTCGTCCGGGGTGTAGAGGAACCCTGCCCCGGATCCCGCCCGGTTGTAGTGGCCGTACTGCCAGGTGATCCGTCCGGTGGCGATGTCGATCCGGTCGATCACCTCGTGCGTCTCGTCGTTGGCAACGATCGAGAGGCCGTCGGGAGAGATGAACGCGTCGTCGGCCGCGAACGACTGACCGGCCGGCACGGCTCCGGCCGCTGACGTCGGGAAGCGCCACCAGACCTTTCCGGTCCGGTCCACTGCCAGGAGCCGGCCGTTGCCGCGGTCCGCGATCAGGAACCCGCCCGGGAACGCCCCGGCCGCCGGTCCGGCAGCGATGCTCGCGGCGGGCGCGGTCGCCGAGCCGGCAGGCGATCCCCGGCCTGGCTGCGCGGTTGCGCCGCCCGCCATGCCCGGGATCGTCGTACCCACCGGGACGGTCGTCGGAGATCCCGTGACGGGCGCGGTCGAGGACGCCTGGCCACAGGCTGCGACGAGAAGCACGGAAGCGCAGGCCACCAGGAGATTGCCCCACGTCCGGCGGCCGGCCATGTTCCGCGGCTCGGTCATGACGTCGAGCTGGACGCGACGTGCGCCCCGAGATCGCCGCCCATCGCCCGGGAGCGGTCGGTCGAGCGCACGCCGGGGCGGCGGGAGGGTGGCGGCTTCCGCCGGGACCTCGAGCGGAGATCCGGCCCTCACGGCCTGGGGCCCGACTGGTGCGTGACCACGGGAGCCTGGACCGGCGCCGACGCCGCCAGCGGCGCAGCCAGGACGGCCCGTGCGGCCTGGCCCGACTGGATGGACCCGTACAGCCCGGTCGTCCCGGTCGAGTTGGACGCGACCGTGCCCGCTTGCCCCGTGGTGGCGACCGTCGACGTGGGGACCGCACCGCCCGCGATGGCAGCCACGAGCGCCGAGAGCGCGGCGACTCCGCCGGCAGCGACCGCGAAACGCGCGGCAGTCGGGTCGGGCCGGCGGGGTGCCGGGTCCGCGAACGGCGACCCGGGATGCCCGGGACTCCGGGACGGCACGCCTGCAGGATGGGGGATCTGAGCGGGCTCGCGTCGTGCGGATCGCTCGGTGCGGATGGTCATCTCGGTTGCTTCCTTCCTGCGGGCCATCCTCGCTGCCCGCGCCGCCCCGGCACGAGGCGTGCCGAAATCGCTCGTGCCGGACGACGAGCACGATTCTCGGGCCGGGCGGTGTGCCGGGGCTGTGGGTCGGATGTGCGTTCTCACAGGAAGGCCGTTCAGCCGTTGACGCGGTCGCGGCGGACCCGGAGGATGGCCATCGATGCGAATCCTGCTGGTCGAAGACGAGCCGAAGATGGCGGAGCTGATCCGCCGCGTTTTGGTGGCCGAACGCAACGTCGTGGACCGCGCCGGCGACGCCGTTGGCGCGCTCAGCCTCGTGACGGCAGCCGAGGCAGCCCCGTACGACGTCCTGGTGCTCGACCGGATGCTGCCCGACCTCGACGGGCTGGACCTCCTGCGCCTGCTGCGGACGCGCGGCATCCGGACACCGGCACTCATGCTCACGGCGCTCGGCGGCCTCGACGACCGGGTCGCCGGCCTCGACGCGGGTGCCGACGACTACCTGGCCAAGCCGTTCGCCTTCGCGGAGCTGCTCGCGCGCGTTCGCGCGCTCGGCAGGCGCGCGACGGTGGCGCCCGCCCCGCGGCTTGCCGCGGGAGACCTCGAGCTCGACGAGGAGCGTCACGTCGCCCGCGTCGGGGAGATCGCCGTCGATCTCTCCGCCCGCGAGTTCGCGCTGCTCGCCTACCTGATCCGCAACGAGGGTCGGGTCGTGACGCGCCAGCAGGTCCTCGATGCCGTCTGGGGGGCGGAGCCCGACGTCTACTCGAACGTGGTCGACCTGTATGTTTCCTACGTCCGGCGCAAGCTGGCAGAGCTGGGCAGCACCACCGGCGTACGGACGGTCCGGGGGGTCGGGTACTCGCTCAGGACCGGCACGTGAGCGAGCGCGTCCCCTCGAGCCGGCTGCTGACCTCGACCCGCCGGCGCCTGGCGCTCGTGACACTCGCGCTGATCGGTGCGCTCGTGCTTGCCATCGGCGCGGCGACCGCCTTCGTCGCGACGCGCGCGCTCGACCAGGACGTGGACCGCGTGCTGGAGCAGTCGGCCACCGTGGAGTCACAGCGGCTCGCAGGCGAGCTGCCGTCCGGCGGCGGCGACGCGAGCGACGAGCGGCCCCCGGAGGCATCCGACACGTTCTTCCTCGTTCTCGACCCGAGCGGGAACGTGGTCTCGAACCCGTCGGGCGTGCCTCGCCAGGGACTGCCCGACGAGGAGGCCGTCGCCGCGGCGCGGGCAACCGGTCGCGACCTGCGAACAGTCGACGACGGCACCGTCCCCATTCGTCTCCTCACGCTCCCGATCGGCCGGCCCGGGAGCCCGGCTGGCTGGCTGCAGACCGGGTTCGTGCTGACGCTCCATGATCGCCAGACGGGCAGCCTCATCGTCGCCATCGCGCTGGTCGGCCTGGTTGGGCTCGCGGGCGCGGCGCTCGTCACGCTCTTCGTGACCGGCCGCGCCCTCGTCCCGATCCGCGCGGCGTTCGCGACGGAGCGACGCTTCGTGGCCGACGCGTCGCACGAGATCCGGACTCCCGCCGCGATCATCCGGGCCTCCGCGGAGGTGCTGGAGCGGGAAGGTCTGGTCGCGGAGGCGGGTCACGAGCTCGTTGCGGACATCGTGGCCGAGTCCGACCGGCTGGGCGGCCTCGTGGATGAGCTGCTCACGCTCGCGGCCTCGGAGCGTGGCGCGCTGGCCATCGAGCGGCGTCCGATCGACATCGCCGAGGTCGCCCGCGACACGGTCCGCCGGGCCGGGCCGCTTGCCGCCGAGCGCGGCATTCAGCTCGAGGGCCCGGCGGATGACGGGCGGGTCCTGCTGGTCCTGGGGGATCGAGACCGGCTCGTCCAGATCCTGCTCGTGCTGGTGGACAACGCGTCGCGCCACTCGCCTCCCGGGGGCCGCGTCACCGTGACGGCGGAGTCCGCCGCCGGGCGCACCGCCTCCATCCGTGTCGATGATGAGGGCCCCGGCATCCCCGCGGAGGCCCGCGAAGCGATCTTCGAGCCCTTTGCCCGTCTTCCGGGCTCGCGCCGCGGCGCGGACGCGGGGAGCGGGCTCGGCCTTGCGATCGCACGGCGCCTCGCGGAGCTCCACGGCGGGTCGCTCGTTGCGACCGAAGCGCCCGGCACCGGCGCGCGGTTCGAGCTCTCGGTACCGCTCCGGCCGGGAACTGCCTGAGCGAACGGGACGTGGCCTGAATCGGGCCGCGCTTCAGACCGGAGCCGTCACGCGCCGGCCCTCATCGCGCTGCCCCGGGCCGGGAGCCCTTCGTGGCCGGTGCGGTGGCGATCTGCCGCAGGCCGAGGGCGAGGACCGGGCAGGCATCGACCGCTCGGCGGGCGCGGGGCAGCAGGCGCTCGGGTACCGGACCCGGCTCGATCACCGGGTAGCCCCACTCGTCGAGCGTGATGCGATCCGGCAGGTGGACCGCGCAGATGCCGTAGCCGTCGCAGCGGATCGGATCGAGACGCAGCACCTGGGCCATGTCAGGCGACCCTCCGGCGCGCGGCCGGGCATGGGCGACGGGCCTGGTGCCGGGCGAAGTCGTCGGCGAAGACGCGGAGCGCGCTGCGCAGGAGGGCGATCGCGCCGTCCGGGTGGTGGCACGCCCCGCGGCCCGCCACCTGGTCCGCCCAGGCCGCGATGCGCTCGAGGTCGTGGTCGGGCGCGGTCCCATCGGCGAGACGCCGGACGGCCTGTGCGATGGCCGCGAGGCCGAACACGCAGGGCCCGCACTGGGCGGCCGTCGAGCCCGCCATGTAGGCCATGATCTCGGCCGTGGC
>DAOTXE010000005.1:0-15950 GCA_034435355.1 Chloroflexota bacterium
ACTGGAGCGCGAGCACGCCCATGCCGACCAGGTTCGACCGGTGGATCCGCTCGAAGCTCTCGGCGATGACGGCCCGGACTCCGAGCAGCCGGGTTCCCTTGGCAGCCCAGTCGCGCGACGAGCCGGAGCCATACTCGCGGCCGGCCAGGATGAGCGTGGGAACGCCGTCCGCCTGGTAGGCCATCGCCGCGTCGTAGATGAACGCCTCGGACCCACCGGGGAAGTGCCGGGTGTACGGCCCCTCCTTCCCGTCCACGAGGCGGTTCCGCAGCCGGATGTTGCCGAACGTCCCGCGCATCATCACCTCGTGGTGGCCGCGGCGGGCCCCGTACGAGTTGAAGTCCAGGGGCGCCACGCCGCGCTCCTGGAGCCAGGCTCCGGCCGGCGACCACGCCGGGATCGATCCCGCGGGCGAGATGTGGTCGGTGGTCACCGAGTCACCGAGCCAGGCCAGCACGCGGGCCCCCGTGATGTCGCGGATCGGGTCCGGCACGAGCGTCATGCCGGCGAAGAAGGGCGGATTCGCGACGTAGGTCGAGCCCGGGTCCCAGGCGTAGCGATCGCCGTCGGGGACCGGGAGCGCGTGCCAGCGGGAGTCGCCGTCGAAGACCGGGGCATAGGCAGCCCGGAACAGTTCACCATCGATCGCCCCGGCGATCGCCGCCCGGATCTCGTCGGCGGACGGCCACACCTCGGCGAGGAGGACCGGGCTGCCGTCCGCCCCGAGGCCGAGCGGTTCGCGCGAGAGGTCGATGTCGATCCGGCCAGCCAGCGCGTAGGCGACGACGAGCGGCGGCGAGGCGAGGTAGCTGGCCCGGACGAGCGGGTGGATCCGGCCCTCGAAGTTTCGGTTGCCGGACAGCACGGCGACCGCCGCCAGCCCGTCCTCCTCGATCTGGCGCGCGACGGACTCGTCGAGCGGCCCGGAGTTACCGATGCAGGTGGTGCACCCGTAGCCCGCCAGCGCGAACCCGAGCACCGCGAGCGGTTCGGTCAGCCCGGCCCGCTCCAGGTACGCCGTGACGGCTCGCGAGCCCGGGGCCAGCGAGGCCTTGACGGTCGGACCGACCCGGAGTCCGCGCGCGACTGCCTTCGCCGCAAGCAGCCCTGCCCCGACCATGACGGTCGGGTTGGAAGTGTTCGTGCAGGATGTGATCGCCGCGAGCACGACGGAGCCGCTGCGCACCTCACCGGGGCGGACGGCAGGCGCCCCGGCCGGGGGCAGGAGCCCCGGGAGGGCCGCCTCGAAGCTCGCCCGGACGTCACGCAACGCGACGCGATCCTGGGGTCGCCGGGGGCCGGAGATGCTCGGCTCGACCGAACCGAGGTCCAGGTCCACCACCTCGTCGAAGTCGGGGCCGGCGCCCGGCAGCCGCCACAGGCCCTGCGCCTTCGCGTAGCGCTTCACGAGGTCGACCAGGGATGCGCTCCGGCCGGTCAGGCGCAGGTAGGCCAGTGTCTCGTCGTCGATCGGGAAGATCGTGGCCGTTGCCCCAAACTCGGGGCTCATGTTGCTGATCGTGGCGCGGTCGGCGAGGGCAAGGCCGGCCAGCCCGTCACCCGCGAACTCCACGAACGAGCCCACCACGCCGAGGGCCCGGAGCCGCTCGGTGACGGTCAGCACGAGGTCGGTGGCGGTCGTGCCGCCCGGCAGCGCGCCCCGCAGCCGGACCCCCACCACCCGCGGCATGGGGAGGTAGAGGGGCTGGCCCAGGAGCACGGCCTCGGCCTCGATCCCGCCGACTCCGTAGCCGAGCACGCCGAGCGCGTTGACCATCGTGGTGTGCGAGTCGGTCCCGACCAGGGTGTCCGGGTAGGCGAGCGGCCGGCCGTCCTCGTCGCCGACCGTGACCACCGTGGCGAGGAACTCGAGATTGACCTGGTGGACGATGCCGGTTCCCGGCGGGACGACGCGGAGCCCGCGGAAGACACGCTGCGCCCAGCGGAGCAGCTGGTAGCGCTCACCGTTGCGTTCGTACTCCCGGCCGACATTGAAGGCGAATGAGTCGGCGGTCCCGGAGCGGTCGACCTGGACCGAGTGGTCGATCACGAGGTCCGCCGGAACGAGCGGGTTGACCCGGCCCGGGTCGCCGCCGAGGGAGGTCATCGCGTCGCGCATCGCCGCGAGATCGACGATGGCGGGCACGCCGGTGAAGTCCTGCAGGATCACCCTGCCGGGCAGGAAGGGGATCTCTGCCTCGCCGCCGGCGCGCGGTCGCCAGCTCGTGAGGAGGCCCACGTCGGCCGCGTTCACGATGCCCCGCCCGGCGTGGCGCAGGACGTTCTCGAGCAGGATCTTGAGCGTGACCGGGGCGGAGGTCAGGTCGATCTGGTCCGCCAGCGCGTCGAGGGGCACGTAGTCCGGGAGGCCCGGGCCGAGGCTGGCTCGGGCGCCGATCGGGTCGCTGGTCGGCACGGGTACCTCGTTCTGGGCGGGGCGGCGCGGGGGCCGCTCCGGGCGCTACGCTGTCGCGGCCAAGAGTACCCCGCCGCCGCGCGACCCGGCGCCGGGCGTCCCGGCACACGAGGAGCGCACGTGCGAGCCTGGAGTGACGCAACACCGCCGCCGCCCGGCGACCCGGACACGCTCGAGGAGCTGCGCCTGGCGGCGGCGCAGGAGGCGGAGATTGGTGGCGCCGAGGTCCCGGCGACCGGCGCGGGAACCAGCGGCCTTCCCTCCGCCGATCCTTCGCTGCCCCCCGGAGCACACCGCCACGGCGACGAGGTGCACCTCGAGGCGCACGCCCACCCGCACGTCGCGGCTCCGGACGACGGCCGGCCCGTCATCGGGATCGTGGGCGGCGGTCCGGTCGGTCTGACTCTCGGTGCAGCCCTCAGCGCTGCGGGCTGGCGGGTCGGCGCGGTGGCCAGCCGCGACGCGGCCCGTAGGGAGCGGTTCCGACAGCTCGTTCCCGGAGCCCGCGCGTTCGTCGAGCCGGCCGCGATCCTTGACGAATGCCACCTCGCGATCCTCGCGGTCCCCGACGACGCGATCGCGGTGGTCGCGGCCGGCCTCCACCTCTACTCCGGCCAGGCACTCGTCCACACGAGCGGCCTGCACGGGACGGAGGTGCTGGCAGCCGCGCGCGCCGCCGGCACCTCGTCTGGATCGTTCCACCCGCTGGTCGCGTTCGCGGACGTCGACCGCGCCCTCGCGTCCCTGCCCGGAGCGACCGTGGCGATCGAGGGCGACGAGGACATCCTCGACCTCCTCGCCGAGATGGCCGAGTCGCTCGGTGCGCTGCCCGTCCGGCTGGGCCCCGGCTCCAAGGCCGCCTATCACGCGGCGGCAGTGCTGGCCGCGGGCGGCCTCGTCGCTCTCCTCGACGTCGTGGCGGAGGTTGCGGCGCGCGCGGGCCTAGACGAGCGCGGGGCGCTCGCCGTCTACGGTCCGCTGGCGGCCCAGGCGCTGGGCAACGCCGGTGCCCTCGGCATCGCCGCCGCCCTCACCGGGCCGGCCGTGCGCGGCGATGCGGGGACGATCGGGGCGCACCTCGCCGCGCTGGCCCAGGACGCCCCCGCGGCGCTCGACGCCTACCGCGCGCTGCTCCGGCGCCAGGTGACGATCGCGGAGACCCGGCGCGGCCTCGCGCCGGAAACGGCAGCCCGGCTCCGCGCCGACCTTGCAGATCGGCGCTGACGCGCTACGATCTGCACATGCAGCGAAGCTTCGCCGCGCGGTTGGCGATTCGCCCGACGGTCTACTTCCCCGTGCCGCCGCGAGGGCTCCGGGAGCGTGGTCTTGGCCTTCACCGCCACGTGGGCTTCCAGGCCTCGGCCGACCGGCCCACGATCGTGCGCCGCACGGACCTGGGACCGGTGGTCCTCCTCCGATCCGACTGGCGCGTGGCCTGCTCGCCCCGAACCCGCCGCAGCTCCCACGTCGTGGGCGCCGTGACGGCCGTCCGCTGGGCGAAGCTCGAGCTCCGGAGCCCCGGTCGCCGCGTGCGCGCGGCGTCGGCACCGTGGCGCGGCTGAGGCGGGCCACCGCAACCTCCGCGGGCGGAATCGTCGTCCGCAGCATCTCCGGCGTTCCGCACATCGTCGCCGGCCGCCGCCGTCGCGAGCGCGATGGAAGCGCATGGACGCTGCCCAAGGGAACGCCGGTCCCTGCCGAGACGCTCGAAGAGACGGCTCTCCGCGAGGTGACCGAGGAGACCGGGCTCGAGGTCCGCATCGTGGCCCCGATCGACCACATCGAATACGACTTCGTGCAGGGTGGTGCGCGGATTCACAAGACCGTCCACTTCTGGCTCATGGAGACGGTTGGCGGCGACCTTTCGCGGCACGATCACGAGTTCGCCGAGGTGCGCTGGGTCCCGCTCGTCGACGCGCCGGGCCTGCTGAGCTTCGAGACCGAGCGGGATCTCGTCGAGCAGGCGGCTCGCATGATCGGGGTCGACGGGGCCCCGGTGTGACCGGGCTCGTACCCCAGGCCGACACCTCCCGCGCGACGCCGCTGCTGTCGCGCCACCTCGCGCTCGGCGCCCGGATGATCGACTTCGGGGGCTGGCGCATGCCGCTCAGCTACGGCTCGATCCGCGAGGAGCACCGGGCCGTCCGTGAGCGTGCCGGCATGTTCGACATGTCGAACACCGGCGAGCTCTTCGTGGAGGGTGCGGACGCCGGCGAGGCGCTGGCGGCGGCCCTGGCCTCCGACCCGCAGGGCCTGGCCATCGGCGGCGCGCACGACTCGATCCTCTGCACAGGCGATGGTGGCATCATCGACGACCCGACCGTGTACCGGCTCGCCGAGGACCGCTTCCTCGTTGTCGCGAGCGCGGTCAACGCCGGCGTCGTCTCAGATGCGCTCGCCGAGCGCCTCGACGGCAGCCGCTCGATCCTCGACGACCGGTCCCTGGCGACGGCCCTCGTCGCCGTGCAGGGGCCCGCGTCGGCCAGCATCCTCGGGCCGCTCGCCGACGCCGACCTTGCGAGCCTGCCCTTGAACGGGATCGCCCAGGGCGCCGTCGCGGGAATCCCGGCCCTCGTCGCGCGGACGGGCCGAACCGGGGAGGATGGGTTCGAGGTCCTCGTGGATACCGGCGCGGCGCCGGAGCTGTGGGACATCCTGGCGGCCGCGGGCGCGCCCGCCGGCCTGCAACCGGTCGGGCTCGGCGCCCGCGACACGCTGCGGCTGGAGGCAGGCGTGCCGCTCTCCGGCAGCGAGCTGGAGCGCTCGACCACGCCCTTCGAGGCAGGGCTGGGCGCCGCGGTGGCGCTCGCGAGGGCGGGGGACTTCGTCGGACGCGAGGCCCTGGTCCGTGCCGCGGCCGCGGGTCCTCGGCGGGTGCTCGTCGGCATCGTCATGCGCGGCCGGGGGATCGCCCGCCACGGGTACCCGCTCTGGGTGGGGGAGCGGCGAACCGGAGCCGTCACGTCGGGCACGCTGTCGCCGACGCTCGGCGTCCCGATCGCGATGGCGTACGTCACTCCGGGCGACGCCGCGCCGGGTACGATGCTCGAGGTGGAGATTCGCTCCATCCGGGTCGCCGCGGAGGTCGTCCCGCTGCCGTTCTACTCCCGGGCCCGATGATCCGCTCCGGCGTTGTCCGGGGCGGCGGGCGACGACGCCAGGTACGTGCGGCTTCGGCCGCGTCAGCAGGGAGGTTCCCCGGCCCATGATCCCGTCCGATCTGCGCTACACGAAGGAGCACGAATGGGTCCGCGTCGCCGGGGACGTGGCGACCGTCGGGATCACCCAGCATGCTGCCGACCAGCTCGGCGACATCGTCTTCGTCGAGCTGCCCGAGGCCGGCCGCCGGCTCGAACAGCTCGCGACGTTCGGGGTTGTGGAGTCGGTCAAGGCGGTCAGCGATCTCTTCGCACCCGTGGCCGGCGAGGTCCTCGAGGGCAACGCGGCCCTGCTCGCCACCCCGGAGGTCGTGAACAGCGACCCGTACGGCGCCGGGTGGATGCTCCGCGTGCGGATCTCCGATCCCGGCCAGCTGGAGCAGCTGCTCGACGCGGCCGCCTACGAGGCGCTTACCGCGGAGGGCTGATCCCGTGGTGTACGGACCGCACACCCAGCAGGACCGATCACGGATGCTCGCCGCGCTCGGGATCGGCTCGGTCGACGAGCTCTTCGAGGTCATCCCGCCTGCGGCCCGGGCCGCAGCGCTCAAGCTGCCGGGCGGGCTCACCGAGATGGAGCTGATGGCCCGGCTGCGAACCCTGGCCGGACACAACCGGGCCGACGTCGCCAGCTTCCTCGGCGCAGGCGTCTACCGCCACCACCTGCCACCCGTCATCGACCAGATCCTGCTGCGCAGCGAGTTCTACACGGCCTACACGCCCTACCAGCCGGAGATCAGCCAGGGGACGCTGCAGACCATCTACGAGTACCAGTCGCTGCTCGCCGAGCTGACCGGACTCGACGTTGTGTCCGCCTCGCACTACGACGGCGCCACGGCAACCGCGGAAGCCGCGCTCATGACCTGCCGGGCGACCCGGCGGGAGCGGGTGCTCGTCTCGCGGGGGGTGCATCCGCACGCCCGCCAGACGCTGGAGACGTACTTCTCGGGTGCCGACCTCGCCGTCGACGAGGTCCCGCTCGTCACGGACGGGCCGGACGCCGGCACGACCGACCTCGCCGCGCTCGAGCGACTCCTGGGCGATCCGGATCGGCCCGTCGGCGGCGTGGTCGCGGCGCAGCCCAACATCCTGGGCCTTCTCGAGTCGATGGACGAGATCGGCCGCCTGGCGCATCCGGCGGGTGCCCTGTTCGTGGCGGTCGTGGAGCCGGTCTCGCTCGCCGTCCTCGCGCCCCCTGGCGCCTACGGGGCCGACATCGCGGCCGGCGAGGGCCAGCCGCTGGGGATCGCGCCCCAGTACGGCGGCCCCTACCTGGGGATCCTGGCCTGCCGGGACGCGCTGGTCCGCCAGATCCCGGGACGTCTCATCGGCATGACGAGCGACGCCGACGGCCGGCGCGCGTTCGTGATGACGATGCGCGCGCGCGAGCAGGACATCCGCCGCGAGAAGGCGGCCAGCAACATCTGCACGAACCAGGCGTTGTGTGCCCTCGCGGCCGCCGTCTACGTCGCCGCGCTCGGACCCGGGGGGCTCCGCGACGTCGCTGCGACCGGCGCGGCCCGGGCAACGGAGCTTGCCGCCGCACTGGCCGAGGCGGGCGCGCCCCGCCTGCACGCGGGCGCGTACCTCAACGAGTTCGCGATCCGCGTCCCGGACGCCGTCGCGGTCCACCGGCGGCTCCTCCACCGCGGGATCCTCGCCGGGATCCCGCTCGCCGAGCTGGAGCCGGACGACCCGGGGCTCGCGGAGGGCCTCCTCGTCTGCGCGACCGAGGTGACGACGGCCGAGGAGATCGAGCTCTTCGCCTGGACGCTCCGCGACGAGCTGACGACGCGGCCGGGCGTCACGCCTGCAGCGGGCGGGGAGGGGACCCGATGAGCGTCACCGGGCCGAAGCTCCAGCCGACCCTCTTCGAGCTGTCCGCGAGCGGCCGCGCGACCGACCGGCGGATCCCCGCGCCACCAGCAGACGCGCTGGACCGCATCCCGGCCGCCTCGCGGCGGCCGGTGCCCGCCTCGCTCCCCGAGGTGGACGAGCAGTCGCTCGTCCGACACTACGTGAACCTCTCGCAGCTCAACTGGAGCGTCGACGGGGGCTTCTATCCGCTCGGGTCGTGCACCATGAAGTACAACCCGAAGGTCAACGAGTGGGCGGTCCGCCTGCCGGGGTTCGCGGCCCTCCATCCTCTCGCCCCCGACGAGACCGCCCAGGGCACGCTCGAGCTGCTCTGGGAGCTCGAGCGGGACCTCGCGGAGATCAGCGGGATGGCCGCGGTGACGCTCCAGCCGGCGGCCGGCGCCCACGGCGAGCTGACCGGCATCCTCCTCGTGCGAGCCTATCACCGTGCGCGCGGGGACCTGGACCGGACGGACGTCCTGGTCCCCGACTCCGCCCATGGCACGAATCCGGCGACCGCCTCGATGGCCGGCTTCCGGACCGTGAACATTCCCTCCGCGGCGGATGGCGGCGTCGACCTGGAGGCCTTCCGGGATGCTCTCGGGCCGCGAACTGCCGCGGTCATGGTCACGAACCCGTCGACGCTAGGCCTCTTCGAGCGCCACATCGTCGAGCTGCTCGAGATGGTCCATGCGGCGGGCGCGCTCGCCTACATGGACGGCGCCAACCTCAACGCCATGCTCGGCCGCTTCCGTCCCGGCGAGGCGGGCTTCGACGTCATGCATTTCAACGTCCACAAGACGTTCTCGACGCCCCACGGCGGGGGCGGCCCGGGCGCCGGACCGGTGGGCGTTCGCGGGCCCCTCGTCCCATTCCTGCCAGCACCGCGCGTCCTGCGCAACACCGACGGGACGTTCCGGATTGAGCGGCCCGGGGAGCGACCCGAGACGATCGGCCGGGTGCGCGGCCACGTGGGCAGCGTCGGGGTCCTCGTACGGGCCTGGGCCTACATCCGGGCCCACGGCGCGGACGGGCTCCGCGAAGTCAGCGAGGATGCGGTCCTGGCCGCCAACTACCTGCGCCACCGGCTCGAGGCCGATGGCGCCTACGAGGTCCCGTACCCCGGACCCTGTGCCCACGAGTTCATCGCCTCCGCGGCGGGGCTCAAGCGGGCGACCGGTGTCCGGACCCTGGACGTCGCGAAGCGGCTCATCGACAAGGGCTATCACCCACCGACGATCTACTTCCCGCACACGGTCGAGGAGGCGATGCTGATCGAGCCGACTGAGACCGAGCGCCTCGACACGCTCGACGCGTTCGCGGACGCGCTCCTCGAGATCGCGCGGGAGGCGCGCGAGACGCCCGACCTGGTCACCTCGGCCCCGCACACGGCGCCTGTTCGGCGGCTCGACGAGGCGACCGCCGCCCGCCAGCCGAACCTGCGCTGGCGGGCGGCAGCGACGGACGCGCCCGGATCGTAAGACCCCGGGCAGGTTGAGATTCGACACCGATTGACACCCTGAACTGCGTATACTCAGGTTGATGTTCCGGTGGTCCGCGCCCCGTACGGCATCGTGGAAGAGGCCGTCGGCGTGATCGGCCCCGGCCGACGGTCCGAAGGGTGCGCGAACACCCGGTCCCAACTGGAGGAGGATCACGCATGAGCCTTATTGGAAGGCGAAGCCTCGCGCTGCTCGCGACAACCGCCCTGGTTGTCAGCGCCTGCGGCGCCTCGGCGACACCGTCGCCGTCCGCGGCGCCGGCGAGCGCCGCGCCCCCGGCATCTGCGGCTGCGTCCGCGGCGCCGTCGCCCTCGCCGTCCTCGGCGGCCGGCCCGAGCATCACGGGGACCGCCTACGCGCCCGTCGCGGTCGCGAACGTGGCGACCAAGCCGCTCGTGGTCGCGGAGTGGCAGAGCCCCGACACCTTCAACCCGTACTACGCGCAGGCCAACGTCGACATCGAGATGGCGACCCCGGCGCTGCTCGGCCTCATCAACACGGCCAACGACCTCAAGTACTTCGGTGACATGGTCACCGAAGTACCGCTCGTCTCGAACGGCGACGTCGTGGTCAGCGGCACGGGCATGACGGTCGACTACAAGCTCAAGCCCGGCATGAAGTGGTCCGACGGGTCGGCGATCACGTGCAAGGACCTCGCGGCCACCTGGAAGTGGAACATGGATCCTGCCCAGACGGGTCTCGCCGGCGGCACGGTCGGCTGGGAGAACATCACCTCGGTCGACACCTCGTCGGACACGAACTGCGTCGTGACCTTCAATGCGATCTACGAGGGCTACCTCGGCCTGTTCAGCCCGCTCTTCCCGGCCGCCTACCTGGCGACCGTGCCGGTCAAGGACGCGCCGACCAAGCTCTACCCGCTCACCAACCTCGCCAGCGGCGTCTACAGCGGCCCGTACATCCCGACGGCCTACAAGGCCGACGCGCAGATGAACTACACGACCAACCCGAACTACCTGACCATCCACCCCGAGGCCAAGCTTGGTTTCCCGGGGATGATCTTCAAGCTCTATGGAAGTTCTGACGCCATGAAGGCCGGTTACGACGCCGGCGAGTTCGACCTCGGCATGGACATGAACATGTCCGACCTCCCGAGCCTCCAGGGCAAGAACAACGTCCTGGCCAAGGACGGGACAACCTATGAGCAGCTTTCGATCAACAACAAGACCCTGACCGCGAAGTTCGGCGCGGCGGACCTCGACACGATCAAGCAGGCGATCGCGCTCGCGATCAACAAGCAGGACATCACGGGCCGCGTCCTCGGCGGAACCGTGTCGCCCGTCTCGAACCCGGTCTCACCGCTCTACTGGTACCACACCAGCGTGCCTGACCAGACCTTTGACCCCGCCAAGGCGAACTCGCTCCTTGATGCGGCCGGATGGGTGATGGGCTCTGACGGGATCCGCGCCAAGAACGGCGTGAAGCTCGCGCTCAACTTCTGTACCACGACGCGCCAGTATCGCGTCGACTCGCTCTCCGTCTACGCGGCGAACATGAAGGCGATCGGGATCCAGGCCAACATCTCGTCGCCGTACGGCGGCGTCAAGTCGAGCCAGATCTTCGGCGGCTGGGACGCCGAGTCCGCCGACACCCCGTGCAACCTCGTCCACGGCACGTATGACGTGGCGATGTTCGCGTGGGTCTCTCCGCTCGATCCGCTCGGCAGCTACAACGTCTACACCTGCGCCGGCATCCCGGATGCCGCGCCGCACAATGGCCAGAACAACACCCGGACCTGCGATCCCGCGGTGGACGCGATCTGGAACACGATCAAGGGCAACGTCGACTTCGCCAAGGTCGGCGCTGCGGAAGCCCAGTGGCAGCAGTACTACAACCAGCACGTCGTCGAGGTTCCGCTCTTCCTCTGGAAGGACGTCTACCTCGTGAACCCGAAGCTCCAGAACGTCACGGGCAACCCGACCACGTCGGGCGTCCTGTGGAACGTCCAGGACTGGTGGGTCCAGCCCTAGGGCCAGATCGAATCACCTAGCGCAGCGAACTGCGGGGCCCCGCCGGGGCCCCGCAGTCCTTCCTGTCCTCCGACCGGAGACCGGCGCCCATGAGTCGCTACATCGTCCGACGCGTGATCGGGGCGATCCCGGTCCTGTTCTTCATCTCGATCATCATCTACGGTATCCTGCTGATCGCCCCCGGCGGGCCAGAGGCGCGCTTCGCCCAGAACCCGAAGATCACGCAGGCCCAGATCGCGGCCTTCCAGAAGCGCTGGGGCCTGGACCAGCCGCTCCCGGTCCAGTACTGCCGCTGGCTCGGCGCCTGCAACCCGGACAAATCCGGGCTCGCGGTCTTCATCAGCGACCAGGGCCTGCCGAACCTTCTGCCGGCTTTCCTGGGGGGCGGCGACAACGGCATCCTGCATGGGGACCTGGGCTTCTCCATCAACGATGGCAGGCCCGTCTCGGTCGTGATCGGCGAGCGGATCCTCCCGACCTTCATCCTGGCGGGCACCGCCTGGGCCATCTGGCTCACGATCGCGATCCTTGCCGGGATGTACGCGGCCGTCCGGAGGTACGGCCTGTTCGACTCGGTCATGACGGTCGTCTCCTACATCGGCCTGGCCCTGCCGACGTTCTGGCTGGGGATCATGCTGCTGACGATCTTCGCCTCGACCCTCAAGTGGTTCCCCGCGGGCGGCATGTGGAGCACCCGCGACGTGCCGATCTTCGGGACGTCCGACTACTGGACGTTCGTCGGCCAGCAGCCGTTGTTCGCGCTCACGGACCTTGCCAAGCACCTGGTCCTGCCGGTCTTCACGCTGGTCGCGGTCAGCATCGCCGGCGACTCGCGGTTCGTGCGCGCGGCGATGCTCGATTCGCTTGGCCAGGACTACGTCCGGACCGCCCGGGCCAAGGGAGTCGCTGAGCGGCGCGTGGTCATCAAGCACGCCTTCCGCAACGCCCTTCTCCCGATCGTCACGAACATCGGGCTCGAGATCCCGTTCCTCTTCACCGGCGCGATCGTGACCGAGACGATCTTCTCGTGGCCGGGCATGGGCCGCCTGTCCATCGAGGCGACGAACGAATTCGATTACCCGACGCTGATGGGCGTACTCCTTATCGCCGCCCTCCTGACCGTGTTCGCCAACCTGCTGGCGGACATCCTGTATGCGCTGGTGGACCCGCGGATCTCGTATGACTGATGACAAGCGTCCCCGCCCGAGCCTCGCGCCGGTCTCGTCGCTCTCGCCGGCCGACGTCGAGGAGCTGGAAGGCTTGCTCGACTACGAGGTCCAGCTCGAATCCCTCAACCAGTGGCAGCTCGCCTGGCGCCGGTTCAGGAAGCACCGCCTCGCGGTCCTCGGGAGCGCGATCTTCCTTGGCGTCTGCGCGCTGGCGATCATCGGGCCGATCCTCAACCCGTTCGACGCGACCTCGATCGGGAACCCCAGCAAGATCGTCTATGCCGGCCGGCCCCCATCCTGGGTGAGCGGGGACTGGAACCCGATCCTCCTGATGGGCGAGACCGGCAGCCTCCAACGCGACGTCTTCCAGCTGGTCATCAACGGGGCCCGCCTATCGCTCCTGATCAGCGTGCTCGCCACGACAATCTCGGTCGTCATCGGGACGATCTGGGGCGGCGTGGCGGGCTACTTCGGCGGCTTCCTGGATACCGTCTTGATGCGCATCGTGGACGCGATCCTCTCCCTGCCGCTCCTGTTCGTCATCCTGGTCGCCTCGAAGTTCCTCGGGTCCGGGAGCTGGGTGACGGTGACAATGATCTTCGGCCTGCTGGGCTGGGGCGGGATCGCGCGTCTGGTGCGGAGCCAGTTCCTCAGCCTGCGGGAGGAGGCGTTCGTGGACGCGGCGCGAGCCGTGGGCGTCTCCGACACGCGGATCATCTTCCGCCATATCCTCCCGAACTCGCTCTCGCCGATCATCGTGTCGGCGTCGCTTTCGGTCGCGGGCGTCATCGTCGGCGAGGCGTTCGTGAGCTACCTCGGGTTCGGCGTGGACATCACCCAACCGACCTGGGGCAACGTGCTCTCCAACTCATTGGGATTCATCACCCAGGGGAACTGGTGGTGGCCGTTCTTCCCCGGCATGGCGATCGTCCTGACGGTCCTCGGGATCAACTTCATGGGCGACGGCCTGCGGGACGCGCTCGACCCGAGGTCCCGGCTGTGAGCGGGATGCCGGCGCGCCCCGGCGCGACCCCCGGGGACCAGGCGCCGATCCTGAAGGTCAGCGACCTGCGGACCTACTTCCACACCCTCGACGGGCTCGTGAAGGCGGTCGACGGGGTCGACTTCGAGATCCCGCGTGGAGGGCGCCTCGCCCTCGTCGGGGAGTCGGGCTGCGGGAAGAGCGTCACGTCGCTCTCGATCATGCGCCTGATCGACACGCCGCCCGGGGAGATCGCCTCCGGCGAGATCGTGTTCAACGGGCAGGACCTCCTCCATCTCCACAACTCGGAGATGCAGAAGATCCGGGGCGGGGAGATCGCGATGATCTTCCAGGAGCCGATGACCAGCCTCAACCCCGTCCTCACGATCGAGGACCAGCTGACCGAGGCGATCCTGCTCCACAACGAGGTCACCAGGTCCGAGGCGTCCGGGATCGCCCTCGACGCGCTGCGCGACGTGGGGATCTCCTCGCCGGAGCGCCGGCTCAAGGGCTATCCGCACGAGCTCTCGGGCGGGATGCGGCAGCGCGTGATGATCGCCATGGCGCTCGCCTGCCGGCCCAAGCTGCTCATCGCCGACGAGCCGACCACGGCCCTCGACGTCACCATCCAGCGCCAGATCCTGGACCTCATCAAGGAGATCCAGGCCAGGACGGGCACGGCGCTCCTGCTGATCACCCACGACCTCGGCGTCGTCGCCGAGACGGTCGAGCGGGTGGCCGTGATGTATGCCGGGCGAATCGTGGAGACAGGCACGGTGGAGGAGGTGCTCCTGCACCCGCGGCACCCGTACACCCGGGGGCTCCTGCAGTCGATCCCGTCGCGCGGCACCAAGGGTCAGCCGCTCGCCGTCATCAAGGGGGTCGTGCCGAACCCGCTCCGGATGCCGCCGGGCTGCAAGTTCCAGCCGCGCTGTCCCTATGCATTCGAGCGCTGTGCCGAGGAGCCCGACCTCATCGAGATCCGGGAAGGCCGCGCGTCGCGCTGCTGGCTCCAGGACCGTGAGTATGCGTCCCGCCTGAGCGCCTACAACACGGAGCCGGGAGCGGCCGGGTCGTCGGTCGGCTTTGCCCCGACGGGTGGCGAGGCGGCCGTTCCCCATGCCCCCTCCCATCCCCAGGAGGATCCCGCGTGACCGAGCACGAGCCAGGCGCCGCGCCGACCCCCGCGCCCGTCGCCCCCGCCGCCCGCGAGACGCTCCTCGAGATCCGCAACCTGAAGACCTACTTCCCGATCCGGGCCGGCCTGCTCCGGCGCGTGATCGGCCACGTGAAGGCGGTCGACGACGTCAGCTTCGAGATCCGGCGCGGCGAGATCTTCGGTCTCGTCGGCGAGTCCGGCTGCGGCAAGACGACCCTCGGTCGCACGATCCTGCGCCTCGTACCGGCGACCGCGGGCTCGGTCGTGTTCGAGGGCGAGGACGTCCTTGCGGCGAAGGGGAGGGACCTCAAGCGTCTGCGTCGCCGGATGCAGGTGATCTTCCAGGACCCGATGAGCAGCCTCAACCCCCGCATGCCGGTCAGCGACCTGATCGCCGAAGGGCTCCTGGCCCAGGCCGACGCGGAGAACGGATGGGGTAAGCGGGCGATCCGCGACAAGCGCGTCGGCGACGCGCTTGTCGCGGTCAAGCTCCGCCGCGACTATGCCCGGCGCTACCCGCACGAGTTCTCGGGCGGGCAGCGCCAGCGGATCGGGATCGCCCGGGCGATCGCCCTGTCGCCGGAGTTCATCTTCGCCGACGAGCCGGTGTCGGCACTCGACGTCTCCATCCAGTCGCAAGTCCTCAACCTGCTCGTCGACCTGCGCGACCGCCTGGGCCTGACCTACCTCTTCGTGGCCCACAACCTCTCCGTCGTCCGCTACATCGGCGATCGGCTGGGGGTGATGTACCTTGGCGTTCTCGCCGAGATCGGGGAGGTCGAGGACGTGTACGACCACCCGCACCACCCCTACACGGTCAGCCTGATGTCGGCCGTGCCGGACCCGGATCCCACGGTCCGCAAGCGGCGCATCGTCCTGCGCGGCGACGTCCCGTCGCCGGCCAACCCGCCGTCCGGCTGCCGATTCCACACGCGCTGCTGGCTGCGCGAGCGCCTGGAGAACCCGAAGGAGTGCGAGACGGAGATCCCGGTGCTCCACGACGTCGGCCCGGGGCACAGGGTCGCATGTCACTTCGCGACGGAGGTCACCGAGGAGGCGATCGCCGGGGCCGCCACCACGGGCGTCGTTTCCGCGTAGGTCTGCTCGCAGCCGTCGCGGCATACCCGCACCCACGGACACCCGAGTGCGTGGGTATCATGCGAACGTCGACACACGACCGACCGACGCCGGCGGGTGTCGCGGCGCGCGTCGATAGAGGAGGAGCCTGTTCATGATGCGTACCCGAATCGGGTCATTGATCGCGGTGGCTGCGATCGTCGTCGCCGCCTGCAGCGGCTCGGCGACGCCCACGCCCGCCGCACCCAGCGCCGCGGCACCCAGCGCAGCGGCACCCAGCGCCGCCGCCGCCTCGGCTGCGCCGTCGGCCTCGCCCGCTGGCCCGGCATCGACCGCCATCGAGGGCGGCAGCATGGTCTACGCGCTCAACGGCGACATGGTCCTCGCCGATCCGGCGCTCGTCAGCGACGGCAACTCCCTGTTGGTCGCTGAGCAGGTCGTCCAGAACCTGGTCGAGCTGCAGCCCGGCACCATCAGCACGGTCGTCCCGGTCCTGGCCGCCGCCCTGCCCACCGTCAGCTCGGACGGCCTGACCTACACGTTCACGCTGCGGACCGGCATCAAGTTCCACGACGGCACGGACTTCAACGCCGACGCCGTCGTGTACAACTACAACCGCTGGCAGAACTTCCCGGCCGGCGA
>DAOTXE010000006.1:0-26976 GCA_034435355.1 Chloroflexota bacterium
CGACCGGGGATCCCCGGCGCGCCCCGGAGGCCGGCCGGCGGCGGGCCCGGCCTCCCAGCAGGATGGCCGGGATGCCGCCCAGGGTCCCGTCGCGACCGGGCGCCGGGCCTCCGGCCCGTGGGTCCGGCTCTACGTCGGGGGCGGCCGTCGCGCCGGCATGCGGCCCGGCGACCTCGTCGGCGCGATTGCCAACGAGGCAGGCGTCCCCGGCTCGGACATCGGCGCGATCCAGATCGCCGATTCGTTCTCGCTCGTGGACGTTGCGGGAGGCGCCGCAGATCGCGTGGTTGCCGCCCTGCGCGGCGCAACGATCCGGGGACGCACGTTCGCGGTCCACCGCGAACGCGACGCCTGACCGGCACGCCGGTTGGTCCCGGGGTGAGGTCCCCGCCCCGCGCGCGGGTCGCCCGGTGATACGATCCCGCCAGCCCGAGCCGGCACCTCGTACGGGGTCCGTCCGAGCCGCTCCGGCGGCCGGATGCAAGGACCCGCGATGACCCGGAGGGTTGAAGGAGTCCACGCATGGCGACCGTCACGTTCGACCACGTCACGAAACGCTACGGCGACGTGATCGCCGTCAACGACTTCAACCTCGAGATCGCCGACGGCGAGTTCATGGTCTTCGTCGGCCCGTCGGGCTGCGGCAAGACCACCAGCCTGCGCATGATCGCGGGCCTGGAGGACATCAGCGACGGCGTCGTCCGCATCGCGGACCGCGTCGTCAACGACATCCCCCCCAAGGACCGCGACATCGCGATGGTCTTCCAGAGCTACGCGCTCTATCCCCACATGAGCGTGTACGACAACCTCGCCTTCGGGCTCAAGCTGCGCAAGGTCGACAAGAAGGAGATCGACCGGCGGGTCAAGGAGGCCGCGGAGACGATCCAGCTGACCTCGCTCCTGCAGCGCAAGCCGAAGGAGCTCTCGGGAGGCCAGCGCCAGCGTGTCGCGCTGGGCCGGGCGATCGTGCGCGAGCCGGCGGTCTTCCTCATGGACGAGCCGCTCTCCAACCTCGATGCCAAGCTGCGGGTCCAGACCCGGGCCGAGATCGCCCGCCTCCACCAGCGCCTCAAGACGACCATCGTGTACGTCACGCACGACCAGGTCGAGGCGATGACGATGGGTCAGCGCATCGCCGTCATGAGCCAGGCCAAGCTCCAGCAGGTGGGCCGGCCGCAGGAGCTCTACGACCACCCGCTCAACAAGTTCGTGGCCGGCTTCATCGGCAGCCCGTCGATGAACTTCCTGCCGGTCGAGCTCTCGGGCAGCGGCGACACCGCCGCGCTCACTGCGCCGGGCTTCACGGTGCCGTTGCCGGCGCCGTTCCGGGAGGCGGTCGGGGAAGCCAGCGGACGCAGCTTCATCCTGGGCGTCCGCCCGGAGCACATCGACGTCGCCGACACCGGGGGCCTGGTCGCCTCGGCCCAGGCCAAGGCAGACGTGGTGGAGTACCTCGGCAACGAGGAGCTCCTCCACATCATCGTCGCCGGCGTGGACGTCGTGGCCGTCGTCTCCTCGGATCGCAACGTGCGCCCCGGCGACGTCGTCACGCTCCACCTGCCGCTCGAGAAGATCCATCTCTTCGACGCGAACACCGAGGCATCCCTGATCCGCAGCCGGATGCCAGCAGCGAGCTGACCGCCGGGCCCCTGTCAGAACCCGACGAGCCGGGCCGCGAGGCCCGGCTCGTCGATTCCCCGGGGCGTGCCATGATTCCCCACATGTCTGGTCAGTCGGGCGCGCGCGGTGGCGACGCGCTCCCTCGCGCCGACCGCGGCGCGTCTCGGCTCGAGGAGCGCCTCGTCGATTCCGAGCTCGTTCACCGCGGGTACTACCTCGACGTGCTCGTCGAGACGACCGAGCGCGCCGACGGGAGCCGGCACCGGCGGGACGTCGTGCGTCATCCCGGGGCAGTTGCGATCGTCGCCCTCGACGAATCGGACCGCCTCCTCCTCGTCCGCCAGTGGCGCCAGCCTGCGGGCCGGACGCTCCTCGAGATCCCCGCCGGGACGCTCGAGCGCGACCCCGCGACGGGCGCGATCGAGGATCCCGAGCTGGCCTCACGGCGCGAGCTCGAGGAAGAGACCGGCTATCGGGCCGCGAGCTGGCAGAAGCTCGGCGAGTTCTGGACGGCGCCCGGCTTTGCATCCGAGCTGATGCACCTCTACCTGGCGACCGACCTCGTCCCGGCCGGACAGGGCCGGCTGGAGCCCGACGCGGACGAGGCGCTCGAGCTGGTCCGCCTGCCGCTCGCCCACCTGGTGGCCGCGGCAGGGCGCGGCGAGATCGAGGACGCGAAGACCCTCATCGGGATCCTCCTGGTCGACCGCATCCGGCAGGCTTGAGAGCGGGCGCAGCTGATCCGGGCTCGCGTAATCTGCGCCGCGCGAGTCAGCCCGCGCCGGGCCCGAGGCGCGCGAGCCCTCCCCGGAAGAGGCGGCTCTCCGGCACGAGGGCGACGGCGAGCCGGAGGTGCGTTCCCGCCTCGGTCCGGCGCCCCAGGCGGAGCAGGCTCCTGCCCAGCGCGTAGTGCCCGTACGCATTGAGCGGATCGACGTCGAGAAGCTCCGCGAACGTCTCGACCGCCCGCTCGAGCTGGCCGCTGATGAACAACGCTCGACCGAGCGGCTCGAGGATCGAGCCCGTGCGTGGCTCGAGCGCCGCCGCGCGCGCGAGGACCACGGCCGCCTGCGCCGCGTGCCGCCTGGCGAGGAGGGCGGTGCCCCGCTGGAGCAGGTCGTAGGCACCTTCGGGCTCGGGCGCCGGGCCACCCTCGGACTGGCCTCCGGCTTCGGCGCGCTCCACGCGGTCAGGCCTCCGCCACCGCGCGGCACCGGAGCGCCCGTTCCAGGTCGTCGGCCTCCTCGAGGAGCAGGCGGCGCAGCGTCGGCAGGCGGTCCCGCTCCGCCTCGGCGAGCGTCCTCGCGCGCACGGCAACGGCATCCTCCACGCGATAGGCCGGGAAGAGGCGGGCGACGTAGGCGCTCGAGAACGCGTGCTCGTGGGACGCGACGACGCCGGGGGCGGCGGCGAAGAAGGCATCCACATACCGGGCGAGGAGGCCGGCCTGGTGGGCGTGGTTGAAGCCCGCCATCGCGGCGCGCGTCCGGTGGAGGGAGCCGTAGCCGTCTGCGTGGATGCGCGCCCACGCCTCGGCCTTCACGGCCACGTCGGGAGCCGACACCCTCGCCGTGATCGCGAAACGCTCGCCCCGGTCCGTGCGGTCCCGCTGCCGCTCATCGCCCGCACGGTCGGCCGCCCCGGCAAGCCCGAACGCCGAGGCCGCCGTGACGATCCCCCAGCGCATCTCCTGGTCGACGACGACCTCCGGGACGGCGAGAGTGCCATCCAGCAGACCCGTCAGCCGCGTCACGTCGCCCGGATCGGCGAGCGCGCCGATCGAGGCCCGCAGCCAGAGCCGCCGGAGGTCGCCCGGGGGCAGCCGGTCCTGCACCTCGAGCGCGGTGCGGACGAACTCCCGGGCGGCGGGAACGCGCCGTGCCTCGGGCACGTAGCGGGCGATCGCGCCGCGGGCCGCGTCCAGCGCCGCCTCCACGATCTGATCGTCGGCTTCGCGGGGCAGGACGTCATGGACCAGGTCGAGGAAGTCCGTCGAGGGATGCTGGCCGTCGCGGACCATCTGCCAGAGGGTTCCCCACATGAGCTGACGCAGGAGCGGGTCCTCGACGTGCGGGAGGAGGTCCGGGAGCGCCGCCCGCGAGGCGGGGTCGAGGACGATCTTCGCGTAGGCGTGGTCGCCGTGGTTCGGGAAGACCAGCGACGGCGCGGGCCGGCCCGCGGCCGCGGCGACCCACGTCTCGGGCCCGTCGATCTGCGCGGGGACCACATCGACGGCGGCCCCCCCGTCTCGCCCGGCCCGGACGAGGGCGATCTCGAGCGCGTGCGGGCGAAGCGTCGGATGGGCGGGGGGTGCGTCCTGGGCCAGCTCGAGGCGGTCGACACGGCCATCCCGCGCGGTCCAGCGAGCGGCAAGCGTGTTCAGCGACGCGGTCTCCAGCCAGCGGCGCGCCCAGTCACCGAGCTCCCGGCCGCTCCCCTCCTCGAGAGCGGCGAGGAAGTCGGCGAGCGAGGCGTTGCCCCACGCGTGACGGTCGAAGTACACGCGCAGACCGGCGACGAACGCGTCACGACCCACCCATGCCACGAGCTGCTTGAGGACCGCCGCGCCCTTGCCGTAGGTGATCCCATCGAAGTTGTAGAAAGTGGCGTCGGTGTCCGGGACGATGCCCGAGATCGGGTGGGTCGTCGAGCGATCGTCGGCCTGGTAGCCCCAGCGCTTCATGTCGGCATGGAAGGCGCGCCAGGCCCCCTCGAAGCGCGTCGCATCCGCGAGCGCGAGGTTCGAGACATAGGTCGCGAAGCTCTCGTTGAGCCAGATGTCGTCCCACCAGCGCATCGTGACGAGGTCACCGAACCACATGTGGGCGAGCTCGTGGAGGATCGTCTCGGCCCGCCCGAGGCGCTGAGTCTCGGTGGGCGGATCCCGGTAGACGTGCTGCTCGGTGAAGGTGACCGCGCCCACGTTCTCCATGGCGCCCGCGTTGAACTCCGGGACGAAGACCTGGTCGTACTTCGCGAAGGGGTACGGCCGCGAGAACAGCGCCGCGTAGAAGTCCATCCCCTGCCCGGTGACCTCGAAGATCTCGTCGGCGTCCACGAACCGCGCGAGCGAGCGCCGGCTCCAGACTCCCAGCGGGAGCCCGCGATGCTCGGCGTGGACGCCGACATACGGCCCCGCGATCACCGCGGCAAGGTAGGTGGAGATCGGCGGCGTGGTGGCGAACCGGTGCGTGCGACGCCCGCCGGAGATGGCTTCGATCGCCTCGGCCGGGCTGTTCGAGATGACGCTCCACGAGGCGGGCGCGGTCACCCGGATCGCGAGCGCCCCCTTGAGGTCCGGCTGGTCGAAGCAGGGGAACAGTCGGTGCGCCTCGAACGGCTCGAAGTTCGAGTAGACGTAGACCTCGCCGTCCACCGGGTCCACGAAGCGATGGAAGCCGTCGCCGTTGCGGTCGTACTCGTTCTCGTAGACGACGCGCACGCTCGTCTCGGGCGCCAGGAGCGGCCCCGGCAGGACGATCCGGGCGCCCGGGCGATCCGGCAGCCCGACCGTCGACCCGTTCACCTCCAGGAGCTCGATGGTCCCGCCCCGGAAGTCGAGGAACAGGTCGTCCGTGCCCTGGACCGGGAACCTGATGCGCACGTCGCCGCGGTAGGTCGTCACGTCGGCGGCGAGCTCGAGGGCGATCTCGTAGGCAATCGGCCCGACGCGCGCTGCGCGCGTGGCCGCCTCGTCACGGGTCAGGACGTCGCGCTCGCGCGTCGGAGCATCGGAAGGTGCGGTTGGCATGCTGAGGATCACTCGCTCCTGGGGTGCGCCGGATCGGCGCACGGGTTCCGATCGGGCCGTCAGGTCTCGGCGCGCCAGGCGGCCAGGTCCACGGGCTTCAGGCGCGGGCTCGGCGCGATCCCCGGGATCCGGCCTCGCTTGGCGATGGGGCGCCCGTCGATCTCCTTGATGTCGCCCGTGAAGTCGATGGGGCTCGCCCCACTGATGTAGCCGCCTACCGCGAAGTTGTCGGCCGGCGCGCCCTGCTCCTTGAAGTAGCGGATGCGATCCGGCGTGAGCCCGCCGGAGACGACGATGATGACGTGGCCGTGGCCCGCCTGGTCCAGCCGCGCCCGGATCTCCTTGACCAGGTCGGCGGTGACCCTGCCACGCTCGGACGGTGTGTCCAGGCGGATCCCGTAGAGCTTGTCGCCGAGGGCGTCCGCGACACGGAGCGCCTCCTCCGCTTCGTCCTTGAAGGTGTCGACGAGGACGATGCGCGGCACGTCGGCCTCAAGGTCGCGGTCGAACGCCTGCGCCGCCGTCACGGTGTCGCCGACGATGAGCACCAGCGAGTGGGGCATCGTGCCGGTCGGGTTGAGACCGGCAAGGCGGGCGCCCGCGGGTGTCGACGCACCCACGCACCCGCCGACGATCGCCGCGTAGTCCAGCACGTCGGTGACGTCCGGGTGGACATGCCGGGCGCCGAAGCTGATCACCGGATTGGGGGCCGCGGCCTCGACGCACTCGTGGGCCGCGGTCGCCCAGCCGCTCGCCTGGGCCATCATCCCGAGGATCGCCGTCTCGTAGAGCCCGAACTGTCGGTAGCGGGCGCGGATCCGCAGGACGACCTCCTTCGGCGTGAAGGTGTCACCGTCGTCGAGCCCCTCCACGCTGACCTCGGTCGGGTCGGCCCCCTCGAGGGCATGCGCGAGGAGGTTCTTCGCCTCGTCGATCCCGCACAGGATCCCGTTCTCGCGCCCGAAGACCTCCATGACCACGATCGGGTCCAGGCCCTCGCGCTCCATGATCCGGCGGGCGCGGGCGAAATAGACGTCGGCGGACTCGCCCGACAGGATCTCGTTGGACGGGCGGTGCGGCTTCAAGCGCATCTGGTGCACGTCACGGCTGCGGCACGCCTCCGGCGACGAGGGGTCGGACGTTGGACTGCCCGACGAGCGCGGAGCCGGCCGGGGCGGCCGGTTTCACGCTGCCCGCGAGTGTACCAGCCCCGACATCCGGGCTCGGGGAACGGTCGGGACGAGGGCCGCTCAGCGTTGCCCGGCGAGCTCCCCGAGCCGGCCCGCGTACCGCGCGAAAAGCGCTTCCTGGTGGCAGGTCCGCGAGCCCGGATCGGGGATTCGCCCGTCGATCCAGAGCCAGGCCGCGGTCTCCTCCAGGAGCAGGTCGCAGATCGCCAGCAGCCGGGCAACTCCCAGTCCGAGCGAATCCCGGTCGAGCCGCTCCGGCGGGATCTCGATCGTCGCGATCGGCCGGTCATCGGCGGCCAGGCTGAACTTGACGAAGGGGAACTCGTCGTTCCAGCGCAGCAGCTTGCGGAACGACGCCCGCAGGCTGTCGCCGATCGGCGGCGCCATGTGCAGCCAGACGAACGCACCGACGGCCGGATCGAGGATCACGGTCACCGGAACGTCAAATCGCCGGTGGCCGTCGAGACGGAGGTCCCACGAGCTGACGCCCTCGCGTTCGATGCGTTCACCGGGACCGAGCTCCAGCTCGGCGAGCCACGCCTCGACGTCGCGGGCGACGGGACCGCGGGTCGAGCTCATCCACGGGACCTCGGCGCCGGGTCAGACGAACAGGCGCGGGTTGACGAACTGGTTGTTGTAGACGACCGCCCAGTGGAGGTGCGGCCCGGTGGTCCGACCGGTCATCCCGACGTAGGCGATCACCTGGCCCGTCTTCACGTGGTCCCCGGCGGCCACCACCGGCGGATGGGGACCGTTGTCGACGTGCGCGTACCAGGTGACCAGGCTGTCGCTGTGGGCGATGATCACGATCCACGCCTTGGGATATGGGTCGTACGGGTTCGGGCCGGCGAAGAGGACCACGCCGTCACCGGCCGCGTGGATCGGCGTGTACATGGGCGCCGCGATGTCGATCCCCTGGTGGAAGTGGGCGCAGTTGCCGACCGGCGGCTCGGACGGGAAGCCGGTGCAGCCGAACTCCTGGGTGATCACGCCGCTGATCGGCCACTGCAGGCTCCCGTTGTAGACCGAGGGAATGTTCCCGAACTGGCGCTGCTGCGCCAGGAGCGCGGCGACCCGGGCGGCGAGCTGGGCCTGGGCCTTCGCCTCGGCGGCCAGCTCCGCCCTCACGTCGGCGGCGTTCTTCGCGACCTTCGCCCACCCGGTGCGCTGGATCGCCAGCTGTTGCGACGTCTTCACCTGCAGCCTCGCAAGGCGTGTCTTCGCGGTGCCCAGGGCGGTCATCTGCGCGTCGAGCTGCTGCTTTTGGACGAGGGTCTGCGAGCGGAGATCGGCCGCCGCCGCGCGGGCCTGGACGGTGGTCGCCGTCAGCGCGTTCAGAGTCTGCTGGTCCTGCGTGATCTGCGCCGCGATCACCTTGTCCTGGCTCCCGAGATCGAGGTAGGACCCGACGTCCTGCACGACATCGGCGATCGTTCCCGCGGTGAGCAGCTGCTGGACGAGGGGCGTGCGGTCGGTGCGATACGCCTCCACGAGGCGCGCGGCGAGCATCGCCTTTCGATCGGCGAGCTCCTGCGCCTTCTGCGCCTGCTGCTGGTTGAGCGACACGACCTCGGCGTCCAGGGAGCTGAGCTGCGCGACGAGGTCCGTGTAGACGGCGCGGACGCCCGCGATCTCCGTGGCAAGGCTGGAGATCTCCTGCTTCGTCTGGGCGAGATTCGCGTTGATGCCGCCGAGGGTGTGGCTGGTGGACGCCACGTCGGCCGCGAGGCTGGCCTGCATCGCCTGCAGGCGGGCAACCTCGGCCTTCTGCGCCGCGATCTTCTGCTGCAGTGCCCGCTGCTGGGCCTGGACGCTGGCCAGGCTGTCGCCGCTGACCCGCGCCGGCGCCGCGACGCCGAAGATGAGCGGGACGACCAGGAGGAACGCCATGAGACGCCAGGCAACCTTCGGGCGCCCGCGAAGCGCGGCGCCCAGGAAGGCTGCGCGGTGGCGGCGTGGGCTCCACCCCGGCGCGCGCCCGGGACCGGGAGCGGTCGGATGGACCCCGGACGACCCCGCCGCCCGGCGGGCATCGTCGCGATCTCGTCGCATCAGGCTTGGGTCGGCATCTTCGTGCGGGCTGCTCCGTGGGGCGCGCCTCGCGGCACGCCGTGGCGGGTTGCGGACCCGCCGGTGATGTCGCCGTCCGAAGCGGGCACGGCCTCAGTGACGACCCGGCACCGCGATAGTACTCCGACAGCGCCAGCCTTCGTCCCGCCGGTGGCCCCGGTCGCGCGGGGCCGCTCGTGGGGCGAGCTGCTCAGAGCCGGACCAGGACCGCCCAGATGGCGCCGATGATCAGGAACGGCCCGAACGGGATGTACGCCCGCAGGGTCACCCGGCGCAGCACGAGCAGGACCCCGATGACGACGCCCGCGGCCAGCGACCCGACCACGAGCCCGGCAACGGCCCGCGCCAGCCCCGTCAGGAGGCCGACCGAGACGAGCAGCTTGAGATCCCCGATCCCGATGGCTCCGGATCCGAACGGGATGGACACCGCGAACAGGAAGCCCGGGATCGCGAGCGCAGCCACGACGGCCAGCCCGAGCTGCCCGGAGACGAGAGGGTTCCAGCCGCCGACGGCGAGGACGAGGGTGACCGCGATTAGCGGCAGCGTGACCAGGTCCGGCAGGAGGCGTTGATCCAGGTCGGTGGCGAGCAGGAGGACGAGAGCCAGGAAGTAGCCGCCGTACAGGACAACCTGCCCGGCGTCCGCGACGCGCAGCGGCAGGGCGGCAAGCGCGGCGCCGCCGACCAGGGCGACCACCGGCGTGCGCCAGTCGACGCGCCGCGTCCGGCCATCCTCGTGGGCGGGCCAGCGCGCTCCGATCCGGTCGGCAACCAGGCCCCAGGCCACGCCCGCGATGCCGAGGACCGCCGACAGCGAGCGCTCGTCGACGGCCACGCCCGCCACCTCGAAGGTCGTCATCGGCACGCAACCGGCCGGGCCGGACCGGGGCGCCCGCGGCCTCGACGTCGGCCGGGTGGCCTCCGGCCGGTCAGTGGGCGCCCGCCAGGGCGAGCTCGACCAGCGTCGCCGTGGCGACCCCGGTCGCGCCGTGGGGAGCCCAGGCGGTGGGCTTCCGGTAGTACGCCGACCCGGCGATGTCGAGGTGGGCCCACGGCACCGTCACGAACTGACGCAGGAAGAGGGCGCTCTTGATCAGGCCTGCCTCGGGCGAGCTGGAGTTCACCATGTCGGCGGTCATGCTCTCCATCTCCGGCCAGTATCCCTCGACGAGGGGCAGCTGCCAGAAGCGCTCGCCGGCTTGACGCGCCGCAGCGGCCACCTGGTCGTACCACGCCTGCGGGTCACCGAATGCGCCCGTCACGAGGTGCCCGAGCGCCCGGGCCACGGCGCCGGTCAGAGTGGCGACATCGACGACGTGCGTCGCGCCCAGGTGCTCCGCGTAGGTCATCGCATCGCCGAGGATGAGCCGGCCCTCGGCGTCCGTATTGATGATGTCCACGGCCTTCCCGTTCATCGCCCGAACGACGTCACCGGGCCGGGTTGCGCCGGGACCCGGCATGTTCTCGACCGCGGGTGCGACGGCCAGGAGCGGGATGCCGGGCGAGAGGCGCGCGGCGGTGACGATGGCGGAGAGCACCGTGCAGGCGCCCGTCTTGTCCGTCTTCATCTCGTCCATTCGCTCGGCCGGCTTGATGCTGATGCCGCCGGAGTCGAAGCAGACGCCCTTGCCGACGAGGGCGAGCCGCCGCCCGGCGGCATCGGTCTCCCGCTCGCCGCCCGAACGCAGGACGATCATGCGGGGCGGGTTCGCGCTCCCCTGCCCGACCGCCAGGAACATCCCCATCCCGAGCTCCGCCGCGCGCCGCTCGTCGAGGACGTCGACGTTCAGCCCGTGGGCCGCGGCGAGACCGCGTGCCTCCTCGGCGAGGACCTCCGGACTCACGTCGTTGGCCGCCCGGTTGGCGAGGCGCCGGGTGAGGTTGGTGCCCTCGCCGATCACGATCCCGCGTTCAGCGGCCCGGCTCGCGCCGAGCGTGCCCGTCCCTGTCGGCAGGACGAGGATCAGCTCGTCGGGCCCCGGCTCGTGCGACACCGCACCGCCGGTGCGGTACAGCGACGCCGGGTCGAAGCCGCCTTCCACGACCCCGCGCGCGGCGAGCTCGGCGGCCAATTCCGCCCCACCGTCGAGCGAGGCCGCGATCGCCCCGAGCCAGACGGCGAGACGCCGGACCGGCCGGCCGGCCAGGCGGCGCGCGATCGCGGCGCCGATCCGCACCGCGGTCTCGCGGTCCAGCCCATCCGCCGGGCCGGCCGCGATCACCAGGAGGCGACCGGCGGGCAGCTCACCCGCGGCGGAGAGGACGCTGGCGTAGCGCTCGGCCCGCAGCTCGCCGAAGGCGGCCAGCGCCCGCAGCTCGCCGCCCGCGCGGCGATCGAGCTCTCCCAGCTCCCCGTCGAAGGCGGGCTCGCCCACGAACGGGATGGCGAGGACGTCGGCCGGCACGTCCCATGGCAGGTCGGAGATGACACGCAGCTGCATCGGGCACGGGCTCCTGCGGACGCGAGTGGATCGACGCCGAGGCGTCGGGGATGCGCTCAGTCTAGCGCGGGCAAGGCACCCGGGACGGCCGACGCACTCGCCGCGGACAGGGCATCGAGCAATCGTCCGCGCGCGTCCTCGATCGCAATGACCGCCTGGTTGAGGCCACCCCGCGCGATCTCATCCAGGATCACGACGAGCGCGCTCGTGTTCCGCGGAAGCTGCGCCTTCGCGGCCTCCTCGCGGGCCGCCGCCGCCCGGGCCGCGGCCGTCACCCGGGCCGGCGAGGACAGGACCGCGGCCCAGAGGGCGCCCACGGCGGTGTCGTACGTCGCATTCCGATCGATCCAGGCGTCGAGGGTGCTCGTGTCGATCAGCGAGGCAAGCTCGTCGCGCACGACCCGCGCGGCCGCCAGCTCCGCCGAGGCGCCGGCGAGCGTCCTGATGGCAGCCGCATACTGCCCGGCGGCGCCCAGCTTGACGGCTTCACCCGCGATCCGGTCGTGAGCGGCGAGGTGCTGCGTCAGCTCGACCGCGGGGACGGAGCCGGCTGCCAGCCGGGCCCAGTCGTCGCCGAGCACATCGACGGACGGCAGCGCAGCAACGAGCGTCCGGTACCGGGCCAGCGTCGCCGACCCGAAACGGGCCGCAGCAGCCGCGTCAAGGGGCGGCAACGCCCCCAGCCGGCCGCGCAGCGTCGCGACCGACGCGCCGATCCCGGCGACCTGGGCGTCACCGGCCGCGATCGCCGCCTGGAGGCCCGGCGTGTCGCCCGAGACGAGGGCCGTCAGCGCGTCACGACCCCGCGCCGCCAGCGCATCCACCTGGTCGGAGAGGGCCTGGAGATCGCCCGTCGCGGCGTCGAGGGCGGGCTCGATCTGCCGGTCCGCGCCGTATGTGAGCTCCGGCCGCGCCCCCGTCGCGGGCAGCTGGTCGAGTCCCGCGACGATCCCGGCCGAGCCGAGGGCGATGATCAGCGCCGCCGCAAGCCAGCCGACGCCGGGGAGCGATCGACGAAGCAATTGGCCTCCCTCGAGCCGTGGCGCGCCCGATCTAGTGCGCCGGCCCCTGCTGTGCCTTCCGCCGGCGCAGGTACAGGAGCTCGCCCTCCATTCTGCGCGGAACGAAGCCGAAGGCCGAGTGCACGCCATCGATCGGCCCGACGTTGTCGAGGGCGAGCTGCCGGAGCTGGTCCGTCGCGACCGGGAACGGGAGGTGAACGGCCTCGGCGACACCGGCGACGAGCGAGATGAGCGGGACCGGCATGCCGATGATGACGCGGCGGCGGCCGGTCGCGCGGCAGACTTCGGCGGTGATCTGCCGGTAGGTCCAGGTTCGCGGCCCGCCGAGCTCGCAGGCCTGCCCGATGGTGGCGGGCCGTTCGAGAGACAGGCGGACGCACAGGGCGAGGTCGGCCACGTGGAGGGGCTGGAAGCGGCTGGACCCGTCTCCGGGGACCGGCACGATCCCCGGCGAGAGCCGGACGAGGCCGGCCACGATGTTGAAGAACCCGTCGCCGGGGCCGAAGAGGAGCGAGGGCTTCAGGATCGTCCAGTCGAGCCCGCTGTCCATGACCGCCCGCTCGGCGCGGGCCTTCGATTTCGCGTAGTGGAGCCCCTCCCGATCCTCCACGCCGAGGGCGCCGAGGTGGACGAGGCGCCGGACGCCGGCCGCCTGCATGGCGGCGATCACGTTGCGCGTCCCGTCGAGGTTCACCGCGAGCAGCCTGCGGCCACCGTTCCAGTCCCGCGGGATCGCGGCGAGATGGACCACGGCATCGACGCCGGCAAGCGCCGGGACGAGCGTCTCCGGACGATCGACGTCGCCGGTCCGAACGTCCACGTTCGCGACCTGGCTTGCGGGGACCCGCCCGGCGACCTTCTCGCCGGCCTGCTGGGTGCGGACGAGGGCGACGACCCGGTGCCCTGCCCCGAGCAGCTCGGGCAGGACGTGGCTTCCGACGAAGCCCGAGGCGCCGGTGACGAGGATGTTCGACATGTTGGCTTCCCTCGCGTGCGCGAACCGGGGATCGTGGCCGCGTCAGGCCGTGGTTCGCTCGGCCTGGCGGGGCGGATTGACGGTCGCCGACCGGCCCGGGTCGCCCTCGCCAACGGCGGGCGCGGCAGCAGCCGGCTCGAGATCGTCGAGCGCGGCGGCGAGGGCGGCGGCGTCGGCCGCGAGGGCCGCCGGACGCCGGTCGGTGGGAAGCGCCTCGACGTCGGCCCGTGACGAGACGCCGGTGAGCATCAGGATGCACGGGATCCCGACCGCGATGGCCGCGGCGAGGTCCGTGGTGATGCCGTCGCCGATCATCACGGCCTGGTCCACCGGGATGCCGGCTGCACGGGCGGCCATCTGCAGGAGGAGTGGCCCGGGCTTGCCGATGGAGAGCGGGGTGACCTGCGCGCCGGCCTCGACGGCGGCGACGATGCTCCCCGCGCCGGGGCGCGTTCCCCGCTCCGTCGGGTAGACGGGGTCGCGGTTCGTGGCGATGAACCGTGCGCCATGCCGAACGCAGTCCACCGCGACGGTCAGCTTCGCGTACGTGAACTGCTGGTCGAGTCCCACCACCACCGCGTCCGGCGCCCCCGCGGCGTCCCAGCCGTCGAGGCCGTCGCGGGCGTGGAGCGTCGCGGCGTGGGCTGCCGTCACCACGTCCAGGCCGACATCGCGGCATTCGCGCTCCAGGCCACCGGCACCGACGACGAGCACGCGGCGGACGCCGTCGACGCCGGCCACGTAGAGCGCCGTCGCGCGACCCGAGCTGACCACGTGCTCGGCGGTCACGGGGGCGCCCATCGCCTCCAGGCGTGCCAGGTAGTCGGCTCGATAGTGCATGGAGTTGTTGGTGACATAGACGACCGAGTCGCCCGCCGCCGAGCGCGCGGCCAGGACGGCGGCGACGCCCGGGACCGCCGCCGCGCCGCGGTAGACGACGCCGTCGAGGTCGACGAGGAGCAGCATCACGACCAAGGGTATCCGGTTCGGGCCGGGCGGTCTGCCAACTGTCTGCCGGCAGGCGGTTGGTCCTCCGGCGAGGTGATCCGGCGGCGCCCCTCGGGTGGCAGCGTACCATCAGCCCATGCCGCGAACGCCCGATCCGCTCGCCGGGGTCACCCGTCTCCTCGTCGACGGCACGAACCTCCTGCACGCCCTCGGCCGGGCCGACGGTCCTCTCCCGCCCGCCGCGGTGGTCGGGCGGCTCCGGGCGCTCGTGCCGTCCGGGGTTGCCGCGACGGTCGTCCTCGACGGGACCCCCGCACCCGGCGCGATCGATCGCCGGCTGACGTCCGGGGTCGAGGTCCGCTACTCGGGCCGCCGGCCCGCCGACGCTCTGCTCGTCGACCTTGCCGGAATGGCCCCGGCAACCACCCTCGTCGTCACGGACGATAACGAGCTCGCGACCTCGCTCCGCCGCTTCGGCGCCCGCACGATCCGGACCGGCTGGATGGCCGACCAGCTCGCGCGCCAGCGGCTGGAGGCACCGGCCGCGGGACGTCCCCGGCCGCCGGCGGGTTCGCCCGCCGAGTCAACCGGCGACGAAGATCCGCTGCGGCCCGGCTGGCGTCCCGGGCGGGGCGCCACGAAGAAGACGGGCAACCCGAAGCGGGGACATCGACCGGGCTGAGGCTCGACGGGCCGGCGCGACGGAGCTGCGCCGTCTCGTCGGCTGCGGTCGTGCGCCCGCTGCCGTGCGTCACCCGCTCCGGCGCCGGTCCCCGGCATCCGGCATAGAATGCCGCCCGTGACCGGCAGCCTGGCGACCAGCATCCAGCAGGCATGGAGCGGCGTGCTCGACCTCGTCTCCAAGGTCGTGAGCCCCGACTGGGGGTCGCTTGTCGCGCTCATCCCGCTCGCCGTGGCACCGCTCGTGGCGCTGCTCCTGCTCGCGCTCGTCGGCCGCTGGGCGGTGTACGGGCTCCTCGCCCCCCGTCCCCGGGTTCGCCGCGTGGAGGGTGCACGCGCGATGGAGCGCGATGCCGACGGACGGCCCGTGCCGCCGGTCGGGGTACCGTTCAGCCTCCGGACCGGACTCGCCTACCCGTTCGGCACGGCGCGCACCGACGACGGCGAGGACCTTACCGTGATCTGCCCGCTGTGCCGGGTGGAACGCCTGGCGCAGGTCACCACCTGCGGCAATTGCGGGTTGATCCTCAACATGAAGCGCGGCATCGAGATCGCACGGCCGGCTGGCCCGCCGCCCGGCGGCGCAGCGATCGCCTGACGTGGCCACCGGCTCGTACTACCTGTACGTCGTCGCCGGGATCCTGCTGGCCGGCGCCTTCGCGGTCCACGTGGCCCATACCGTCCTGCTCGCGAACGGCCGCCGGCTCGTGGTCATCCTCGCGCCGCGTGCGATGCCGGCGTTCGGGGGAGCGGTGGGCGGCTCCTTCGTCGAGGAGCTGGATGCGGGCGCCGGCGACGGCGCGCAGACGAGCGCCGCGGGCCCGTTCGCCATCGGCCTGGCCTGGGCGGCCTTCGGCGTTCTCGCGGGGGCCCTGCTCCTGCGGGGGATCGCTGTCGGCCGCGGTCCGTGGGGCAACCTCTACGAGTTCAGCGTCGCGTTCTCGACCGCCATCGCAGGAGGCTACCTGGTCCTCGAGCGGCGCTACCCGATTCGCGCGCTGGGCTTCCTGCCGCTGGGCCTGGCGCTGATGCTCCTCCTCTACAGCGCGACGCTGCCGAACACGATCGAGGCGCTCGTGCCGGCCCTCCAGAACCCGCCCCTCCTGACGATCCACGTCGGCTTCGCCATGCTCAGCTACGGGATCTTCGCGATGAGCTTCGCGGCCGGCGTGGGCTTCCTGGTCCAGGAGAAGCACCTGCCGGACGGTCGCACGGTGGACCGGTTCGCGTGGCTTCCCCCGCGGGACGTCCTCGATGCGGTGGCCTACCGTGCCGTGATCGTCGGCTTTCCCGTGTTCGCGACCATGATCGTGCTCGGCAGCTGGTGGGCGTCCATCGCGTGGAGCAGCTACTGGGGCTGGGACCCGAAGGAGACGAGCGCGCTCGTGACGTGGCTCGCCTACGCCGTGTACCTCCACCTGCGAAACCAGAGGGGCTGGCGCGGCCGGCCGGCTGCGATCGTCCTTGTCGTGGGATTCGGGATGGTCCTCTTCACCCTCTTCGGGAACCTCTGGTTCAGCGGCCTCCATTCCTACAGCGGCCTGAGCTGACCTCGCCGGCACCGCCGGGCACCGCGCACCGGCGCCCCCTCGCACCTGCCCTTCCCTCACCTGCCCTTCCCTCGCGGCGCCGGGGCGCTACCCTGTGGGCATGTGGCTGACCCTGGACGACCTCCGATGTTCCGAATGTGACGCGTTCGTGCACCCGCTCCTCGACGCGTGTCCAAGCTGCGGAACGGCGTGCACATCGCGCCGACTCGAGGCCGCGGCGGGACCGATCGGTGCCGTCAGGCTGGTCGAGGCCCCGGAGACCGAGCGCGTGGCGCACAACATCACGGTCCGGTACACGATGAAGGTCAACGCGATCGGCAGCGGCGCGTTCGATGCGACCCTGGCGGGCGCGGTCGCCCACCTCGCCGATGCGTTGACCTACAGGGTCACGGGCGATGCCGTGCCGACCACCGACGAGGCGAGCCTGACCCTCCAGAACGGTGCCGTCGTGGCCCAGGTTCGACCGTCGGGCGCGCTCCTGGCGGAGATCCCGCTGCCGTCGATCGCCGGCGCCGCCGCAGACCATGGGGAGATAACCCTCCACTACGCCGCTGGCCGCGGCGAGCGGGCGCCCGGATCCGCCGGGGCGGCCGCCCCAGGCCTGCTGCGCCTGACCGCCGCGAACCGGCGGGGCCTCCGCGCGCCCAAGGCCCGCGATGACCACTATCGAGACCTCGCCCGGTGGCTCGGCGTGCTCGCCGCCGCCGCCGCCGAGCGGCACTGGACCGAGATCGGACTCCCTGCCTATCTCGTCGAGCTGGGCCTGGCTGCGGGGGATCCGGCCGGCGGACGGACGACGCGGAGCGTCGACGAAGCCGCTCCAACGGCCGAACGCCCGGCGCCGGGATCGCCCTCGAGCATCCAGTCCAGCCTCGAGGCGCTCGAGCAGCTCAGGGCGGCCGGCCTGCTCGCCGACGACGAGTACGCGGAGAAGCGACGGGAGATCCTCGCCCGCCTCTGACCTCCAAGCGCTCGAACGGGTGTTCGTTTCGGACGCCCGGGTCGAGCCGGCCCTCGCTGCAGCAGGACTCGCCGCCGAGGGCGCTGCGCGTCGTCCGCGGGGCCCCCGCGCCGCCGAACGCGGCCCGCGGCGCGATCTCGGGGCGCATCGGCCAAACGCAACATGCAGTGGTAGATGGCGGCCCCGGACCACAAGATGTTGTGGTGAAACGTTGACGCGCCCCCCGGCGAGGACGTACGATTGGCCGACCGCTCGCCGCCTGGTGACGTCTCCCGAGATGCGCTCGAGGAGGTCCGGACCGGGCCCACGGCGACGAGATGATCGGTCGATCGGCATGCCACGCCGGGGCCGTCGCAGCTACGGGGAACGCCGGCGGCACCCGCCGGCAGCAGGCGCGGCGCGGGGCCGCGGGTTCGCTGAGGGAGCAGGCTGAGATGGCACGAGCCGCACACGAGGTCGTCCCGGTGGTCGCGCAGGCGGGCCGCTCGCCGAAGAGGCGCACGGCCTCCGCCGGGCCTGCCGCAGGCGCGCCGGCCGTCGCCGACAGCGCGGCCGTGAAGCTCCTTGCGCAGGTCGCGTTCCGGACTGCCGAGGCGCTCCGGGACGAGGCGGACAGAGCGGCCCGAGCGGCGCTCGACGCGCTCCGGTTCACCGGCACGGGTGTGCGCGGGCTGACGTTCGAACGCCGCTGGACCCGGCCCGGCGTCCACCCCTACGACGAGATCGCCTGGGAGATCCGGACCGCTGCCATCGGCAACGAATCGGGCAAGCTCGTCTTCGAGCAGAAGGACGTGGAGGTCCCCGCCGCCTGGAGCCAGCTCGCCACGAACGTCGTGGTCAGCAAGTACTTCCGCGGCCACCTCGGCACGCCGGAGCGCGAGACGTCCGTCCGCCAGCTCATCGATCGCGTCGTGCATGCGATCACGGCCTGGGCGGAGACCCAGCACTACTTCGCCACGGACGAGGACCTGGCCACGTTCAGCGCCGAGCTGACGTATCTCCTGGTCCACCAGAAGATGAGCTTCAACTCGCCCGTCTGGTTCAACGTCGGGATTGAGCCGAAGCCGCAGTGCTCGGCCTGCTTCATCAACTCCGTCCAGGACTCGATGACCAGCATCATGGACCTGGCCAAGACGGAGGCGATGCTCTTCAAGTTCGGCTCCGGGGCCGGGAGCAACCTTTCCACCATCCGCTCGTCGCGGGAGAAGATGGCCGGCGGCGGCACCGCCAGCGGCCCGGTCTCGTTCATGCGCGGCTACGACGCATTTGCGGGCGTCGTCAAGTGCCTGAAAGGGGACACGTACGTCACGACTGGCGGCGGGCTGCTCCGGATCGACGAGGCGATCGAGCCCGACGGGCCGGTCGGCTTCTCCGAGGACGACTCGCTCACGCTCAACACGCCTGCCGGGCCGACGCGCATCTCCCAGGTCTACCGGAGCCCGGTCGCAGATGTCCGAACCGCCACGCTTCGGACAGGCCTGCAGCTGACCGGCACGCACGAGCACCCGGTCCTCACCCTGGCCTCGCCATTCGAGCTTCGCTGGACCCGGCTGGCGGATCTCCAGCCCGGCGATCGCGTCGCGGTCGAGCGCCGGCGCGAGCTGTGGCCGTCCGTTGCGCCTTCGCTCGACCTGTTCGCGCCCGACCTTGTCGTCGAGCGGCGAGCGCTGCGCTACCCGACCGAGATGACCCCCGAGCTCGCCCGCCTCCTCGGCTACCTCGTCGCCGAGGGATCCGTGGAGCACGAGCGGTTCCGGTTCAGCTCCGCCGATCCGGAGGTGATGGCCGACTACTGCCGCTGCGTCCACGCGGTCTTTGGCGTGGATCCGCGCGGGCAGGTCCGCGACCGAGTCCATCCCACCACTGGCGTGCGGACCGAGTCCGTCTCACTCAGCTGGCAGGGCGCCCTCCAGTTCCTCGAGTTCTGCGGCCTGCCGGCCGGCCTGTCGGCGGTCAAGGGCATCCCGCTCTCGATCCGTCGCTCTCCCCGGTCTCTCGTCCTCGAGTTCCTCGCCGCGTATGCGGAAGGCGACGCGCACCTCGGCGCCGCGCGCATCGAGATCGCGACCGCGTCCTCGCGCCTGGCCGAGGAGATCCAGCTGGTCGCGCTCAACATGGGCGTCGTGGGCCGCCGATCGACGATCAACGGCTACTCGCGATTGGCCTTCCTCGGCGCCGACGCTGCGCATCTCGCGCGCCTGCTTCGGCCCTATCTCGTCACGCCTCGAAAGCGCGAAGCCGCCGCGGCACTCGCCAACATGCCGACGGATGCGAATCCGAACCTCGATGTCATCCCCGGGCTGGTGCCCGCGCTTCGATCGCTGCTCGGGAGCCGCAATGGCTGGGCCCGGACGGCGGACGGCGAAGCCGTGCACACTGGCTTCGGGATCTTCAACCGGTCGAGCGACAACGTCTCCTACGCGCGGACCCAGGCGATCCCCGGTCTTGCGGACCAGGTCGCCCGCCTCTCGCCCGGCCTGGGCGGGACGATCGGGCGCGTCCTTGACGACGAATACCTCTGGGACGAGGTCGTCAGCGTCGCCGACGCGGGCAAGGCGCTGACCTACGACTTCACCGTCCCGGAGGTCCACGCCTTCGTCGCGAACGGGATCGTGTCCCACAACTCGGGTGGCAAGACCCGGCGCGCCGCGAAGATGGTGATCCTGGACGTCGGCCACCCGGACATCCTCGACTTCATCGACAGCAAGAAGCTCGAGGAGAAGAAGGCCTGGGCGCTCATCGAGCAGGGCTACGACCCGTCCTTCACCGGCGAGGCCTACGGGAGCGTCGGGTTCCAGAACGCGAACCATTCCGTCCGCGTGACGGACGAGTTCATGCATGCCGTGGAGGCGGATGGGGACTGGACAACGCACTCGGTGGTCGGTGGCGTGCCGATGGACACCCACAAGGCCCGCGAGATCTTCCGCCGGATGGCGGATGCCGCCCACCTGTGCGGCGACCCGGGAATCCAGTACGACACGACCATCAACGAGTGGAACCCCGTCTCCAACACGGATCGGCAATACGCCACGAACCCCTGCGTCACGGGGGACACCCTGGTTGCGACCGACGAGGGCTGGCGGTCGATCGATTCGCTCGTCGGTGAGCGCGCCAATGTCATCGGTTCCGATGGGCTGCCGCACGCCGTGGACCGGATCTTCCCGACCGGTCGAAAGCCCACCTTCGAGCTGAAGACCCACGCCGGCTACCGCGTCCGGATCACCGCCGACCACAAGGTGGCCACGCAGCGCGGCGATGTGGCCGTCCGCGACCTGACTACGGATGACGTCATCCCTCTCCAGGGACCCGGCTTCGGGCACGGCTCGATCGCGCCCCGGCTGGCCGAGGCGATCGGCCTGGCGGTCGGCGACGGATGTCTCGCATGGGCCTCGGAGGCACGCGCAGAGCGCCCGATGATCATCCTGACGATGCACCGCGACGAGGCCGCCGTCCTGGAAGCGGTCGCCAGCGAGGTGAACGAGCAGAAGCGCCTCCGCAAGGCGGTCGGCTCGGTCGGCCGCAACGACGGCGTCCACGTCTCCTTCGGGGCGACCGGGTCACGCCTGGCATTCGCATCGCGGCCGGTCATCGAGCAACTCGTGCAATACGCTGTCCTGGACGAGGGCAGCCACGAGAAGCGGCTCAAGCCGGCCGTCCACGGCCTCGACCGCACCTCGCTTGCGGCCGTGCTGCGCGGCCTCTTCACCGCCGACGGAACCGTGGTGGATTCCGGCAAGAAGAGCCAGTACGTCGGGCTGGACTCGACGTCGCTCGAGCTGCTTGTCCAGGTGCAGCGCCTGCTCCTGGCCTTCGGTGTCAAGGCGAAGCTGTACGAGAACCGTCGCGGCGGGCGCTTCGAGGCGTTGCTCCCCGACGGCCGGGGCGGGATGAAGAGCTACCCCGTCCGCGAGATGCATTCCCTCCGCATCACGCGCAGCTCCCGCCTCGTTTTCGAGCGCGAGATCGGGTTCATGGCCGAGAGCCCGAAGGCGGGCGCACTCGCGGCCCTCAACGCCTCGATTGGCGTCTACCGCGACGAGATGACCGATTCGGTCGCTTCTGTCACGCCGCTCGGCGAGGAGGACGTCTTCGACCTGACCGAGCGAGTCACGAGCCATTTCGTGGCAAACGGCCTCGTTGTCCACAACTGTTCGGAGTTCTCGTTCCTGAACGACACCAGCTGCAACCTGGCGTCGCTCAACCTCATGACCTTCGTCGGCGAGGACGGCGAGCTCGACGTGGACGCGTTCCGCTACGGCTGCCGAATCACGATCACGGCCCAGGAGATCCTGGTCGACAACGCGAGCTACCCGACGCCGAAGATCGAGGAGAACAGCCACCGCTTCCGGCCGCTCGGGCTCGGGTACGCGAACCTGGGCGCCCTCCTCATGAGCCGCGGCCTCGCCTACGACTCGCCGGCCGGCCAGGCCTACGCCGGCGCGATCACGTCAGTCATGACCGCGGAGGCCTATCGGCAGAGCGCGGTCATCGCCCGCGACCACGGCGGCCCGTTCATCGAGTTCGAGAAGAACCGCGAACCGTTCATGCACGTGATCGGCATGCACCGCGACGCGGCTCAGCGGATTCCCGCCGAGGGAGTGCCGGCCGGCCTCGGCGCCGCTGCCCGAGCCCTCTGGGACGAGGCATACGATCTCGGCGAGCGGCACGGCTACCGCAACGCACAGACAACCCTCCTTGCACCAACGGGCTGCCTCGTCGGCGACAGCCTCGTGCTGACCGACCGTGGCCTCGTCCGGCTCCGCGGCCTGGGCAACCCCGAGGGGAACAAATGGCAGGACCTCGACCTCCAGGTCGCCACCGACGACGGCCCGCGCCCGGCTACCCGATTCTTCGTCAACGGCGCCGAGCCGGTCGTGACGGTCGAGACGTCGCGCGGCTACCGGATCCAGGGCACCACGACCCACCGGATCCGGGTGGTCGACGGGAACGGCGACTGGCAGTGGCGCCGATTCGCCGACCTGCGGGCGGGCGATCGGGTGCCCATGACGCTCGGCGGGATGGTCGGCGAGCCGCGCGAGGTTCCCCTTCCCCCACTCCCCGAGGCGTACTGGACCTCGGACCACCGGACGTTCGTGCCGCGCTCCATGAACGCGGACCTCGCCGAGCTGGTCGGCTACTTCATGGGCGATGGGTCGCTCCACGCCCGCGGCCTGCGCTTCTGCGTCACGGCGGGAGACGATGACGTTGTCGCCCGGATCGCGGAGCTCGGCCGGCGACTCTTCGGCCTCGAGGCCGCGGTCACCCCGAAGGCCGGGTACGCGGAGGTCGTCATGAGCTCGGTGCGTCTCGTCCTGTGGTGGGAGGCGTGCGGCTTCGCCAGACACTCCCCCAATGGTGAGCACCGCGGCAAGGGCTACGAGGCACACCTCCCCGACGCCGTCCTCGATGCCAACGACGTTTCGGTCTACCGCGCCTTCATCCGCGGGCTCTTCGAGGCCGATGGCAACGTCAACAACGGGTACGCCTCGTGGTCAACGGTCTCCGATCGGTTCAGCCGGGACGTCCAGACGCTCCTGCTGGCCCTCGGGTTCGTGACCACCCGCAAAGTCGACCAGCCGGTGCGCGGCCACTTGGGCGCCAACCCGGTCCTTGTCCTGCGGCTGCTCAACGCGAGCTCGGGCGGCCGGTTCCTGTCCGAGATCTCGTTCATCTCGCAGCGGAAGCGGTCGGCGTTGGCCATCGCGGAGCACCCCCAGGCGGCCCGATACGACCTGGTGCCGGTCGGCCGACAGACGGTCGATCGCCTGGCACCCGCCAACGACAACCTCCGCGGGACGATGCTCCTCTCGCCGTCGCGGACCGGGCTCGTGTCGCGTCGCTCCGCGACGGCCCTGCTGGAGCGGACGGCCGATCCCGAGCTCGACCAGGTGCTGGGCTACTTCTACGACGAGGTCGCCTCGGCGACGCTCGGCGAGGAGCAACTGACGTACGACCTCTCGGTCCCGGCCAACGTCACCTACGTCGCGAACGGGTTCGTCAGCCACAACACCATCGCGTTCATGATGGACTGCGATACCACCGGCATCGAGCCGGACATCGCGCTCATCAAGTACAAGAAGCTCGTTGGCGAGGGCTACCTCAAGATCGTCAACGGGACCGTGCCCGGCGCCCTCCGCAAGCTCGGCTACACGCCGGACCAGGTGGATGAGATCGTCGCCTACGTCAACGAGCGCGAGACGATCGAGGGCGCCCCCGGCCTGAAGCCGGAGCACCTCACCGTCTTCGACTGCGCCTTCAAGCCGCGCAACGGCGTGCGCTCCATCCTCCCAATGGGCCACGTCCGGATGATGGCCGCGGTCCAGCCCTTCCTCTCGGGGGCGATCAGCAAGACGGTCAACATGCCCGAGGCCGCGACCGCCGACGAGATCGAGCAGATCTACCTCGAGGGCTGGAAGATGGGCCTCAAGGCGATCGCGATCTACCGCGACAACAGCAAGCGCAGCCAGCCGCTCAGCACGAGCAAGCTCAAGAGCGACGACGAGACCAGGGCAGCTTCCGAGGTCATCGACGAGCTTCGCCGCAAGCTCGCGGCGGCACAGGCGGAGGCGATCAAGCCCCACCGGCGACGTCTCCCGGCCGAGCGCGCGGCGCTCACCCACAAGTTCGACATCACGGGCCACGAGGGCTACATCACGGTGGGCCTGTACCCGGACGGCCAGCCCGGCGAGATCTTCCTGAAGATGGCCAAGGAAGGCTCAACCGTCTCCGGCCTGATGGACACCTTCGCCACCGCGATCAGCCTGTCGCTCCAGTACGGCGTGCCGCTGCGCGACCTGGTCAACAAGTTCGCCCACGTCCGCTTCGAGCCGTCCGGCTTCACCGGCAACCCCGAGATCCCGATCGCGAAGTCCGTGATCGACTACATCTTCCGCTGGCTCGGCAGCCGCTTCCTCGTCGGCGACGACCGGGCAGCCCTGGGGCTCCAGGACCGCGGCTCTGTCGTCGGCGTCGCGCCCTTCGCGTTCGGCGGGGCACTTGCGCCGCAGGCCGAAGAGGGCCCATCGGCGATCGACGAGGCGATCGAGCCGCCGTCGGCCCCTGCTGCGACGGCGACGGCGACTGCCGTTGCCCCACCCCGGGCGGACCCGCCCACGGCCTCCGCGAAGGCGGACCTGCCGATCGTCGAGTCCAGGAACGGCCACGCCAACGGGCACGCGAACGGCAATGGCAAGGTCGGCGCCGCCTCCGCGCTGGCGGCCTCGCTCGGGGCGTCCCTCGGCGCGGAGCGCACCGCGTTCAAGATCCAGGAGGACGCACCCAGCTGCGCCGACTGCGGCTCGATCATGGTCCGCAACGGCAGCTGCTACAAGTGCCTTAATTGCGGCTCCACGAGCGGCTGCAGCTAGGTCCAGAGGCGCGCGAAGCCCTCACGGAGCCGAGGCCGGGCCGCGGGGGCCCGGCCTCTCGATTCCGGGCGACGCGGCCGCGCCTGCGGCGTGCGCAGGGCCACCCGCGCCTCCCCTTCCGCGCCGGCGTCGCCTGCGGCGAACAGACCGCCCAAACGCAGCAGTCGGCGCCGCACGCACCCCGCGAAACGCCCGGAATGTTCGCCCGGCGCGAACGGGCGGCATAGATCGACCCACCCCGCGGTCCGCGAGGCCGGGATTCGGGCTGTCTGTTCTCCCCAGGCGACATGCGCAACATGTGGTGCGAGAACCCCCGGGAGGTCGAACCGGTGAGCCGCCAGGTCGGCCTCGGCAAGGTCGGCTTCGACGCCCGCGGCGTCCGCTAGCATTCCGTTCGTGGCCGCGCTCGAATCCAACGCCCGTGTCGCGCTGATCGATCCTGCCCTCCATGCCGCCGGCTGGACCGAGGAGCTGATCCGGCGCGAGGAGACACCCGGGGCGGTCGAGATCGTCGACGGGCGGCCACGGCGGGCGGGCACCGGGCGAACGGACTACACGCTGCGGATCAAGGTCGCGCAGGACGCGCAGCCGATCGCGGTGGCGGTCGTGGAGGCGAAGCGGGCGGACGCAGCACCGGCGCGCGGGCTCGACCAGGCGAAGGAGTACACCCGGGAGTACGCGGCCAGCGCGGCGCGCCTCCACGTCCCCTTCGTCTACAGCACGAACGGGCACCAGTGGGTCGAATACGACGCCACCACCGGCCTGACGACCGCGCCCGCCGCGATGGCCGACTTCCCCTCCCCGAACGAGCTCCGGGTGCGCTGGGAGGCGGCCCGCGGCCTGGACCTGACGTCGGACCTGGCCCGCCCGCTCAGCACGCCCTACCGCGGCGGCGAGACCTCGCGCCGCTACTACCAGGACGCCGCGATCCGCGCGACGCTGGAGGCGATCGCCCTCGGCGAGACCCGCGCGCTCCTGAGCCTCGCGACGGGCGCGGGCAAGACCTACATTGCGGTCCACCTGCTGCGCCGCCTCGCGGACGCTGGCCTCCTGCGGCGGGCGCTCTTCCTGGTCGACCGCGACGAGCTCCGCAACCAGGCGCTCGGCGCGCTCCAGAACGTCTTCGGGGCCGACGCGGCCGCCGTCTCGGGCGGCAACCCGCAGAAGAATGCCCGGGTGCTTGTCGCGACCTACCAGACGCTCGGCGTGGATCGAACGAGCGGCCCCCAGGGTTCCACCACGGGCACCGGCGAGGGCGGGGATGGCGAATTGCGCGGCCCTGGCATCTGCGCGGATGCCGGCACCCCGGGCGGCAACGAGGGCGAGCCCGCGCCCCGCACCTTCCTGGAGCAGCACTACCCGCCCGACTACTTCAACATCGTGATCATCGACGAGTGCCATCGCTCGGGCTGGGGCGACTGGTCGACGGTGCTCACGCGCAACTCCCACGCCATCCAGGTCGGCCTGACTGCGACGCCGCGCCAGCTGACGACGGCGCTGCCGGCGACCACGCCCGGCTTCGCCGCCGACGCCGCGATCACCGCCGACAACCTTCGCTACTTCGGCGACCCAGTCTACGAGTACGAGCTGGGCCAGGGGATCGAGGACGGCTACCTGGCCGCCTGCGAGATCGTGCGGCGCGACATCTTCCTGGAAGGCAGCCCGTTCGCCGAGCGCGAGACCGGCCTGGACCGCGATGACATCGACAGCCTCCCGCTGTGGGACGCGATCACCGGCGAGCAGCTGGTCGCCGCGGAGGCCCGCGAGCACTACGGCGCCCAGTCATTCGAGGATCGCCTCGTGCTCCCCGATCGCGTGCGAGCGATGGCTGACGACCTCTTCGATCGCCTGGTCGCCACCGGCGGACCCGAGCAGAAGTCGATCATCTACTGCGCCCGCGACAGCCATGCCGACGACGTCGCGATCGCCCTCAACAACCGCTACGCCCGCTGGTGCGCCGAGAGCGGCCGCCGCCCCGCCGACCCGTACGCCTTCAAGTGCACGGCGGCGGTCCAGGGCCCCGATCCCCTGCCGGAGCTTCGCGGCGCCGCCCGCCACCACTTCGTCGCCACCACCGTGGAGCTGCTGACCACCGGCGTCGACGTGCCATCGGTCCGCAACATCGTCTTCTTCCGCTACGTCCGCTCGCCCATCGCCTTCTACCAGATGATCGGCCGGGGGACGCGCCTGGACCCCGCCTCGGGCAAGCTCATGTTCCGCGTCTTCGACTACACCGCCGCCACCCGGCTCTTCGGCGAGGCCTTCCGGACCCGAGCGACAACCGAGCGAACCGAGCCGTCCGAACCGCCGGCGGGCGAGCCACCCGAGCGCCGGATCACGGTCCAGGGCCTCGACGTCCGCGTCTCGGACGCCGGCAAGGCGATCCTGACGACGGTCGA
>DAOTXE010000007.1:0-53231 GCA_034435355.1 Chloroflexota bacterium
GCGCACCCATCGCCTGAAGCCGCCACTCGACACGAAACGGATCGGCGAGCGCGCGCTCCCGCAATGGCAACACGAGATGAGCGCGGCCGGAAGGGTCTTCTACTGCTCGGACGTCGCGGAGCGCGTCGTCTGGATCACTCGGGTCGATCTCGGCCACCCGCGGGAGACGAAGTAAGCCTGCGTGAAATCGTCCCGCATCGGGTCAATCGCGCTCGAGGTTCGGCCACGGAGGTCCCGCCCCGGCGCTGACGCAGAGGTTCGGGCGGACACACCCGTCTATGTCCCTTGACTTGACATGTCTACCCTTCTAGACAACGATCCGTGAAGCACGTCGAGCTGATCCGGCGGATCGGTGTCGCGGCCCGCCGCGGCGACATCGGATGGCGCCTCGTTCGCCATGGAAGGGAGCACGAGCTGTGGCAGTGCGGACCGATCAGCGTGGTCATCCCGCGCCACCGCGAGATCGGGGAGATGACGGCGCACAGGATCATGGCCGACCTGACGCCGATCCTGGGCCCGCGGTGGTGGCGGAGCTGAGGCCGCTGTACCGGGTTGTCGCGGAGCGGGATGGATCCTGGTGGGAGATCCGCGTCCCCGAGCTGCGCGGCGTCTACTCGCAGGCCCGCCGGCTGGCCGACGTCGAGCGGATGGCGCGGGATGCGATCGCCCTCATGCTCGATGTCCCACCGGACACCTTCGACATGACCATGGAGCCGATCCTCGACGGCGACGTCGTCCGGCTCGTGGACCAGGCTCGCGGAGGTCGGCTGGAGGCGGAGCGGGCGGCCCGCGAGGCGTCGGAGCAGCTTCGAGCCGCCGTCGATCGCCTGGCCTCGGCCGGGCTCACCGTCCGCGACATCGCCCACCTCCTTGGGTTGTCGCACCAGCGGGTCGCGCAGGTCGCCAGTCGCCACGGTCGGTCCCGAGCGGGGGCGGCTCGGGAGAGTGTCCGGGATTGATTTGTACTCAGGAGTGAGTACACTTGTACTCATGCCTGAGTACAGCGGCGTGTCGCTCCCAGGTCGGTCCGCCGTCCGGCTGCGGATCCTCGCGATGCTGGTCGACACACCCGGCGAGCGACTGCACCTGCGCGAGATCGCGCGGCGTGCGAGCACGTCCGCGGGCACGACCGCGCGCGAGCTTCGGCGGCTCGAGGAGGCGGGCCTCGTCGTCCGGGAGCCCGAGGGCCGCCAGGTCTATTTCATGGCTCGCGACGGGTCATCCAACGACCCGCCGGTCCGCGGCCTCCATCCGGCCATGATCCAGGAGACCGCGACGCCGCTCGCGCTCTCGCCCAACCCGGACCCGCTGGGACTCGCGATGGCGAGGCGCCTGCGTCGCGAACTGCAGGCCGTCTACGGACGCCGCCTCGTCGATGTGTATCTCTTCGGCTCGCGGGCGCGCGGCGACCACGATCCGGAGTCCGACGTCGACGTCCTCATCGTGCTCGACGACATCCGCTCGTACGCGGCGGACCTCCGGCTGTCGGGCGAGGTGACAGCGGAGCTCGCGCTGGAGGCGGGCGTCACGATCAGCCGGCTCCTGGCGACCAGTGACGCGTGGGACCATCGTGACCGGCCGATCCTGCGCGTCATCGCGATCGAGGGGATCCGGACATGACGCCAGAACAGGAGCGCCTGCTGGAAATCGCCCGGCGCGCCGTCAGAGCTGCCGAACGGAGCATTTCGGCCGACGACGCGGCCACGGCAGCCAACCGTGCCTACTACGCCATGCTCTACGCTGCGCAGGCTGCCCTCGTTGGCGAGGAGGTGGAGGTTCGCAGCCACGGGGCCGTCCACGCTGCCTTCGGGTCCCGGTTCGCGAAGACCCGGCGGTTGGACCCACGCCTTCATCGCTGGCTCCTCGATGCATTCGACCTTCGTCTCCTGGCGGATTACGACCCGATGTGGACCCTGGAGGCCGCATCGCTCCAGGAGACGGTGGACCAGGCGCAAAGCATGATCGACGTGATTGCCCGGTTCCTCGAACCGCAGAATGGCGCGTGATGGCCGCCACCGCCGCCCGCCGCCTCGCCAGCCCGTCGTCCGTGAACGCCGCGATCAAGCAGATCGCCGATGTCATGCGCCGGGCGAACTACGCCGGTGCCCTCCAGTACGTGCCGGAGCTGTCGTGGATCCTGTTCCTGCGGATCCTCGACGAGCGCGAGGAGATCGAAGCCGAAGAAGCCGCCGCGCTGGGCATCCGCTCCAGGCCGTCGCTGGAGGCGCCGTTCCGGTGGCGCGACTGGGCGGCCCCAGACGGCGCGAAGCGGACCGAGCTGACCGACGCCGCGATGGGTGCCTACCTCGGCTTCGTCAACGGCTCCCTGCTCCCCCATCTGCGCGGGCTGCGCGACGCGGCCGGCGCATCGGCTCGCCAGCGGGTGATCAGCCAGGTCGTCAGCGCCATCGACAAGGTGTCCGTCGACACGGAGAAGAACCTGCTGGACATCCTGGATCGCGTCCACGAGATCCGGGTTGAGGCCGTGGACCAGACCCATCTCTTCATGCTCAGCCAGGCCTACGAGGGCCTGCTCCTCAAGATGGGCGAGAAGAACAACGACGGGGGCCAGTTCTTCACGCCGCGCGAGGTGATCCGGGCGATGGTCCGGGTGATCGACCCGCGGGTCGGCGAGACGGTCTACGACCCCGGCTGCGGCACGGGCGGCTTCCTGGCCCAGGCGTTCGATCACATGCGCCTGGGGCTGGGCGACGGTGCCACCGCGGAGCAGCTCCGGATCCTGCGCGAGGAGACGTTCTGGGGCCGCGAGAAGGCCGACCTGATCTACCCGATCGCCCTCGCCAACCTCGTCCTCCACGGGATCGACCAGCCGCACATCTGGCACGGCAACACGCTCACCCAGCAGGAGGTCTACGGCGGGCTCTTCGCCGGCGCGCCGGACCAGTTCGACGTCGAGCTGATGAATCCGCCGTTCGGCGGCAAGGAGGGCAGGGACGCCCAGACGAAGTTCGCCTACAAGACCAGCGCGACGCAGGTTCTCTTCCTCCAGCACGTGATCGACGCCCTCAAGCCCGGCGGCCGCTGCGGGATGGTGATCGACGAGGGCGTGCTCTTTCGCACGACCGAGTCCGCCTTCGTCCAGACGAAGCGCAAGCTCCTCGACGAGACGGACCTCTGGTGCATCGTGTCGCTGCCGCCAGGAGTGTTCTCATCCGCCGGCGCCGGCGTGAAGACGAACCTGCTCTTCTTCACGAAGGGCGGCCCCACGGAGCGGACCTGGTACTTCGACCTCTCGGACGTCAAGGTCACGAAGAAGCGGCCGCTGACGCTGGCCCACTTTGACGAGCTGTTCGCGCTCATGGCGTCGCGGGCGGACTCACCCCGCTCCTGGACCGTCACCCGGGCGGAGATCGAGGCGCGCGGCTACGACCTGAAGGCCGTCAACCCGACCGCGAAGGCGCCCGGCGACACCCGCACTCCGCTGGAGCTCCTGGACGAGATCGAGTCGCGCGGCCACGAGGTGGACGCCGCGATCGCGCGGCTGCGGGCCCTGCTTCCTGGGGGACCAGCATCCTGACCGCCCGGGCGCGTGGCCCGGGGTGCCCCCTCCCTCCGCCGCCTGCCCGGGCGTCCCCGGCCGCCGCGGCCGCCCGGCCACCCTCGCCCGGGACTACTCCGTTCTGACCTCGTCAAGCAGCTGCCCGCCCGGCCCCAGGAGCTGCAGAGCCAGCGGGACCGTGCCGAGGGCATGGGTGGAGCAGCTGAGGCAGGGGTCGTAGGCCCGAACCAGGGCCGAGACGCGGTTGAGCGCGCCCTCCTTGATCTTGTTGCCGTCGACGAACCGCCTGGCCACCTGGAGGATGCCCCGGCCGATGGCGAGGTTGTTGTGACCCGTGGCGACGACCAGATTGGCCCAGGTCATGGCGCCGTTGGCGTCCACCTTGTAATGATGAATGAGCGTGCCGCGTGGGGCCTCGATGACGCCGACACCCTCGAGGTCGTTGACCCCCGCATGGGCCCGGACCATGGTCCCGACGATGGAGGGGTCGTCGAGCAGCTCCTGCATGCGCTCGAGGGCGTAGAGGGCTTCGATCAGGCGCGCGTAGTGGTAGTGGAAGCCGCTCTGGACGATGCGGCCGAAACGCTGCCGATACTCCTCGAGCTCCGCGTCGGCCCTGGGCGTTCCGCACCGATCGGCAACGTTGAGGCGCGCCAGCGGGCCGACCCGATAGATGCCGTCGGGGAAGCCGGTCGGCTTGTAGTACGGCGCCTTCAGGTACGAGTCCGGCAGCGTCGCCTCGCCGATGTAGGTCGCGTAGTCGTTGGGCGCGACCTGGTCGGCGACCATGCTGCCGTCGGAGCCGACGAAGCGCAGGTTGCCGTCGTACAGGCGCAACGAGCCCTCCGGTCCGACGAGGCCGCAGTACATCGTGGGGAAGTTCGAGAACGACTCGATTTCGTTCGGGAAATGGTCGACCGTCCCCTTCCAGAGCGCCAGCGTCCGGTTCACGATCGCCATGGCCGCGGGCAGCTCGGCCAGCGTCAGCTCACGGGCATGCGGGTCGAGGGGGGCGTTGACGCCGCCGGGCACGACCCACGACGGGTGGACGCGCTCCCGGGCGAGCCGTTCGATCACCTGCTGGCCGAACTTTCGGAGCCCGATCCCGTCGCGCAGGGCGTCCGGGTGTTCCTCGAGCAGCCCCGCGATGTTGCGCGTGGCGGGATCGAAGTCCATGCCGAGCAACAGGTCCGGCGCCGAGAGGTGGAAGAACGACAGCGCGTGCGATTGCACGAACTGCGCGCAGTGGATCAGCTCGCGTAGCTTCGCCGCGGTGATGGGGATGCGCACGGCCATGATCGAATCGCACGCCTTGGACGAGGCGAGCTCGTGGCTCACGGGACAGATCCCGCAGATGCGCGACGTGATCGACGGCATCTCGTAGTACGGCCGGCCCTCGACGAACTTCTCGAATCCGCGGACCTGGGTCACGTGGAACTGCGTGTCGGCCACCTGCCCCGCGCTGTCGAGCCTGATCGTGATCTTGGCGTGACCTTCGATCCGCGACACGTGGTCGATCGTGATCTTCTTCATGGCTGGTCTCCTGGCCCCCGCCGGCTGCGGTTCGGGCGCATCAGCGGCGGGCTCGCGACCCTGCGTCTGCGATTTGGCTCCCCTGGCTGCCATCGTGCGTCCTACCCGAACCGCATCTTGGAGCCGAGGTCGGGCGTGCGGCCCTCGAGCAGCTCGCTCAGCACGAACAGGATCGCGTTGGGCCGGGGCGGGCAGCCGGGAACGTGGACATCGACCTTGATCGCCGAGTGCAGCGGCTCGGCGTGCTTCAGGAGGGCGGGCACGCCGTCCGTGGGCACCGCCAGCGGCTCACTGCCCGGTCGCTCGGTCGCGCCCTCGACGTAGACCCGCCTGAGGAGCGTCCGGACGGGGATGCCGTTGCGCATGGACGGCACGTTGCCGGTCACCGCGCAGTCGCCGAGCGCCACCACGACCTTGCTTCGCGCTCGCGCGGCCTGGGCGAGCCTGAGGTCATCGTGGCTGCTGACCGCGCCCTCGATCACGGCAACGTCGACGCCTTCGGGCCATTCCTGCGCGTCAACCAGCGGACCGAACACGATGTCGGCCTTCCTCAGAACGGCGACGATCCCCTCGTCCATGTCGAGCAGTGACATGTGGCAGCCGGAACAGCCGTCGAGCCAGCAGGTGCCGATCTTCAGCTTGTCCATCACTGGCCCTCGCGCATCGAGGTGAGGCGGCTGACGACGGTCCTTTGCTTCGTCATCTCCTCGACTGCCCATCCCTTCTCGGCCATCGCGCCGGTCGGGCACGCCTGGACGCACTTGCCGCAGCTGGTGCAGCTGGTGGCTTCGCCCCACGGGCGTTTGAGCTCGGAGACGAGCCGGGTGTCGATTCCGCGCCCGGCCATGTCCCACACGTGCGCACCTTCGATCTCCGCGCACGTGCGCACGCAGCGCGAGCAGAGGATGCAGCGGTTGTGGTCGAGGACGTAGCGTGGGTGCGTGGTGTCGACGGTCAGTCGCGGGTAGTTGTACGGGTAGCGAACGAACGTGACCCCATGCTCCTGAGCCAGGGTCTGCAACTCGCAATGGCCAGAGGAGACGCAGACGGCGCAGACATGGTTTCGTTCGGCGAGCAGCAGCTCGAGCGCGATCTTGCGGTAGGACTGGAGCTGCGACGAGGTCGTGTCGATCGCCAGGCCCTCTTGCACCGGGGTGGTGCAGGCGGGCAGCAGGCGCGCCACTCCGGCGACCTGGACCATGCACAGCCGGCACGCGCCGACCGCGCTGAGGCCCTCCATGTAGCAGAGGGCCGGGATGTACTTCCCGTTCGCTCGCGCAACCTCGAGGATCGTCTGGCCGGCCGTCGCTGCGATGACCTCGCCGTCGATGCGGACCTTCACCTTCTCGGTCAAGGCGGTACTCCCTATCTCTCGACGCTGCGGATGTCGCAGCGAAGGCACCGGGCGGTCTCTTCCCTCGCCGCCACAGCCGTGAGGCCGAGCGACACCTCGGCGTAGGACTGGACTCGCTGGGCGGCGGGCATCTCGCCGGGCACATGGCGGGCAAGCTCGCTCGGCGTCTCGGGCGGCACCATCTCGTAGGCAAAGTCGGGGATCAGGCTCGCGAAGCGCTCCTGCCCCATCAACCGCTTGTCGATGTTGCGCGCGGCCTTCTTGCCGATGCCCATCGCATTCGACACGTTCGACGCCCCGGTGATGAGGTCGCCACCTGCGTAGAAGCGGTCGCGGCTCGTCTCGAGCGAATAGCGATCGACCTCGAGGGTGCCCGTCTCCTTCACCTTCAGGCCCGAGGCATTGCAGAAGTCCGGGTCGACCTTCTCACCCACGGCCAGGATCACGCTGTCGCACTCGATGCGGATCACCTCGTCCGTCGCCACCGGCGTGCGGCGGCCCGACGCGTCGAACTCGCCAGGCTTCGTCCTGACGGCCTCGAGCGCCCGGACCTGGCCGTCCTTGTCACCCACGATCCGATGCGGGGCAGCGAGATAGACGACGCTGGCGCCCTCGTGCTCGGCCGCCTCGATCTCCTCCGGGATCGCCGGCATGTCCTTCCGCTCGCGGCGGTAGACGACCGTCACGTTGGCACCCAGCCGGCGCGCCGTGCGCGCCGAGTCGATCGCCGCGTTTCCCCCGCCGATCACGACGACGTTCCTCCCGATCGGGACGTCTTCCCCGCGCGACACGCTCTCGAGGAACGGCAGCGCAGGGATCACGCCCGTAAGCTCGGTCCCGGGCAGGTAGACCCAGGCTTCCTTCCAGGTCCCGATGGCAAGGAAGACGGCGTCGAACTGGTGCGCCACGTCGTTGAGCGCCAGGTCCTGGCCGACCTTCACGTTGAACTGGAACTTGACGCCCAGGCGCTCGATCAGCTCGACCTCCTTGTCAAGCACTGCCTTCGGCAGACGGTATTCCGGCAGGGCGTAGCGGAGCATGCCGCCGGCAGCAGGGCGAGGGTCATAGACGGTCACGCTGTGGCCGAGGAGGGCGAGGTAGAACGCGCAGGTGAGGCCGGTGGGACCGGCACCCACGATGGCAACCTCGCGCCCGGTCGGCTCCAGCCTCTGCGCGAGCACGCGGCCGACCATCGGCTCGAACGCGCTGGAGAGCAGCACCTCGTCGGCGATCCTGCGGTGAACATCGCGCGTGTTCACGGGCTCGTCCAGCGCGGCCCGACGGCAGCGGTTGTCGCAGGGGTGCTGGCAGACGCGTCCCGTCGAGGCCGGCAGGGGGTTATCCAGGATCACGGAGAGGAACGCATCCTCGACCCGGTCCTCCTTGTACAGCTGGAGGAACCGCGGGATGTTCATGTGCAGCGGGCACGAGTTCTCGCATGGCGACAGTGCCAGCTCCTCGCAGACCCCGGCGCGGCAACGCTGGGCCACGATGTGGTCTTCGAACTCGTGCCGGAAGTGGCGCAGGCTCGTGAGGACGGGGTTGGGCGCGCTCTGGCCCAGCCCGCAGAGCGAGGTGTCGCGAACCATGCGACACAGCTCGTCGAGTGCCCCGATGTCCTCGTGCGTGGCCGTGCCGAGCGTGAAGCCGTTGAGCATCTTGAGTGCCTTGTCGAGGCCCACGCGGCACGGGACGCACTTGCCGCAACTCTCCGAGCGGGTGAACTCGATGAAGTAGCGGGCGACGTCCACCATGCAGTTGTCTTCGTCCATCACGACCATGCCGCCCGAGCCCATGATCGAGCCGAGCTGCGCGAGCGTCTCGTAGTCGACCGGCGTGTCGAACATCTCCGCCGGGATGCAGCCGCCCGAGGGACCACCCGTCTGCACAGCCTTGATATCGCGGCCGTTCGTGCCGCCCTCGCCGATGTCGTAGATGAACTTCGAGAGCGGCGTGCCAAGCGGCATCTCGACGAGGCCGGTGCTGTGGACCTTGCCGACCAGCGAGAACACCTTCGTGCCCGCGCTCTTCGTGCTGCCGGTCTCGGTGAACCATGCCGGGCCCTTGGACACGATCGGCGCGATGTTGTACCAGGTCTCGACATTGTTGATGTTGGTCGGTTTGCCGTAGAGACCCTTCTGGGCCGGGAACGGCGGGCGCGATCGCGGCCGGCCGGACTGGCTCTCGAGCGACGCGATCAGCGCGGTCTCCTCGCCGCACACGAAGGCGCCCGCACCCTCGACCGTCTCGATGTCGAAGCTGAACCCGCGTCCGAGCACGTTGTCGCCCAGGACGCCATAGGCCCGAGCCTGTTCGATCGCGCGCTCGAGGCGCAACACCGCGAGCGGATACTCGGCGCGGACGTAGATGATGCCGCTGGGGGCGCCGGTCACGAAGCCCGCGATGAGCATCCCCTCGAGGAGACTATGCGGGTCGGACTCGATCTCATTGCGATTCATGTAGGCGCCGGGGTCGCCTTCGTCCGCGTTGCAGACGAGATACTTCTCCGTCCCGGCCGCCTTCTGGAGGAACTCCCACTTGTTGCCGGTCAGGTAGCCGGCGCCGCCCCGGCCGCGGAGCTTCGCGGCCTTGATCTGCTCGATGACCCCGGCGGGGTTCTGATCGATCAGGACCTTGTACAGGGCCTGGTACCCGCCGATCGCGATGTATTCCTCGATGTCGTCGGGGTTGATCAGCCCACAGTTGCGCAGGACGATCTTGACCTGCCCGTTGAAGAACGGGATCTCGTTCCAGGTCGGCACCTCCGGGTAGCCGGTCCCGTACTTCACGCGCCCGGTGAGGTGGTCCCACTCCTCGATCTTGCAGAGCACGATCTCGGCAGGCGGCAGGGTTGCGTGGCCCAGGCCGTTGAGGATCCCGTCGACGTGCTTCGGCTGCACGCGGTGCAGCATCAGCAGCGGGTGGCCGGGCACCCACACGTTGACGAGCGGCTCCTCGGCGCAGAACCCGAAGCAACCAACGGGCACCAGCTCGACGGCCATGCCCCGGGCGTCGATCTCGGACCTGAACGCGTGATACACGGCCTCGGCGCCATTCCCGGAGCCACAGGTGCCCATGCCGACCGAGACGCGGGGCCTGCCGGGGAGCAGCTTCGCAAGTCCGGCCTCGCGCGCAGCGGAGAACGCGGCGAAGTCCTGGATCTTCATCGCGCGGACTCCTTGCGCAGCGCCTCGATCTCACGAATGAGCACCTGTTCCTTCACGTGGCCGCGGATCGCGTGGTCGATCTCGACGACCGGCGCGAGCGCGCACTGGCCGAAGCAGGCGACCGTGCGGATCGTGAAGCGCTGGTCGGGCGTCGTGAGCGAGATCTTGTCAGCGCCGTCGCTGCGTTCCTGAAGGCCAAGCTGCAGCTTCACGCGCTCGAGCAGGGGCCGCGAGCCGCGGGTGTGGCACGCGGTGCCGCGGCAGATCGCCACGGTGTGGGTGCCCTGCGGATCAAGGTTGAACAGCGCGAAGAACGTCGCGACGCCGTAGACCTGCGACTGGGGGATGCCCGTGCGCGTGGCCACGTACGCGAGCGTCTCCATCGGGAGGAACTTGTGGGGGCTGCCATCCTGCAGCTGCTCCAGGATGCCGAGGAGCGCGCCCGGATGGCCAATCCGATCGGCGATGATCCGGTCGATCAGGTCCTGATCCTCCGAGTGTTGCAGCGCAGAGACCTGCCCGGCGGTCATCGAGCCCTCCAAACAAAGGCCGCGCTCCGCAGGCCGGTGGAGTCACGTGGCCTGCGTTACGCACGGCGATGGCACGAACGCTAGGGTCGCCTCGATGCGCGAAACAGGGCCATCCGGACGAGAAAGGACCGGCTGGTCGTGGCCAAAGGGAGCCGGCCGGCAGGTGGGCGCGCGTTCGACGACGGCCGACGCCTCGGCGACGCCGCGCGCCACTCGGGCAGGCAGGCCCGCCTGCCGCGGGGTGTTCCGGCCGACAGGCCGCGGGGTGTTCCCGCGATTTCGGCTATGATCCCGGGGTACGTGTTCGACAGGCGCTCCGGTCAGCGCCACGGTTTGCAGCCGCGATCCCGATCCATCCAGCGCCCTGACCGGGCCCCGCCATCGCGCGGGAGGGCCTCGCCAGGAGCGTCACTTCCATGTCGTTCGACCATCTCGGGCTCACGCCCGAGCTTCTCCGCGCGGTCGCGGACCAGGGCTACACCGAGCCCACGCCCGTCCAGGCCGCCGCCATCCCGCTCGTGCTCGCTGGGCGCGACGTCCTCGCGGGCGCGCAGACGGGAACCGGCAAGACCGCCGCGTTCGTCCTCCCGATCCTGCAGCGCCTGGGGGCCACGACCCCGGCAGGCGACCGCCGCGGGCCGATCCGCGTCCTCGTCGTCGTGCCGACGCGCGAGCTTGCCCTCCAGGTCGAGGAGAGCGTCCGGACCTACGGCGCCCGCCACCGCTTCCGCTCCACGACGATCTACGGCGGCGTCGGCTTCGACCCCCAGGTCCGCGCCCTGCGCGCCGGCCCCGAGATCGTGGTGGCCACGCCGGGCCGGCTCCTCGACCACGTCAACCAGCGCACCATTGACCTCTCGCGGGTGGAGATCCTGGTCCTCGACGAGGCGGACCGGATGCTCGACATGGGCTTCATCCGGGATATCCGCAAGATCCTGGCCCTGCTGCCCGCGAAGCGCCAGAACCTGCTCTTCTCGGCCACCTTCTCCGACGAGATCCGGCGGCTTGCCGACGGTTTCCTGGACCGGCCCGCCACGGTGGAGGTGGCCCGGCGCAACACGCCGGCCGAGCTCGTCCGCCAGGTGGTCCACCCGGTCGACCGCGAGCGCAAGCGCGAGCTGCTGAGCCGGCTGATCCGGACCGGGGCGATCCGCCAGGCGCTCGTCTTCACCCGGACGAAGCACGGCGCCAGCCGCCTCTCCGAGCAGCTCGTTCGCGACGGGATCGCGGCTGCTGCAATCCACGGCAACAAGAGCCAGCCGCAGCGCGTGCGCGCCCTGAACGACTTCAAGGCGGGCCGGGTCGACATCCTCGTGGCCACCGACATCGCGGCGCGAGGGCTGGACATCGAGGCGCTCCCACACGTCGTGAACTACGAGCTCCCGATGGTCCCCGAGGACTACGTCCACCGGATCGGCCGGACCGGTCGCGCGGGCGTCGACGGGATCGCCCTGTCGCTTGTCTGCGTCGACGAGGCGAAGCTCCTGCACGACATCGAGGGCATGCTCGGGCGCCGCGTGGAGACGCAGGAGATCCCCGGGTTCACGCCCGACCTGACCATCCGCCCGGAGCCGATCCGCCTGCGGTCGGGCGAGCCCGGCCACGCCAACCGAGTCGCGGCGGCCCGGCCGGGAGCGAGGATCGCGCCCGCCCGAATGTCCATCGGTCGGCCCGCACCGGCCCGCCCCGCAGCCGCCGGCCGTCCGGCACCTGCCCGCCCTCCGCTGGGGCGCCACGACCCACGCCACGATCAGCGCGGCGATCCGCGCCATGCCGGTGGGGCACGGGCCGAAACCCCGGTCGAGCGCCCTCCGTGGGCCCGGGACGCAGGCCGGGTGAACGGTGAGCGCGTCGCCCTTCCGCGCGCCCTGCCGGGCGAGCGCCTCGCCCGGCTCGCCGCCGGCGAGTAGCCCGCCGCGATCCGGTCAGCCCGTCAGCCCGGGTGGTGCCGCGACGGCCGCCACGTCCGGCGCGCAGGTCCGCACGAATGCATAGGATGACGTCACCCCGCCACGGAGGACCGCATGGGCATCCTTGACTTCCTCTTCAACGACCCCGCGCTGATGCAGCTCCCCTCCCCTGCCGAGGCGCTGCCGGGCCGGGCCGAGGCGATACTTCGGCCGGGACGCCACACGGTGCTTGGGACGCCGATGGACGGGCCATGGCCGGCTGGCACCCGCGCCATCACGTTCGCCCTGGGCTGCTTCTGGGGGGCCGAGAAGGGCTTCTGGTCCATCCCTGGCGTCGTGACCACCGCCGTGGGCTACACGGGCGGCAGCACGCCGAACCCGACCTACCAGGAGGTCTGCTCGGGCCGGACCGGGCATGCCGAGGCCGTCCGGGTCGCCTACGATCCGGCGCGGGTCTCATTCCAGGACCTCCTGCGGACGTTCTGGGAGGCGCACGACCCGACCCAGGGGATGCGCCAGGGCAACGATGTCGGCACCCAGTACCGATCCGCCATCTACGTCGCCGATGCCGCCGAGCTCGCGCTCGCCGCGGCGTCGCGGGACGCGTACCAGGCCCGCCTCGCCGACGCGGGCTTCGGCAGGATCTCGACCGAGATCGCGCTCGCAGGGCCGTTCTTCTTCGCCGAGGAATACCACCAGCAGTACCTGGACAAGAACCCGCACGGCTACTGCCCCGACCACGGGACGGGCGTGGCGTGCCCGCTCCCGAGCGGGGTGAAGTTCGGAGGGTAGCGAACCGCGCCCGGACGCCCGGGCGCTTCCCTCCTGGCGTCAGCCTCGATCACGACGCCCACCTGAAGGGCGCCCGGTCTGGGGACGACGGTGCTCCCGATGCCGCTGCCCTGGGGGTGTGCGTGCGACGAGGGTAACCCGATCAGTTCGCTGAACTCAGCGACGTGGGCGGGTCAGACCCCGCGCACCGCCACGCGATCCCCACCGTCAACTCAGACCCGACCAGGAAGGTGAGGCTGTGCCACACGCCCCCGCCTTCCTGGGCGCTCTGCCACGCTGTCCCTTCGCTGAGGGCGGTCTTCCCGGCGGGCAACGCGAGGGAAGCCCAGCCGACGGTCCCATTTTCGACGACCGATGTCAGGATCGGCTGAGCGGCACTGCGGTCTCCCAGTAGATCGGTCAGGGCGAGGTCGATGCCCGTGATCCCGGCGGCGCCGGTCGTGCCATCGGAGATGCAGGCCATCGACGAAGGCCAAGGCGGTCCGATGACCAACGACCGCTCCCGGTCATCCCCGGCAGAAGCGAGGTCCACATAGACTTCTCCGGTCGTCGCCCACCTGCCGGTCGGGATGAGCAACCCCGGCACCTGCACCTGCGCGACGCTCGACGGCCGCGACGGGTGGCTCCCGACTGCGGGTGAGCCGGCAGGCGATGCGACCGCGACCGCTGGTGGGCTCGATGTGAGCGCCGGTTGGTCACGGAGCTGGGCGCGGAAGATGAATGCGTGGAGGACGAACACGGCGGCGAAGGAGACGACGACGAGCGTCCGGCGTCGCCCGCCTCCGTCGTCTGCACGAGCGTAGAACGCCAGCGCGCCGTTCGGGCGCGCAGATTCGTTTGGAGCCGTGGGCCGCGCAAATGGGTTGCTCGCCAACGTCTGAACCGACTTCACGCCGTGCTTCGGGGCAGGTTTCGAAAGGGTCTCTTCGATCACCCAGCCCGCGTTGGAGGCGGGTCCATCGACATTGACCGTTGCGCCGGGACGAAACTCAGACCCGATCTTCGGGACACCGGCGACGGGAACCGAGCCGTCTGCGCCGTGACGCATCCGCCGGGTTTCCACGAGGCCCTCTTCGGGACGCTTCCATCGCGGGTCGGTTTCGCCAGTGGCTCGGCGTGGTCCCGGCGGCGGAGGTTTGGGCTACGCGTCAACGCCTCCCGCGACTGCCGGGATCCTCCTCTTCCGATAGCAGTCCGCAAGTGCTGAACGGCACGAAGACGCGAATATCCCGGTGACAGGCCGCACCGGACCGTCCCCAGGGGCCGGGAACCTGACGACTTCAGGTCGCGCGGAGCGCCCGGCGCATGGTGGCAGTCCGCAGTTCCAACCTTGGAACAAGGGTGGGTATGATCCTGCCCACGGAACGGGAGTTGCGTGCTCGCTGCCCACCGGGGTGAGGTTCGGGGAGTAGCAGACAGCCCCGGACGCCCGGGTGCTTCCCTCCCGGCGTCAGCCTCGATCACGACGCCGACCTGAAAAGCGCCCGGTGCGGAGCCGCTGGTTGCTGCGAAAGACTGTCGGTCAGTCAGCGATGAAGCCAGTGTAGGTGTTGATAACCGTCTGCCCCGGGTTGAGGACGACGGTGCTCCCGCTGCCGCTGCCCTGGAGGTCCCGGTAGGGGCCGGTTCCGCCCTGGACAGCCCACCTGATCAACTCCGTCCCATCAGGGTTCTGATACACCTGGAGCCTGACGATGAAGGTCTTGCTGCCATCGGCGCAGACGAACGCCTTTAGGACAACGAAACCCGGCGCAGGGAACCCCTGCAGCAAGATGTCCGTTACGCTTCCGCTCGGGCAGATCAGGTGGCTCCTGACCGCCGGACCGGTGGCAGTGAAGGTGCCGGTGCTGGGGTTGCTGATCGTCATCGGCGAGACGATGGTCACCTGGTGGGGTGGGTCGGCGGCTGTAGCGGGCGCGAACACGGTGACGAGCAGCGCGACCGAACACACGACGACCATGAGACGGCGCATGGCCCTACCTCCTCGGGACGCATGCGCGGGTCGGTCTCGCCAGTGGCTCGTCGCGGTCCCGGCGGGCACGTACTTGGGCCGCGCGTCATAGCCTCCCGTGCGCCGAGTCTGGTCGCGCCTACCACCGGTGCCTAGAGGCGTTCGTCATGAAGCGCTCTGATCGGACCGTCGCGCTGCCACGGCGAAGTGAGGGGCGCCGTGACGGGCCGGATGCCGAGCAGAAGTACTGGTAGCGGAACGTGGACGGCCACTGCCCCGACCACGGGACGGGCGTGGCGTGCCCGCTCCCGAGCGGCGTCGCGTTCGACCGGGAAGGGTAGCCGCGCGGGACCTGGCGCACACCCGGCCGCACACCGGTGGTACACACCCGGGTACAGCCGCCCCCGGGCGTGCAGCCCGGAAGGCGTCTACTTGACGGTGATCGCGAGGGTGTAGGTCCAGGCGCCCTTCGTACCGCCGGCCCAAGGCTGGCTGTAGCGCATCGAGAGGGTGGTCGTCCCAGCCGCGAGGGCGTGGATCGTCACGCTCTCGCCGCCTGCGGCGCCGACGATCGGGAGGGCCGTGGCCGCAGGCGCCTGGTAGGTGGCGCTCACCAGCCGAGCCACGCTCGCGTCGGCGATCTGCGGATCCTCCCAGGAGAAGCCTGTCGTGGGGTTCGAGCAGAGGGAGACCCGGACGTCCGAGCCCGCCGCGACGGAAGCGGATTGCTGGATCGCCGTGTTCGTGCCGAACTGGTCGCACGATGCGCCCAGCGGTTCGGACGCCTGCGTCGCGGAACACCCCGCGACGGCAGACGCGCAGAGGAGCGTGGCCAGGAAGGTTCGGAATGCCATCGAGCCGCCTCTTTCGTGGGGGCGGTCGGGACCGAAGTGCGGCCGGGACGCGCCGACCACCGAATGGGTGAATGCTCTGCCCGTCCAGACGGCGGGGGTTCGCTCGCGGTTCCGGCCGAGGCTCCGGGGCCCGGATACCGGCTCGACCGCTGTCTCGCCGGCCGGGCCCGGTGATCAGGCCGGGGGCGTGTCGTCGAGCACCACCTCGATGAGCGGGCTGTGCTGGACCATCGCCTCGATGTCGTCGCGGCCCCACGCTCGCGCGACGTGGACGAGCAGGGCGCGCCGCTCCTCCTCGCCGGTGATGACCCGCGCAGTCCCGGGAAGGTCCGCGACGACCGCTCGCTTCAGGTGCAGCGTCACGCGCGGGTCGGCCTCGATATTGGCGATCCAGGCCCGCTTCGCCGGGCGCGGCTGCCCGCTGATGATGATCCGCCCGTCGACCGGGTGGAACACGATCTCGATGCGGCGCGCGAGGCCGCTCCGGCGGCCGGTCGTGGTCAGGTCGATGATCCCGCCCCGGGCGAGGGCGGACGTGATCGCGGCGTCCATGGGGTGCGTCCTCGAAACAAGACTCATTGCGTCTACAACTATCTCACGGGCGCCGCGGGTTCGCAGGCGAGCACGTGCCGGGTCGGGCGACCCGACTCGGCGGCCCGTACACTGCCGGACATGCTCAGGACCGTGACCGCCACGCGCTATGTCACGCCTTTCCGGGAGGGCGGCTCGCTGCCCGGCCCGTGCGAGGCGGACGACGACGGTCTGTGGCCCCCTCGTCGACCGTGATCCAGCCGTCGGACGTGCACGCCGGCCTGACCGACGACCCGGCGGCGACCCTCGAGCACCTGGTCCGGACGCTGGTGGTCCTGGCCGCCGCTCCGTAGCCGCGGGGTCGAGCGCGTTCAGCCCCGCTTCGTTCCGGCCGCCCGGCCCGTCCCGGCCGGGCCGGAGGTCCCTTCTCGGGCCACACCACGAACTCCATGCTCGGATCGGCTCGCCCGCGGGAGGTTGCTCCGGAATGTTCGCAGGACCCATCCTCGTCGCCTATGCCAGCCGGTATCACGGCACCGAGGAGATGGCGGCCGAGATCGCCGGCGCACTCCGCGACGAAGGCTTCGAGGTCGACCTGCGCCCGGCACAGGATGTCGCGACGACGCAACCCTACGGGGCGGTGATCGTCGGCAGCGCGGTCTACATGGCCCGCTGGGAGAGCCCGGCTTTCGAGCTGGTCCGGCGAGAGCGAACGGCGCTTGCCCGGCGTCCGGTCTGGCTCTTCAGCAGTGGGCCCGTCGGCGACGGCAGGTCCACGCGCCACCCGGAGACCGTGCCGCACCCCGAAGGCGTGGACGAGCTGGCGGACGAGATCGGGGCGCGGGGGCGGGCGATGTTCGGCGGGCGCATCGACGCGCAGCAGGGCGGCTTCGCGATGGCGATCATGGCGGAGGCCGGGCTCGAGGGAGACTGGCGGGACATGCCTCGCGTTCGAAGCTGGGCGCAGCAGGTTGCGGCGACGCTCCGCGCGTCAGCCTGACAACGACGGCGTCACGGAGGCCGGGGCTGGCCGACCCGTGCCGGTCCCGCGGGTGCCGCTGCACAGGACCGGTCCCGTGACGCTTTCGGCGCGCCTCCCCGGCTACGGCGCCCGCGCGATCGGCGCGACGGTCGCGCCGGCGAGCCGGACGAGGTCCGCAGGCGCGAGCTCCACCTGGAGCCCGCGCCGCCCGCCGCTCACGTAGATCGTCGCGAACCCGACGGCGCCGGAGTCGAGGTAGACCGGCATCGGGCGGCGGTGCCCGAGCGGGCTGATGCCGCCGACGACCGAGCCGCTCGCCCGCTCGGCGACGTCCGGCGGGGCGAGGTCGGCCCGCCGGCCGCCGGCCACCGCGGCGAGAGCCTTGAGATCCAGCTCGCCCGAGACGGGCACCACGCCCACGACCAGCCGGCCATCGACGGTCGCGACGAGCGTCTTGAAGATGCGCGCCGGCTCGACGCCGAGAGCTGCCGCGGAGTCGAGGCCGTAGTGCGGCCGCCCGCCGCGGCCACCCGCGGGCTCCGGCACGGCGTACTCGTGGACCACGTGGGGGATCCCGGCGGCGACAAGAACCGCGAGCGCCGGCGTCCCGCGGCCGCTCACCCGAACTCGGCCTGGTGCGCGATCGTGAGCAGCAGGCTGGCGCTGTACAGGATCGTGAGGCTGAGGAACGGCCAGCTGATGTCCAGCCCAAGCGGGAAGAGCGTGACGACCGCCAGGACCAGCAGCACGGTGACGAGCAGCGGCCAGAACCGGCGGGCGAGGATCAGGCCACCCAGCAGAAAGTGGATCGTTGCCAGCGCGATCCCCGCCGGCACCACCACGAGGAAGAACCCGAACGTGCTCGTGTTGTCACCCGCCCAGCCGGGCGATCCGATGAGTCCCAGCGTGCCGGCCACCACGAGGAAGGTCGCCGGCAGGAGCACGACGAGGAGGAGCAGGCCGATGGAGCCCAGGATCCGGCCGCAGGCGGTCAGGAGCGCCGAGCGCTCCACCTCGTCGCCGGGACGCGTGTTCAATGGGATCGCGACGCCGCGCGGGCCTCAGAACGGTTCAGGGATGAAGGTCTGGTCGCTCATCGGCGGCCGGACGTATCCCGTGTCCTTCTGGCGCGGCGGCAGCACGATCGGCTCGGGCGTCAGGTCCTCGTAGGGGATCTGGCCCAGGAGGTGGGTGATCACGTTGAGACGCGCGCGCTTCTTGTCGTCGCTGCGGACCACCCACCACGGCGCCTGCTTGAAGTCGGTGTGGGCGAACATCTCGTCCTTGGCCTTGGAGTAGTCCAGCCAGCGGGCACGGCTCTCGACGTCCATCGGCGAGAGCTTCCAGCGCTTCGTCGGGTCGCTGAGGCGATCCTGAAATCGCCGCTCCTGCTCCGCGTCGGAGACGCTGAACCAGTACTTGATGAGGATGACCCCGCTGCGCACGAGCATCCGCTCGAACTCGGGGCAGGAGCGCAGGAACTCCTGGTACTCGTCCTCGCTGCAGAAGCCCATCACCCGCTCGACACCCGCGCGGTTGTACCAGCTGCGGTCGAAAAGGACGATCTCCCCGGCGGCCGGGAGGTGGACGACGTAGCGCTGGAAGTACCACTGGGTTCGCTCGCGTTCCGTGGGGGCCGGCAGTGCCGCGACCCGCGCGAAGCGAGGGTTCAGGGGCTCCATGATCCGCTTGATCGCGCCGCCCTTGCCCGCCGCGTCGCGACCCTCGAAGATCACGACCACCTTGAGGCCGCGGGCCTTGATCCACTCCTCCCACTTCACGAGCTCGACGTCGAGGCGCCGAAGCTCCGCCTCGTACTGCTTGGTGGACAGGCCCGGGCCGGGCCGGGCGTCGGGCCCGGGCGTCGGCGCCGAGTCCATCGCGGCTGCAGGGATGCTCAGGGCGTCGCGCTCCGGGCGCCGGTTGCGGCCGACCGGCGTGCGTGGATTGTCTCCGTGGGACTTGGTCCTGGCCATCCTTCGCCCTCCCTGACACGGCATCTCGCGGCCGTTCCAGTATGCTGCACCGACGTGACCTTCGAATCCCTTGGCCTGTCGGCCGAACTCCTGCGTGCGGTGGCCGACTCGGGCTACACGACGCCAACGCCGATCCAGGCCCAGGCCATCCCGCTCGTGCTTGCCGGACGGGACCTCATGGGCGCCGCCCAGACCGGGACCGGCAAGACCGCGGCCTTCGTGCTGCCGATCTTCGAGCGGCTGAAGCCGTACGCCAACACCTCCTTCTCACCCGCACGCCACCCCGTCCGGGCCCTGGTGCTGGCACCGACCCGTGAGCTCGCCATCCAGGTCAACGAGATGGCCACCGCCTACGGCCGTCACGTTCCGCTGCGCAGCACCGTGGTCTACGGCGGCGTGCCGCTCGACCCGCAGATCAAGGAGCTCCGCTCCGGCGTCGAGCTGCTCATCGCCACGCCCGGCCGGCTCCTGGACCTCGTCGGGCAGCGCGCCGCGAACCTCGGGCAGGTCGAGATCCTCGTCCTCGACGAGGGTGACCGGATGCTCGACATGGGGTTCATCCCGGACATCCGGCGGATCCTCGACCTGATGCCGAACCGAAAGCAGACCCTGCTCTTCTCGGCCACCTTCTCGGACGAGATCCGGCGGCTCGCCCGCGAGTTCCTCACCGACCCGGCCACGCTGGAGGTCGCCCGCCGCAACGCGCCGCCGCAGCTGGTCCGCCAGGTGCTCTACCCGGTGGATCGGGAGCGCAAGGCGGATCTCCTCGAGCACCTCGTCCGGACCCACGACCTGCGCCAGGTGCTCGTCTTCACGCGCACGAAGGTGGCGGCGCGACGGCTGGCCTCGGACCTGGACCGGCACGGCGTCGCAGCGACGGCCATCCACTCGGACCGGACCCAGGCCGAGCGGCTGCGCGCCCTCCAGGAGTTCAAGGCGGGCGCGGTCCGCGTCCTCGTGGCGACCGACGTGGCCTCCCGCGGGCTCGACATCGAGGATCTGCCGGTGGTCGTGAACTTCGAGCTGCCCGTCAAGGCCGAGGACTACGTCCACCGGATCGGACGGACCGGTCGCGCGGGCGCGTCGGGCATCGCGATCTCTCTCGCCTGTCCCGACGAGGTCGACCTGCTGCGGGCGATCCAGCGCCTCCTGAAGCAGGCGATCCCCGTCGAGGTGGAGGAGCGCTTCCTGCCGGACCCGGAGACGCCGCCGCGGCCGATCCACACCTTCTCCGGCGGCGGGCACGGTGAGTCACGCCTGCCGGAGCACCGGCACAAGGCGACGCTGGTCCACCACCGCGGCTGAGCGGGCCCAGCCCGCCGGCCTGCTTGTGCGGTCACGCCACGGCGTGACCTCCGGACCGAACGACCGGCGCCTCGACCCGGCTACCATTGGACGCGCTGATCCACGTTCAGGAGCGCGTCCAACCATGTCCACCTCGCGCCGCATCGGCATCCTCACCGGGGGTGGCGACGTCCCCGGCCTCAACTCGGTCATCAAGAGCGTCGTCTACCGGTCCACCGAGCTCGGCTACGACGTGCTCGGGCTGCGCCGCGGCTGGGAGGCGCTGACGCACATGCGCCCCGGGGCGGAGCCGGACCGGGAATACGTCCGTCCGCTCGACCGCGCGAACACGCGGACGATCGACCGCACCGGCGGGACGGCGCTCCACTCGTCGCGGACGAACCCCAAGCGGATGCGGGCCGGGAACCTCCCGGACTTCGTCGGCCCGGATCGCGTGGCTGCCCTCCAGACCGCGGACGGGCTCTATGACTTCACGCCGATCGTGCTCGAGAATCTCGAGCGCCTCGGGATCGACACCCTCATCTCGATCGGCGGCGACGACACCCTCTCGTACTCCAAGGTGCTCGCCGATGCCGGGGTCCAGGTCATCGCGATCCCCAAGACCATGGACAACGACGTCCGGGGGACCGAGTACTGCATCGGCTTCTCGACCGCGATCACCCGGGCCAAGGACGCGATCAACCGGCAGCGGACGACACTCGGATCCCACGAGCGGATCGGGATCTTCCGGATCTTCGGCCGGAACGCCGGGTTCACCGCGCTCTACACCGCGTACGTGACCTCGGCGCGCTGCGTGATCCCGGAATACCGCTTCGACCTCCAGCGCCTGGTCGACGTGCTCGTCGAGGACCGCCGCAACAACCCGAGCCGGTACTCGTTCGTGATCGCCTCCGAGGGTGCCCTCCCTGCCGGCATGGACCTCAAGGAAGTGGGCGAGGCCGACGCCTACGGTCATCGCCACAAGGCGAGCATCGGCGAGTTCCTGGCCGCCGAGATCCGGCAGCGAACGGGAATCGAGACCGTCGATTCCGAGCTGACCTACGACCTCCGCTCCGGCGACCCGGACGCGCTCGACCAGATGGTCGCGATCACGTTCGCGAACGTCGCGATGGAGCTGGTGGTGGAGGGCAAGTCCGGCTTCATGACCGCGATCCGGGACGGTCGCTACAGCTACTGCCCGATCCCGGAGCCCGGCGCGCGGACCGTGGACGTCGAGCACCTGTACAACGTGGAGCGCTACCGGCCGCAGTACGGCGGCAAGCTGGGGCTTCCGATCATGCTCACCCTGCCGGTGATCTGACGGGAGGTCGCGACCGGCCGCCGGGCACTGGCAGGCCGGTCGCGACCCCGGTCTCGGGCGGCCGGGCGCTGCCGCGGGCGGGTCGGCCCCGCGGGCTCCGCGTTACCGCTCAGTGCACCGGGTCGGCGTTGCCGGGTCCCGGGCGCGAGGTGCGGCGCCGCTCGGCGTACATTCTCTCCTCGGCCGATCGCAGCGCGGTGTCGATCTCGCCGACCGGGGTCGGGCTCGCCCAGCCGATCGCCAGGTGGAGGGCGACCGCGCCCGACTCGAGCCAGCGCTCGCAGGCCGCGCGGACGCGCTCGACGTAGTTGATCGCGGCCACTTCGTCCGTCTCCGGCATGAGGACCAGGAAGCGTCCGCCGCCCACGTGCGCAACGTGGTCGGTGCGGCGCGCGTGGCGACGCAGCGCATCACCGACCGCCGGCAGCACACGCCGACCGGGCTCGGCGCCGAATCGGTCCACGAGGCGGCTCAGGCCGTCGATCTCGGCCACGACGACCGTGACCGGCCGGCGGTAGCGGACGTAGCGCGCATTCTCCGCGGCGAGCATGCGCTCCCAGGCGAGCAGGGTGTCGAGCCCGGTCAGGGGGTCGATGTACGGATCCGGGATCGGGCCTTCCTGTGGGACGCGGCCCGGCTCGAGGGCGAGGAAGCCGGCGATCGCGGCCTCGGCGCCGGGCTCATTGTGCCGGTCCCCGAGCGCGAACCGCCGGCCGGAGTCGCTCACCGCCTCCGCTGCCCGGACCCCCGGTGCCACCGACTCCGCGGCATCGAAGGCCTCGAGGCGGTCTGCCTCCGCGCCCGCGAACGAGCGGGCCGGACCGGCTGAGGCCATGGCGGCCGGCGCGCCTGCGGGCTCGTCGGCCGGCGCCGTCACCTGCGGGCCCTGCCCGGGACGCGACACCGCAGGTGCCGTCGCGGGAGTGGCCGCGGTCGTCTGCGCCGAAGCCGAGAACCGTGTCGCCTGCCTGGCCGAGGCCGTCTCGCGACGGCGCCCGAGCAGCGCGACCACGACAAGGAGACCGAGCGCGAGGCCCGCGACGACGAGGGCGATGAGGACGTAGGTGAGCTGTTCCTGCGTCACGAGGATCCTTCCCGTTCATGGCAGCCACGTCCGCCCACGCCGTGTGGCCGGGCGGCGCGGTCCGCCGCATCCCGGACTGTACACGTGGTGGGCCCGTCAGTGGGACGGTCGGAAGGCCCATTGTGACGATGTTGCGGTGCGGCCCGGCACCGAGCGTGGCGTGCGGTGGAGTCCGGTGCGGACCGCTCGGCCGGCGCGGCCGCGCCGGGACGCGGCGTGCCGACCGCGGTCACGTGCCGACCGCGGTTCGCCGATTCCGCTACGCTGCTGGCCACGCGCTGACGAGGTTCCATCCCCATGGCCGACATCCCTCCCTTCGATCCCGACGCCGCGCGCGCGCTCGACGCGGCCGAGCCGGTCCCTGCGGTCACCGAAGCAGGGCAGGCCGAGGCCCTGTCCGCCGAGCCGGGCCTGCCGGCGGGCGCCGTGGTGCCGGTCGACATGCCGCCCGGCGAGCCTGGCGTTCCGGTGGACGCGCCGCTCGGCGCGCCGCTGCCCGTTCGTCCTGCCCCGGGCGTCCTCGGCTATCTCGCGGCCGCGCTCGTCGGAGCGCTCTTCCTCGCCGGAACCCTCTTCGCCACGGGGGGCATCGGTCGCCCCGCTCCCTCGCCGTCGCCGTCGCCGGCCCCGAACGCCGCGGATGGACCCTCGCTCGGCAGCCAGTCCGCGCCGGTGACGATCGGCTTCTGGGCCGACTACCAGTGCCCCTTCTGCCGCCTCGAGGCACTCGCCTTCGGGGGATCCCTCGAGCGGGTGTTCGTCCTGCCCGGCGTCGCGCGGATCGTGTACCACGACTTCGCGTTCCTGGGCCAGGAGTCGATCGACGCGGCCGTCGCTGCACGCTGTGCCGGACGCCAGGATCCCAGCGCCTACTGGCGCTACCACGACCTTCTCTTCGCGTCGCAGCAGGGCGAGAACCAGGGCGCGTTCGCGCGCGCAAACCTCGTGGCACTCGCCAACATCGCCTCGCTCGACGTGAAGGCGTTCAGCGCCTGCCTCGACGATCCGGCCCAGGCGAAGGCGGTCGCCGACGAGACGGCCCAGGGCAAAGCCCTCGGTGTCGTCTCCACCCCGACCATGCGAATCGTGGGCCCGGGCGGGACACGGGTGCTGACCGGGTTCAGCAACAGCTGGGCGACCGTCCGGGACGCAGTGAACGCGGTCCTGGCGCCGCAATCCTCAGCCAGCCCGGGCCCGGCCGGCGGCAGCGCTGCTCCGGCGTCGCCCGCGACTCCGGCCGCGACGCCGTAGCCGCTCAGCTCGGCGCCGTAGCCGCTCAGCTCGGCGCCGCGAGGTCCCGGCGCGGGAAGATCCAGGCGGCCCACCCGACCGCCGCTGCGAACAGCGCGCCGAGGACGAGCATGTCGAGCGGGTCGAACGTGCCGGCCAGGATGCGCGTCGGCTCGAAATACCGGAATGGCGAGATCGGAAGGAGCCACGCCGCGTTCGGCCAGAGCGTCCCCAGGAAGTCGACGGCGTAGCCGACGATCGTGACGCCCAGCGCGATGCCCATGGCCGGCGCGACCCGGTCGAAGCTGACGGAGGCCGCCAGCGCGACGGCCCCGAGGGCCCCGAAGAGGGCGGCCCCGTTGAGCCAGCAGAGCGCCAGGTCGATCGGCCGGAGGCCGGCAGCCACGCCGAACAGGGTCGCGCCGGCCACGATGCCGGCCAGGACCGCCACCTCCGCCAGGGCCGCGAAGACGAGCGTCGCGACCAGCAAGGTCGCGTAGAGGACCCGGCGTTCCAGGGGCCGCGCGAGGAGCACCTCCAGCGTGCCCCGCTGCCGCTCGCCTGCGACCGCCCCCGCCGCGAACCCGATCACGACGATCGCCACGAGAGCAAGGGCGATCGGGTGGACCAGCCCAAGGGCGACGGTCCCCGAGATGCTGAAGACGTCGCCGCCCGTGAACCGCGACATGATCGCAAAGATGTTCGCAAAGGCGGGGTTGCTCGCCAGCGCCCCCACCTCGCTCCCGAACGTCGCGTAGACCACCGGGAGCAGGAACCCCCAGATCGCGAGCGCGATCATCACGAGCGACAGGCGAACGCGCTGGGCCGCCCAGGTCCGCCGGAAGAGATTCCCGCTCACCACGGCGGTTGGGCGTGTGCCCGCTCGTCGTAGAGCTCGAGGAAGGCGTCCTCCAGGCGGGCCGGCTCGATGGTGAGGTCGGTCAGGGGCGCGCCCTCGAGCAGGCGCAGGAGCGGCACGACGTCCCCGTCGAGCCCGAATGCCAGCCGATCGTCCCGCGCCTCGAGCGACGTGATGCCCGGCAGCGCGGCGAGCGCGGCAATCAGTGCCGGCGCTGGTGTGTCCAGGCGCGCTTCGACGTGGCGCCGGCGACGGGCCAGGAGCGCGCCGACGTGCTCGAGCGCCACCAGCCGACCGGCCCGGATGATCGCGACGCGGTCGCAGACCCGCTCCACCTCGGAAAGCACGTGGGAGCTGAAGAAGACGGTCCGGCCCGCCGCCTTTCGCTCGTCGAGGATCGCGTAGAAGGCGCGCTGCATGAGCGGATCGAGGCCCTCGGACGGCTCGTCGAGGATCGCCAGCTCCGGGTCGTGCTGGAGCGCCTGGACGATCCCGATCTTCTGGCGCATCCCGCGCGAGTAGTCGCGGATCGGCCGGTCGAGATCTCGCCGCGAGAGCTCGAGGCGCTCGACGAGATCGGCGCGCAGGTTCGGCGGGCGGACGTAGAAGGCGGCCAGGTAGTCGAGGAGCTCGGTCCCCGTGAGGCCGTCGTACAGGGCGATGCCGCCCGGCAGGTACCCGATCCGGCCACGCAGCTGCGCACCGGCGGTCGCGACGTCGAGCCCCAGGACATGCGCCGTGCCCGCCGTCGGGTGGAGATAGCCGAGGAGCAGGCGGATCGCGGTGCTCTTGCCGGCGCCGTTCGGGCCCAGGAAGCCGAAGATCTCGCCGGTCCGGACGACGATCGTGAGGTCGTCGAGGGCCCGGACCGGCGTCGGCCCGGGCACCCGGCGGAGGACCGGCCACGTCGACCCGTACTGCTTGGTCAGGCCCTCCGTCGCGATCGCGTCCACGAGGTGGAACGGTACACGAGCGGCGCTGCTGGCCGCCGGAGCGAGGCCGGCGCGTCCGGCGTCCCGGCGGGATGACCCGCGCGGCGCGACGGGGTTCGGCGTGTCGTGCACCGGCGCGCCGAACGCGCGATCCTGCGCACGATGCCATCACCCGAGGACACGCCCCTGCGGACCCCGGACGGGGCCGTGCCGACCGACCGCCCGGCGCCGCTGGTGCTGCCGGGCGAGGACCCGATTTCGATCGCGACGGCAGCGGCGCACCTCCGCGCCGGAGGCCTCGTCGCCTTCCCGACCGAGACGGTCTACGGGCTGGGCGCCAGCGCGCTCGATGCCCGCGCCGTCGCGCGGGTGTTCGCCGCCAAGGAGCGGCCCGCCTTCGACCCGCTCATCGTCCACCTCGCCGACGCGTCCGAGGTCGGGGCATATGCGCAGATCGAGGACGCGGACGATCCCCGCGTGGCCCGGCTTGCGGCACGGTTCTGGCCGGGCCCCCTGACGCTCGTGCTCCGGAAGCGCCCGCTCATCCCCGGGATCGTGACCGCCGGGCTGCCGACCGTGGGCCTCCGGGTGCCCGACCATGCGGTCGCCCGCGCCCTCATCCGGGCAGCCGGGGTCCCGCTGGCCGCGCCCTCGGCGAACCGGTTCGGCCACCTCTCGCCGACCCGCGCGGCGCACGTCGTGGCCGGGCTGGGGGCGCGCGTGGACCTCGTCCTCGACGGCGGGCCCTGCGCGGTGGGGGTCGAGTCCACGGTGATCCTGCTCGCCGCGGGTCGCGCCGCGCTCCTGCGGCCCGGGGGCCTCGCGGTCGAGGCGATCGAGGCCGAGGTCGGGCGCCTCGAGATCCTCGCCGACGGAGCCCCCGGCACGGCCGAGCTGGCCCCGGGACGGGCGGGATCCCACTACGCGCCGCGTGTCCCACTCGAGATCGCGGACCCGCGCGACGCGGCTGCTGCCCCGGCCTTCCGGGTCAGCCCGGGAGAGCGGGTCGGCCTCCTCGCCGCCACGGACGCGGGCCGCGCTGCGGCCGAGGATGCCGGCGGGCCGTTCGCCGCGGTGGAGACCCTCGACCCGGGCGGCGATCTCGTCGGCACGGCCGCCCGCCTCTTCGACGCGCTCCACGCGCTCCAGGCCGCCGGCGTCTCGCGGATCGTGGCCGAGCCGATCCCGCCGACGGGCCTCGGCCGCGCCGTGATGGACCGCCTGCGCCGTGCCTCGGGCGACGCGCCTGCCGTCAGTAGATGAACGGCACCAGCTTGCGTACGCGGGCCTGGTAGGCGGCGTAGCCGGGATACGCGTCGAGGAGCCAGGCTTCCTCGCGGCGAGCCTTGACGTCGAAGAAGCAGCCGAGCAACAGCGCCGCGACGAGCGCGACCGGGCTTGCCGTCACGAGCCCCCAGCCCAGCCCGGCCAGCACCAGCCCCGCGTAGATCGGGTGGCGGACCAGGCCGTAGACGCCGTCCGCGACGAGCCGGCCGTCCGCGACAGGACGTGGCAGCGCGGTCAGGTTCTCCCGCAGACCGGCCAGGCCAAGCCCGGCGCAGGCGAGCCCGAGGGCGATCGCGGCGACCCCGACGCCGAAGCCGGCGATCTGCCCCGGCCCACCCCACGCGGGCCCGAGCCGACCGGCAACGGCGATGGCGACGAAGATGACGCCCTGCAGGGCGACCCAGCCCTCGCCGCGCGGGCCGAGCGACGGGAGCCGTGCACCGTCCACGTGCGGTCAGGCGTCCGGGACGGAGAACCGGCGGGCATTGCCCATCTCCGGCCAGACCAGCCGCGGGGCCGGCTCGTCGTCGCCACGATCGTCGTCGCCCGCCAGCAGGCGCTGTGACATTCCGGTTCTCCTCTGGATATCGGCGCCCATCGTACCCGCCCGACATTCGCGCCGCGATCAGAGCAGGTCCCGCGCCACCGCCAACTCCCACGTCCGCTCGAAGACCGGGCGGTCGTCCTCTCTCACGGCGAGCGCCACCCGGAGCCGGAGATCGTCGCGGTCGGACTCGAGCACCAGCCCGGCCTCGGCGACGATCAGCCGGCCGCCCGGATAGCGCAGCCGATACAGGATCGCCCCCTCGGCCCGGCAGTCCGCGAACCCGTCCGCAACCGTCAGGCGATAGCGCGAATCTGCCGCGAACTCGAGGCCGCCGCGCTCGGGAAAGCGATCGCCCCCGCCCGATTCGCACACCAGCGAAGTCGTCGCGGCCACCCCGTCGCGCTCGATCCGCCAGGCTGCCTCGATGCCCGGGACCTGCTCGCACGCCGGCGGCTCGAAAGCCGGGTGGCCCAGGTCCGGGCCGTGCTCCGCCGACCACCCGACGGGCGTCGGCAGGCGGAGCGCCGAGGGGTGCGCCACGTCGTGGTGCAGCGTGAGCGCGACCGGGGCCGGCGCCGGCCAGGCGATCGGGAACGCGGCGCCGGCAATCGCCACCCGCAGCCGGTGTCCGGCAGGGACGCGCGCCCCGGCCGTCGAGAGGGGCAGGTCCACGCCGACCGGATCTCCGGGCACGAGCGCGACCGGCGTCTCGGCAGCAGGGTCGCGCCGGGTCAGGTTGCGCACCGTCCGCGCGATGAGTGCCGACCGGCCGTCCGGGGCCACGGCCTCCAGTCGGATCGCCACCTGTGCGACGGGCTGGTCGGCGGACAGCCAGAGCCGCGCGTGCGCGACTCCGGCGACGAGCACCGGCCGCTCGAGGGGTGCCGACGTGAAGAGCAGCGACCGGGCGTCGTCGGCGCGCTGGTCGCCCGGCACGCCCTGGGGCGGGTAGCCGTAGCCGCACCAGAACGGGGCGCAGAGCCCCACGTCCGGCGGGCCGGCCCAGGTGGACGCGGCCACGTCGCCGGCAGCGGCTGTCTCCCCGCCGAGCGAGCCGAGACCGGCCGCGCCGTCGCCCTGGAGGTAGAGCGCAGGAGGCGGCGCGATCCGGTGCGGCGGCGGCCACTGGGCGATGTGCCACCAGCGCCCGGGGAGCTCGGCCGGGAACTCGGCCGAGCCGGGCGGCTCGGCGATGTACATCGAGAGCATGGGCTCGTCCTCGTCGCCGGGCGCCGGCACGCCCTTCAGCCAGCGGTCCCACCAGCGACGCATCAGGCCCACGCCATCGATCGATGGGCCGGGAGAGCCCGCGTGCGGCCAGGCATGACCCCACGGCCCGATCACGCCACGGCGGGGCGCCCGGACGTGCTCCAGGACCGCGAGCACGGCCTCGCGGTACGCGTCGTTGAGGCCGCCGATGGCGAGGACCGGCGCCTCGATCGCGGCCCAGTCCTCGCAGACCGAGGCCGCCCGCCAGAAGGAGTCGCGGCGCTGGTGGCGGAGCCACTCGAGCGGCCACTGCGGGGTGGCCTCGAGACGACGGAGCCATTCCCTGCGCCAGCCCGGCCCGAAGCGCTCCGGGTCCGGCGGCAGCGCGTTCTCGCCGACCATCTCGACCGGCCAGTAGACGCTCTCGCCCACGTGGAGCGTCCCGCCCACGTAATGGACGTCGTGGTTGTAGCGGTCGTGGCTGAAGTGGGCCGGGATGATCGCCCGGAGCGCGGGCGGTCGTCGAGCGGCTGCCTGGAGCGCCGAGAAGCCGCCCCAGCTGATGCCGAACATGCCGACCGTACCGGCGCTCCACGGGCGTGTCGCCAGCCAGGCGATGACCGCGAGGTTGTCGAGGATCTCGCGCTCGGTGTACTCGCCCTCGGCGACGCCCTCCGAGCTGCCGGTACCGCGCACGTCGAGGCGGCAGCTGGCGTAGCCGGCGGCGGCGAACGCGCCGTGGAGCGGCCAGTCGCGCGAGAGGGTCCAGTCGTCCTTGCGGTACGGGATCGACTCGAGGACCGCCGGGAACGGGCCGGGGGCATCCGGCACGTAGAGCGTGGCGGCCAGCCGGACACCATCGTCCATGGGGATCCGCACCTGCTCGGTCCGCACCGCGAACCCCACCGGCTCGCCGCCAGGGCGGTAGCGGCGCGTCCCGGCGCCTGGCTGGGAGCGATCCGGCATGGCGCGCCTCCGGCAGGGCGGGGGCTCCGCCCGGGCCGCGCCGGGCGATCTCCCGCGCCGTAGAGTCTAGGCAGCATGGTCATCCCGATGTTCCGCCCGTTCCCGCCCCCGGACCCGCCGCTGACGGACGGAGTGGTGCTGCTGCGCCTGCCACGGGACGCGGACGCTCCCTCGATCGCCGCGGCCTGTCGCGACCCGGAGATCGCGCGCTGGATCCCGGTCCCCGTCCCGTACGACCTGGAGGATGCGCGGACGTTCGTGGCATTCGCAGCCGACGGGTGGTCGAGCGGACGCGAGCCGACCTTCATCATTGCCGACGCGACGAACCGGGGGCTCGCCGGCGCGATCGCCATCCACCGGCGCCCGGACGAGCCGGGCAAGGCCGCGGTCGGCTACTGGCTGGCGCAGGAGGCGCGCGGACGGGGCTTCGCGTCGCGGGCCGTCCGGCTCGTCGCCCGCTGGGCGTTCGAGGTGGAGCCGGGCCTCGCCCGGATGGAGCTGCTCACCCTCGTGGGCAACGAGGCATCCGGCCGGGTCGCACTGCGGGCGGGGTTCCGCAGGGAGGGCATCCTCCGGCGCTACCTGCCGTTCCGCGACGGCCTGGTGGACGCCGTGATGTATGCCCGCCTTCGCGACGATCGCGAGGCCTGAGCGGGCGCTTGCCGAAACGGCTCGGGACCGCCGGCCGTGGGGGCGCCTCAGGGCGACCCTGCCCCGACCGTCGCCGCCCTTCCGGTTCCGGGTCGCACGGCTGCCGCGGTGACGAGGACCGCCTGGATCGCACGCCGGAGACCGGCGATCGCCGGCAGACGGCCGCGCGCGACCGCCACCGAGACCGTCGCGCGACTGACACCGAGCGCATGGGCAACCTCGACCTGGCGCGCCCCGTGCACGAGGACCAGCCGGGCAATCTCCGCCTGGCGGGGCGTGAGGTCATCCAGGAGCGCGGACAGGGCCAGCTCGAGGTCCGCCAGGAGCGCGTCACGCCACGGGTCGCCCGTCGCGAAGCCCACCTTCACCCCGTGTTCCCGGGCCAGCCGGAGTGCCGAGTCGGCGCGGATGGCGGCCGTTGCGTCGTCGCTGCCCGTCCCGATCCCCCACCGAACGGGTGCGACCGCACGATCGAACCGGGATGCGACCACCCGGTCGAGCACGTCCGGGCCGGTCACGGCGGGCGCCGCGCCCGTGGACCCCGCGCCGGACATCGACATCGCGATGGCCGCCTGCCGGGTGCCGTCCACGGCACAAGGCTACCGGGGTCTCGGTTAGCCGTCAACGGCTTACAGGCTGGACCGATCCGCGAGGCGCGGAACGTCGCCTCGCGCTCGACGCCGCCGTCGGCGGCGCCCTCGGCGAGGCGGACCCGTTCGCGCGGCGAACTCGACCGGATCCTCCCTGGCCCGTCCCGGCGGCCGATCGGGCCGGCCGGCCGCTCGGTACCATGGGGATCACTGCCTGCCCATGCACCCCGAGGGGTTCCGCCCGTGGCCCGACCGAACGCGCCGTCTCCCGTCCGCCTGCCCGTCGGCGCGGTCGTCGAGGCGTGACCGGGGCGCTGCGGCGCTACGCACGGAGCTTCACCGGCTTCGAACGTGATGCGCGCATCTTCCTCCTGGTCACGCTCGTCTACGGCGTCACGCTCAGCCTGTGGTGGGTCGACTTCAACCTCTACCTCGCTTCACTCGGCTTCGATACGGCGTTCATCGGCATCGTCGCGGCCGCGAGCTCGGCGGCGGCGGCCGTGGCCGCGTTCCCGGCGAGCCTCCTCTCCGATCGAGTCGGGCGGCGCCTGGTGCTCGGCCTGGCGACCGGAGGATGCGCGGCCGGGGTCCTCGGGTTGCTCCTCGTCGGCTCCTCGCCGGCGGTTGTGGCGTGCGCCGCCCTCATCGGCGCGGCCAACCAGTCGTTCTCCGTGGTCCAGTCGCCCTTCCTGACCGAGCACAGCCACGCCGGGAACCGCAGCGAGCTGTTCTCGCTCCAGGGCGCGACATCGACCGGGGTCAACGTCGTCGCGGCCCTGGCGGGGGGTGCGATCGCCGCACTCGCGGCGCGGCTGGGCGGCTTCTCGGAAGCCAGCCCAAGCGCCTATCGGATCATCCTCGTGCTCATGTTCACGGCCGCGCTGCTCGCGACGGCAGTCCTCCTGGCCATCCACGACGACCGGCCGCGCGCGCTCCGCCGCGACTGGCGCACGCTCGAGGGGCGGCCGGGGATCCCGTGGAGCGGCGAGCCGCTCGCCTTCCGGCCCGACCGTGCCGCCCACCGCCGGCACGCCCGCATCGGACTCCCGTCGATCTCCGATCGCGGCATGTTCATGCGGCTGATCCTTCCCGGATTCCTGATCTCGCTGGGCGCCGGGCAGGTGATCCCCTTCCTCAACCTGTTCGTGCAGCGCAAGTTCGGGCTCGACCTGCCGTCGCTCAACGCGGTGTTCGCAGTCACGAGCCTGGGAACGACGCTCGCGATCCTGCTTCAGCCCGCGCTTGCCCGCCGGGTGGGCAAGATCGGATCGGTGGTGCTCGTCCAGGGCGCCAGCATCCCGTTCCTGGTCGTGCTCGGGTTCAGCCCGCTCCTGTGGAGCGTGATCGGCGCGATGGCGATCCGCAACTCGCTCATGAACGCCGGCAACCCGATCTTCAACGCGTTCGCGATGGAGCGGCTCCGGCCATCCGAGCGGGCCACGTACGCGGCTGCCGCAAGCCTCGCGTGGTCGCTCGGCTGGGTGATCGCGGGACCGTGGTACAGCCTCCTGCAGGCGACCCTCGGCTTCACGACCGGGTATGCGGTCAACTTCGTGACGATCATCGTCCTCTACACGACCGGCACGCTCCTGGTCTGGCGATGGTTCCACGCTGTCGAGAGCGTCCCGGGCGTCCGTCGAATCGGAGCCGCTTCCTGAGCCCAGCGACCGGACGATCGGGGACGATCGGGGGGCGAGTCGGCCTGCGGCGCCCCCGGCCTGCGGCGCCCCCGGCCTGCGGCCCTCCCGAGCCTCTTCCGACCGGCTATCCTCCGCGCATGCCCGAGTCCCCGCGCCCGATCGAGAGTCCCGGGATGCCGCGCAATCCCGCGCGCCATGACCTGGACATCAGGGCGACCCTCCTCTTCCCCTCGCGCGAGGTCGTCGAGCACTTCTACGTCCCGCTCATCTACACGGCCTGCCGGACCTGCTACTCGGAGCTGGAGCCGGCTGAGATCTTCCGGCGGGCCGAGGCGGGCGAGATCGACCGCGCGAAGATGCAGAAGCTGATCAGCGGCGTGATCGAATCCGGCCATGGCAGCACGATCGAGCACGTGGTCTTCACCTTCGGCATCAGCGGCGTGAGCCGGACGCTGTCGCACCAACTCGTTCGCCACCGTGCCGGCGTGGCGTTCGACCAGCAGAGCCAGCGCTACGTGCGCTTCAGCTCGGCCGCCACGATGCTGCCCGGCACGCTCGCGGAGGCGGAACCGGAGCTGCGGGCGCGCTACGAGGCGCAGGTCGAGGGAGCCCTGGACCTGTACGCCGACCTCCTTGCGGCAGGGATCCCGGGCGAGGATGCCCGTTTCGTCTTCCCCAATGCGACGCGGACGAACCTGGTCATGACGGCCAACCTGCGGGCGCTCATCCACATGTCGGGGCTCCGGCTCTGCACGATGGCGCAATGGGAGATCCGGCGCCTCTTTCAGCTGATCCGCCACGAGGTGTTCGCGGTGAGCCCGTTCCTGGGCAGCTTCCTGGCCCCCAAGTGCGTCCCGCTCGGCTACTGCGACGAGATGGGCAACCGGGACGAGCACTGCCCCATCCGGCCGCACCGGGATTCCGTCCTGGGTGCCTGGGCGGAGAAGGCGAAGACGGCCCGGGCCGGTGGCCGCGACCTGACCGTGGTCGACGGCTGACCCGGGTCGCATGGACGTCCGGCCCGGTATGGCGATCCACCTCCAGTTCGACCGCATCCCACCGGGCGCGGCAGTTGGTGCGCACCGGGACGGCGCAGAGACGATCGTCTACCTTGCGGCGGGCGAAGTCGCCTTCGAGCACGGGCCCGGGCTGAGCCGGCACGTCATCGTCCGTGCCGGCGACGTCCTGTACGAGGCACCGCAGGACGTGTACCTGGTCCGCAACGACGGGGCGATCGACGCCCTCGCGCTGATCGCCTCGGTCGACGTCGACCCGGACCTCCCGATCGACGACCAGCCGTGGTGGCGGACGCGGACGGGCGAGCCGGTCCGGCGCCGCGAAGGAGCCCGCGTGATCACGGGTCCCGGGCTCCGGCACCGCGTGCTCGTCGAGCCGGGCGACTTCGGCACCCGGAGCTTCAGCGTCGCCGAGGTCGAGCTCGACCCCGGGGCGACCACGGGCTGGCACCGCCACCTCGCATCCGAGCACGTGGTGGTGGTCCTGGAGGGCCGCGGGACGGTGCGGATCGGGTCGGTCGAGGAGACGCTCGAGCCGCTCAAGGGCGTCCGCACGGAGATGGGCCTGCCGCACGCGATCGCGAACACGGGACGCACACGGCTGCGCTACTTCCTGTGCGCCACGCCGGCGGCGGACCCGCTCACCGACCGCGAGAACATCGACCCACCGACCTGAGCGGGCCTCGACGCAGCCTCCCGGATCCGGCGGGCAGGCGCCGGCGGGGTCCCCCGGACTGCGCCCCGCTGACCCGGGCACACGGAAGCGCCCGAAGGAACCGCATCCGGGGAAGCAACCTTGATGCAATCGCGGCGCATCCTCGGAGGGAGAGCAACCGGGATTGCTCCCGATCACCTCGCCGGAACCCGTTGATGCGATCGCCAGGTCCTCGACAGTTGCGGCCCCTCCGGGCAGGGAGATCATCGCGCCGCGTCCGCACGCCCGCAACGGGGTTGTCCACGAGTTTGGATGACGACCGGGTCGGCGCGTCCACCGTTTGGGCGACGGTGTGGACGAAGTGTGGACGACTCGCGCCGCCGGTCACGCCCCCCCGGGCGACGTGCGGACGACCAGCGTCCCGGCGGACCGGTCGTGGAGGCCCCGGCGCAGGGGATCCCGCGCCGCCGAGACCAGGAGGAACAGGTACCAGGCCCCGTTGACCGCGACGAGCACGCTGCTGTCGAGGGCTCCGCTGTTGGCGAGCGACCCGACGGCGATCGGGCCCACCGCCAGGACCGACCAGCGGAGCCAGGCAGCCTCGATCGGCAGGGCATCTCCGGAGTCGGCAGTCCGCGGCGCGCCGGCGGCCATCCGGATCCGCAGCCCGAGCGCCCGCTGGGCTGGCGAGGCGCCCCATCGGCTCCATGATCCGGCGAAGTACAGGCCGTCGATGACGAGCGTCGCCGCCAGCTCCAGGGCCACCCGCACGGGGTCCACGGCGACGACCACGACCGTCGACCCGTCGGGCGACGCCTGCACGAGCGGCCCGAAGACGATGTCGAAGAGCACGGCGAGCGCCACGTACACCATGCCGACGACGAGCGAGTCGAGGACGTAGGCTGCGCTCCTGCGGCCGAGACCTGCGATGCGACCCACCGTGGCCAGGTCCACCGTCCCCTCAGCCGCCGATCGCGAACATCTCGACGCGAGGGAGGCCCGTGGTCCCGGCGCTGCGAAGGTCCGAGTACCGGTCGTCGCGCGCGAGCCACGCGGCCCGGATCCGGTCCTCGAGCTGGGTATCGTCTGCGCCGGATCGGAGCGGTGCCCGCAGATCGGTCCCGCGCGCGGCGAACAGGCAGGTGAACAGCTCGCCCTCGGCAGAGAGCCGGGCGCGGGTGCAGGCGCCGCAGAAGGGCGCCGTGACTGACGCGATCACGCCGACCTCGCCCGCGCCGTCGCGGTACCGGAAACGGGTGGCGACCTCGCCCGGGTAGTTGGGGGGCAATGCCTCGAGGGGGAAGGCACGGTCCACGCGGTCGATGATCTCCGGGGCCGGCACCACGTCGTCCATCCGCCAGCCGTTCGTCGTCCCCACGTCCATGTACTCGATGTAGCGGAGGATGAACCCCTGGTCGCGCGCCCAGCGCGCCATCGGGACGATCGACGGCTCGTTCACGCCGCGACGGACCACCATGTTGATCTTGACCGGGGCCAGGCCCGCGGTGCGGGCGGCGCTGATGCCGTCGAGCACGCGCGCCAGCGGCATCCCGATGCCACTCATGTCCCGGAAGACCGCATCGTCGAGGGAATCCAGGCTGACCGTGATCCGCCGCAACCCCGCCTCGGCGAGCGGCGCCGCGAGCGCCCGAAGGGCCGACCCGTTGGTCGTGAGCGTCAGGTCGCGCACGCCGTCGATCGCCGCGAGCTGGCGCACGAGGTCCGGCAGGTGGCGGCGCACGGTCGGCTCGCCACCGGTGATCCGGAGCTTCTCGACGCCGAGCCCGACGAAGATCGCCGCGAGCCGGACGATCTCCTCGTAGGTCAGGATCTCCGAGCGGGGCAGAAATGCAAAGTCGCGGCCGAAGATCTCGGCGGGCATGCAATAGGTGCACCGGAAGTTGCAGCGGTCGGTCACCGAGATCCGCAGGTCGCGCGGGCGGCGGCCAAGCTGGTCGCGAGGTGGTCCCCCCGGCGCGCGCTGATCGTGGATGTCGCTCATCACCCGGACATCGTAGCGGTCCCGCCGCAGGCTGGACGCGGGTGGGGCATCCGTGCACCGCCCCGGTGACACGCTGCACCGCCCATGACCCCCCGGGTACCACCGGCGGTGCCTGCTGGTACCACTGGTCAACTCCACCGCACCGCTCCCCGCCCATAGCATCCGCAGTGAGGTGCTCAGGTACACCCCGACCAGGCGACCACAGAGGGGACCGCTCATCATGGCGACGACCGAATCACGAACCGGCTTCCGGCTCCCGTGGAGCGCGGAGCGGACAGCGTCTCGAGATGACGCGGACGGCACCGACCTCTGGCAGCCTGAAGAGGGCGACCCGGCGCCGGCGTCGCCGGGCGGCGAAGCCCCCACGGCCATGGCAGGCCGGGACGAGCCCTCGCCGGTCGCCTCCCCCGCCCCCCCGGCACCGACCGCCGGCACGGGCCCCGCCAGGCGCCCGACGAAGTTCCTCGTCGACATGACCCACGCGATGCAGGCCGCAGCCGAACAGGCTCGCGCGGCAACCCTCGAGCAGTTCCGTGTCGAGGGAGCCTCGTACGTGGAGCAGGTCCAGGCCCGCGCGGTCGCCGAGACCGACGCCCTGCGCAGGCGCGCGGAGGCCGACCTCGCCAGCATCAAGGAGTGGTCGAAGGCGGAGATCGCCCGGATCCGGGAGGAGACGGAGGCCCGGACCGCGGGCCGCCGCGACCAGCTCGAGAGCCAGCTTGCGCGCCATGCCGCGCTCGCGGAGCGCGACGTCGAGAGGATCGAGGCGCAGATCGTCTCGTTCGAGGCGGTCATGGCGACGTTCTTCGACGAGCTCCTCGCCGAGACGGATCTCACCGTGCTCGCCGCACATGCCCAGCAGATGCCCGAGCCGCCCGCCTTCGATCCACTGGAGGACGCCGCGTTCACGGACCTGATGAACGAGCCGTCGGTGGGCGTCCCGCCGGCCGCGCCGGCCGAAGCTATCCCACCTGTCGTGATCCAGGCCCCCGTCGTGGAGGCCGCCGTCGCGGAGGCCGCCGTCGCGGAGGCCGCCGTCGATGTCGCGGGTACCGCGGACGCCTCCGCCGAGGGCACCGACCAGACGGTCGCGTCCGGGCCCGAGGGCGCGCTCCCGGTCGAACCGGCCCAGGAGACGCCCGCCGCCGACCCCCGCCTCGCCATGCTCGGCCTGAGCCCCGACTACGCGGCCGCAGAGGCAGAGGCCGCCGAAGCCGCTGCCGCGGAGGTCTCGGGGATCCCGGAGATGGGCGAGGACGACCTCGTTGCCCGGCTCGGCGGACTCGTCGGATCATCGCCGCACGCCGCCCCCGCGGATGCCACCCCTCCGGCGGGATCGATCTCGACGCGAGTCGTCGTGACCGGGCTGGTGAGCGTGGCGAGCATCGCCGGCTTCAAGCGCAGCCTCAGCCGGTGCGCCGGCGTGAACCACGTCGGTGTCTCGTCCGGCCCGGACGGGGAGTTCGTGTTCGTGGTCCAGCACGCGGCGGAGGCGTCCCTCCGCGACCTCATCCCGACGCTTCCCGGCTTCAACGCCAGGATCACCGACACCTCCGACGGGACGATCACCGCGAGCGCGCGGGACCCCGAAGCCTGACCCGGCACACACCAGGACCGGAAGGAACCGAAGGGATGGCCCGCCCCGCGATCGCGATCGCCCTGCCCGACGACGAGCGTCCGTACGTATCCGAGGTGCTTCGCGAGGCCGACCTCGAGCCGGTGGCCGTTGGCTCCCCGGCTGAGCTCGAGCAGCTCCTGGGGGTCCGTCACGACGTGGCCGTCGCGATCCTCGACGGCGAGACGGATTTCGACGAGTCGCTCGAGTACTACGCCCTCCTCCATGAGCCGGGGCGGAACATCCCGTCCCTCATGATCGTGTCCCCGCGTACGCTCGACCGGCTTGCAGGCGCAGCGGGGCATGCCGCGGAGCACGACGAGTACTTCTCGCGCCCCTACTCCCCCGAGGCGCTCCGCTGGCGCGTCGAGGCGATGCTGATCCGGCAGATGACGGTCGACGATGGCAGCGGCGCGGCGGTCCAGGCGGGCCCGCTCTCCGCCGAAGGCTGGTCGCGGCGGGGCCAGGTCCTGGGCATCTTCAACGCGAAGGGCGGGGTCGGCAAGACGACGATCGCCCTCAACCTCTCTGCCGCCCTCGTCGCGATGGGCCGAAAGGTCCTGCTCGTCGACGCGGACACCGTGACCGGTCACGTCGCGAGCTCGCTCGGCCTCGAGCAGGTCCGCACCCTTGCCGATTCCATGGCGGACAACAAGTCCGCGGCACCCGCCGCCACTCCCGAGACCCTCGAGGAGATCGTGGCCGCGCACCCGTCGGGGCTCAAGGTGCTGGTCGTGTCGTCGAGCCCGCTCCGGGGCAGCGCGCTCGATCCCGCGGCGGTCACGAGCTCGATCGACGCTGCGCGCCGGGCGTTCGACGTCATCGTCGTGGACCTGCACCCCGACTACGACGAGCTGAACCGGGCCGTCTTCCGGCGAGCGGACCGGATCCTCGTGCCCGTCACGCCCGACCTGCCGGCCCTGCGCGCCGCGGTCCAGCTGCGCGACGTCGCCGACGAGCTGGGCTTCCGGGAGAAGCTCGCGCTGATCGTGAACCGCGCGAACAGCGGCGTGACGATCGCAGACATCGAGAGCACGGTCGGCATGCCGGCGTTCGCCTCGATCCGCTCGGCCGGGCTCCAGCTCGTCAAGGCTGCGAACGTCGGGCGCACCGTGATCGACCTGTTTCCCGGCGAGCAGATCTCAGGCGATTTCCGAGCCCTCGGCGAGCGCGTCGTCGGGGTCCCCCGGGCGAAGGTGGCCGGGCGCGCCTCGATCCGGGGAATGTTCCGGCGCAAGGAACCCGTCCGCGCGGGCTAGCGGCTCGCTCGCGGATCAGCCGGACGGTTCGTCCGGGCGCGCCTCCCGCTGAGCCGCGACCTCGAGCCCCTCGAACTGCTCCACGCGGCTCAGGTACGATCGGTTGACCAGCACCACGTCTGCCCCGGCATCGCCAAGTCGCGCATTGCCGGCCAGCACGACGGCGTTCGTGACCGGGAAGAAGAGGTCGGAGCTTCGATCCATCAGTCGCTCGGGCTCGGACCCTGCGTGGAGGAACACCCTCCCGAGCACCCGGAACGGCGGAACCTCCAGGGCGACGTCGTAGGCGACCTTGTGCACGCGCAGTGCCGCCTTCTCCGCGTCGTTGAGGGGCGGCAGGGTCCGGTCGCCCGCGAGCACCACGATGAGGTCATAGGGATCGACTCGCTGGAGTCCGGGCGCGGGCGCGGTGTCGTCGAGCGCATCCAGCGTCGCCCAGGCCATGTCCCCGATCGGGATGGGCTCGCGCCGGTTCAGGATGTCGAGAAGCCGGCCCTCGAGCTCCATGTGCCCGACCAGCCGCCACTCGTCGGTCAGGCCCTCGAACGGGACGCCGCTGCGGTTGCGGGCGGGCCGACTTCCTTCAACCGGACTGCGGCCTTCGGGAGAGGCGGCGGCGGCCACCTCCTCCCTGTTCCGTCGACGGAACCCGAATGGCATCCGTTCAGTCCTCGGCCCGGCCGGAGTTCTCGCGGATCGTGTCCACCACGCCCGCCCACGCGACGGCACCTCGGAGGCTGCGCCGGCCGGCGACCTCGGCGCTGACCCCATGATACCTGTCGATCACGTGAAGTCCGCCCCGGACTCCGCGCCCTCCGAACCCGGCGCAGGGGCCGGCGGCGGCGCGTCCACCTGGACCCGCTGGGCCGTGGCGAGATGAATGCCCTCGCGCACCAGGGCCTCGATGACCCGGCGGCGGAACTCGCCGGCGACCGCCCACTGCTGGCCGGGGCGGACCGTGAACGACACGAGGATCGGGATCCCGGGGTCGACGACCGGATCGACCCGCAGGACGCTCGGGGTCTCGATGAGGCGCGGCGCCCAGGCAGCGTCGGCCGCGAACGCCGCGCCCACGGCGTTGATGACGTCCGAGGCGCGGGCGATGTCCGTGCCGTAGGCGACCATGAACCGCTCGTTGACCCGGGCGAACCGGCGCGTGAAGTTCGAGGCCACCCCGATCGTGCCGTTCGGCACCGAGTGGACGGTCCCGTCGATGTCCCGGATCACCGTGCGCCGCAGGCTCACCTCCTCGACGGTGCCGCTGACCCCCGCGATCGCGACCACGTCGCCGACGCTGTACGGATTCTCGCCCAGGATGAGCATGCCGTTGAGGTAGTCGCGCACGAGCTGCTGGGTGCCGAAACCGATCGCGCCGCCGAGGGCGACCCCGAATCCCACGCCCAGCCCGCCGAGCGCCGCCCACGCCGAGGGGAGGAACGCCGAGACCGCCACCAGCACGATGATCGCGACGGCAAGCCAGCGCACCAGCCGGAGACAGAACCCGGCCACCGTCTCCAGGCGCCGCCTGCGCTCCGCGCGCCGGGTTGCCTGCGCGTCGGCGTCGAGCTCCGCCTCGCCGGCCTGGGGAGCGGCCGCAGCACGCACGACGAAGGTCCGCACGACGCGGACAAGAAGACGGTAGGCCAGCCAGACGACGACGATGATGAGCGCGACGACGAGCGCGTTGCCCGCCGTGTCGAGGAGCACGTGGCCGAGGTGGTCCGAGAAGTCCTGCATCGCGGGCTGACTCTAGCGCACGCGCGCACCCGGGCGTGGGGTGGCTCGTGCACCCAGGGCCGGTACGCGAGCGCGATCAGGGTTGAGCGGCGCGCGCCTCGAGAGTCACCGACGACCAGGCGGCCGTGGCATGCGTCCGGCGCCGCTGCTCCCCTACCTCACCGGGGCGGGCATCCAGGCCGGCAGCTCGCGGGCGAGGGTCGCGAGCGGCAGCGAGCCGTGGCCGAGAACCGCGTCGTGGAAGGCCCGCACGTCGAACGCGGCGCCATCGCGCGCGGTGAGCTCGCGGCGCAACCGCTCGATCTCGCGCTGGCCGATCTTGTAGGTCAGCGCCTGGCCGGGCCAGGTGAGATAGCGATCGGTCTCGATGGCGGCGTCGGTCTCGGTGAGGCCGGCGTCGAGCAGGACGCGCACGCCCCACGCGCGGTCCTTGCGCAGCGCGTGGAGGCCCGTGTCGACGATCAGGCGCGCGGCGCGCCAGGCCTGGCCGGTGAGCATCCCGAAACGCTCGGCGTCGTTCCGGAAGAGCCCCATCTCGTCGGCGAGCCGCTCCGAGTAGAGCCCCCAGCCCTCCGCGTAGGCACCTCCGACCAGACGTGAGCCGAGGCGCCGGAAGGCGGGCAGGTCCGGGTGCTCCATCTCGAGCGCGATCTGGAAGTGGTGTCCCGGAACTGCCTCGTGGTAGGTCGTGGTGCCGAGGGTGGAGTAGAAGCGGTTGGGAAGGTCGTACGTGTTCACGTAGAAGATCCCGGGCCGCGATCCGTCGAGCGCGGGCGGGTAGTAGTAGGCGAACGGCGCGTCCTTCTCCATGAACGCGTCCACGGCGCGGACGTCGCAGGTCGAGACGGGGAGCCGGCCGAACCAGGCCGGCGCCGCGGAGAGCGCCCGCTCGATGTTCTCCCGGGCCCGTGCCACGAGCGCTGCCGAGCTCGCCGCGATGTTGGCCGGATCGGCCTGGATGTGCCGTCGATACGCGTCGATGTCGTCGCCGAAGCCGGCCGCGCGCGCGATCCGGCGGCGCTCCCCGTCGATGGCCGCCAGCTCGTCGAGGCCGACCTGGTGCAGCTCGACCGGGTCGAGGTCGAGGGTCGTCCAGGACCGGATCGCGAGTCGGTACAGGGCCTCCCCGTTCGGGGCCGACCACAGCCCGGGCTCCACGCGCGCGGCCTCCAGGTACTCGCCCCCGAGCGCGGCGAGATAGCGCGCCAGGGCCGGCTTCACGTTCGCCTCCACGGCGGCGGCAAGCCGCTCGCGACCGTGCACGTCACCGGCGGCCAGCTGGGCGGAGGCCACGATCGGCGACGCTGCCGCGGGGATCGCGAGCAGCCGCTCGGTCTGGGCGATCGTCCGCTCGACGGCGATGCGCGGGGCGGTGAGCCCGGAGGCGCGGCCTTCGGCGAGCAGGTCGACGTAGGCGTCCATGAACGGCCCGTAGGCGACGAGCCGGGCGACGAGGCGGTCGAGCCGTTCCGGCGTGTCGGCGCGCTGGAACTGGACGAGCTGGGGCAGGAGCGTCTGCGGGCCGCCCATCTGGTCGACCGCGGCGAGGAGGTCCATGCGCGCGTCGGCGTGCTCGATCCCGAGCTCGCAGACCACCCGCAACATGTCGCGCGTCACGCGCTCCTCCACGGGGAGGCCCTCCGGCGGGATCCGGGCGATCTCGTCGAGGGTGCGCTCCCGGAGTGCCCGGGCGGCGGCGCGCCCGGCCGGACCGGGATCGTCGAGCAGGTCGTCGTAGCGCTCGTCGCCGTAGGTCGTCGCGGTGGTCGGCGACTCGCGCAGGAGCGCCTCCCAGAAACGGTCGGCGAGCGCATTGACGGCGGAGTCGGGGGTTGGCATGCGATCTCCTGGCTGGTGCGCCGGCGAGTTCAGGCGAGGATGGCGGCGGCGAGAACGGCGAGGGGGAGCTTGCCGTGCCGGAGCACGTCGTCGTGGAAGCGCCGGATGTCGAAGTCGGCGCCTTCCCGCCGCTCTCGCTCCCGGCGGAGGCGCTGGATCTCCCGCCGGCCGGTCATGTAGGCGAGGGCCTGGCCCGGCCAGGCGATGTAGCGATCGGTCTCGCTCGAGGCGTCCGTCGGGTGGACGCCGGCGGCGACCAGGGTCTCGAACGCCCTGCGACGGCTCCAGCCGAACGCGTGGAGGCCGGTGTCGACCACGAGGCGGGCCGCCCGGAGCGCCTGGCCGTCGAGCATCCCGAAGCGCTCGGCCTCGTTCCGGAAGAGGCCCGCCTCGTCCGCCACGAGCTCCGCGTAGAGCGCCCAGCCCTCCACGTAGGCCGTCCCCTGGGGCCAGAAGCCGAGCGTCCGAAACGGCGGCAGGGCCTCGAGCTCCATCTCGAGCGCCAGCTGGAAGTGGTGGCCCGGCACGGCTTCGTGGTAGGTCGTGGACGCGGTCGTCCAGTAGGTGCGGCTGGGCAGGTCATACGTGTTCACGAAGTAGATGCCGTTCCGCGAGCCATCGGTCGAGGGTGGGTAGTAGTAGGCGCCGGCAGCGTCCTTCTCGAGGAGCGGGTCGACGGCGCGCACCTCGCAGCCCGCCCGCGGCGTCCGCGAGAAGAAGGACGGAGCGACGTCGAGGGCCCGCCGGATGTCCTCCGAGCAGCGCTCGACGAGCGCCGCCCCGGTCGGCGGGATCTGGGCCGGGTCGGCGTTCAGGGCAGCGCGGTAGGCGGCCGTGTCGTCGCCGTGGCCGGCCGCGCGCGCGATCGTGCGGCGGGCGGCTTCGATCGTCTCCAGCTCCTCCAGCCCGATCCGGTGGAGCTCCTGCGCGTCGACCTCGAGGCTCGTGTAGGCCCGAACGCGGGCCGCGTAGCGCTCCTCCCCGCCCGGGGTCGCGCAGAGCCCCGGGACCTCGCGAGTGGCCGGCAGATAGGCGCGCAGGGCGTCGAGATACCGCGCGTCGGCGGGCCGGACGTAGCGCTGCACGGCCTCGACGATGCGGGCCCGGTCCTCCTCCCGGGCGACCGCCGGGAGCGTCACGATCGGCGACGCCTCCGCCGGGGCGGCGAGCAGGCGCTCGAGCTGCTCGACCGTCCGCTCCGCGACCGGGCGGGCCGCGGTCAGGCCGCACGCCCGACCCTCGTCCAGGAGGCCGATCACGGACTCCGCCACGGCCGGGTAGGCAGCGAGACGGGCGAGCAGCCGCTCCAGGCGCTCGGGCGTGTCGGCCCGCTGGAACTGGACCAGCTCGGGCAGGAGCGCCTGGTGGCCCTGCTGCTGGACGGCGCCGACGAGGTCCATGCGGGACTCGTCGTCCGCGATCTCCGTGGCCGCGGCGACCCGGAGGAGCTCCCGCGTGATCCGCTCCTCCTCGCCGAGCGAGGCGGCCGGGATCGCGGTGGCCGCCGCGAGCGTCTCGTCGGCCAGGCTCCGACGCGCGGCCCTGCCGGCCGGCCCGGGATCGTCCAGGCGATCGTCGAAGCGCTCGTCGCCGTACACGGTGGCGAGCGTCGGGTTGAGCTCGAGCGTGCGCTCCCAGGCACGCGCCGCGAGGGCGGCCAGGTCGTCGGATGCTGTCATGGAGCGCACAGCGTACGACGTCGGCGGAGGTCCCGGCCAGCGCCGGCCGCAGGCCGGCGAGGGGAGGAACCGGGGCGGGGACACGCCCCGACGGCATCCCGGCCCGTCAGCCCTCGAACAGCGGCAGCTGGTCGCCCGGGCCGTCGACGGCTGGGTCCAGGCCGACGTACGGCTGGAGGTCCTCCAGCGACGGGACCGGCAGGTCCGCGAACCGCCGCAGCGCGTCGAGGCGCAGGATGTGCCAGTTCCCGTCGTCCATGGCGCGACGCAGGACGGGCGAGTGGAGGAGCTTCGCCCGGAGCAGCTCGGACCGTTCCGGGACGGTGACCAGGAAGCGCACGATGCGGTCGTCCGGCGCGATCCGGCGCCCGCGCTGGAGGAGCGGCTCGCCGAGCATGGCCGTCCATTCCACCTCGAAGAGGAACGCGAACCGGGGACGCGCATACCAGAGGCAGTCCACCTGCTCCACGGCATCGGCGCCCGCCCGCCCGAGGAACGCGAGGCCCGGGCCGCGCTCGTCGGCGGCCATGTAGGTCGCCAGGGCGCGGCCGGCGGCCCGGCGGCCCTGCTCGCGGGGCGCGATCGACACGTGCAGCCCCAGGCGGTGCCCGAGGTCGGCGAGGAGCGCGATGGTCGCCGCGTGCTCCTCCGTCCGGTGCTGGAGGTGGTCGACCGCGAGGAGGCGCGGCCGGCCGATGCCCGGCTCCGCGTAGCTCGCGATGCACGCGTCCACCAGCCAGGGGTCGGGCGTGTCCGCCCCGCTGAACATCGTCCCGATCCCCTCGCGCAGGGCCGCCTCGGAGGCCGCGGCCTCGGTGCCGAGGAGGCTGAAGACGGCCCACTCGAGCCGGTCGGCGAGCGGCGCGGCGGCCGCGGCCTCGTCGTGCGGGTCCGCCAGCCAGAGTCGCCCCTCGTCCGACGGCGCGAGCCTGCGCTGATCGGGGCGGAGCAGCTCGATCTCGACCAGGTCCAGCAACGCGCGGGCGGCCACCGCACCCGGAGCGGCCATCGCACCCGGGGTTGCCGCCGCGCCGGGGGTGGCCGCCCCTGCGGTGACGGCGGAGAGGTTCGTCGATTCGGCCGGCTCCGGACTGGCGGGGGAGGGTTCCGGCTCGCTCGGCGCGACCGCGAACCGGTGGAGCTGGCCGCAGCCGTCCAGGGCAACGAGGATCGGGCCGAGGAGGCGGTCGCGCTCGGCGGGCTCGCCGCGCGCCTTCAGGACGGCAACGGCCGCGTCCGTGACCGCCCGGGCGGCCTCCGACGGCGAGAACCGCCCGTCCAGCGCCTCCGGAGCTCCGAACACGCCGCGGCCCGGGATCGACCGGGGATCGCCGGCGCCGCCCGGCGTCGGCGTGAGCGCCCGGTTCGCCCGGGTCCGCGCGCCCTGCCCGAGCCGTCCGGTCGGGGCGATCAGCTCGATGCGGCCACCCGTCCGCGCGCCCGGCTCGGCGAGCCGCGCATCGACCACGCGCCAGCCCGCGGACGACGCCGCGAGCGCCGTGACCGCGAGGCCGGGCGGTCCGTCGGGTTCCAGCAGGAGCACCGCCCGCCCGTCCGGGGCCAGCGCCGGCGCGACGGCCTCCAGGCCCGCCCGCAGGACGGCTGATCGTGCCGGGGGGCGGGCGTCGACCTCGAAGAGCGGCCCGGCGGGGAGGAGCCGGGCGGCTTCGCTGCCCAGGCACCATCCGGCGAGCACGTACGCCTCCGCCAGGCGGGGCGGGGTCCACTCCACCGGGAGCTGCCCGAGCACGAGCCGGACGCGGTCGCGATCGCGAGGGGCGAGGGCAGCCCCCTCCTCGGCCAGCCGTTCGAGCGCATCCGGCGCGGCGACCCGGAGCGAGATCATCGGGGCGCCTTCCACGAGGCCGTCCAGGCGGTCGACGAGCCGCGCCTGGACCGCCGCCAGCGGGCCCGTGTCCAGGGTCTGGACGAAGCCGCGGACCAGCGCGTAGCCCTCCTCGAAGGCGAGCCACGGGTTGCGCTCCCGCCAGCCCGGTGAGCCCGGCTCCCGCAGGCGCCCGCCGGCGATCCGGAGCGAGCTCGCCCGGCCGGGGTACGCGTTGAGGCGGGACGCCGGGAAGATCGCGTGGAGGAACGCCAGGCGGAGCGCAGAGGTCACCTGGGACGCCCGCAGGTCGCCGTCGATCCGGGCCAGGATCGCGTGGAGCCCGCCGAGCTGCCGGTCCGAGTGCAGGCCGAGAATCGCGTCGGGCAGTGCGTCGGCGCCCGTGCCGGGCACGGGGAATCGCCGGCGCAGCTCCTCCCGCACGGACGCGTCGAGCGCGAACGCTCCGGCGAGGTCGACGTCGGCCGGCTCCGGGCCGGCCTGGTGGAGCTCGTTGCCGCGGCCGCGTCGGTCGAGACAGGCCGCGCAGCGGAAGGCGCGCCGGACCGGGACTGCCGCGCCGCCGGCGACGGGCGGCTCCCAGACCAGCTCCTCGGCCGCGAGCGTCCGGCCGCAGGTCGGGCAGCGCGTCGCGAAGCGCTCCGTGATCCAGCCGCGCAGGCTCGTGGTTCCAAGGGGGGCAGAGCCGACCGCCTGGAACGCCGCATCGAGGTGGCGCAGGTCCGGGGGCCGGACGACGACGTCCGCGAGGAGCCGGGAGAGCGGCGACGCCTCGATGGAGAGCGCACGCCGGCCGAGCGCGAGGGCGGTTCGCGCCACCCAGCCGCCCCGCCCGTTGAGGTCCACGACAACGTCGTCGGGCTCGCTGGCGGCCTCGATCGCGGCGGCGAGGGCCGGGATCGCGTGCGCCGGGGCGAGCCGGTCGAAGATTGGCAGCGTCAACGTGGCCGCCATCCGCGCGGGTAGCTCACGACCGGCCATCCCGTGATTCTGCCAGACGCTCCCGTCGATGGTCCGAGCTCCGCGCTTCGGACCGGCCGAGGCAGTTGCGCGCGCGGCGCCGGCGGCCTAGGGCTCGTCGAGCTCGTCGGGTTCTTCTTCGAATGCCTCGTCCGGGGTCACGTCGGCCGGGAGGACGCGGTCGAGATCCTCGATCTCGTCGTCCTCGATGTCGTCCTCGATGTCGTCCTCGAGATCCTCGTCCTCGCGGACGAGGGTTCCCTTCGTGTACGGCCGGAGGTCGGTGGACTTCGCCGCCGTCGGGAAGCTGACCTTGCCGTAGTTGCGCGGATCCTGGAAGACCTCGCGAATGATGATCCGCACGTCCTGCGCGCCGAGCGACGTCACGCCCGCGGCGTACTTGTTGCCGTTGGCGATCAGCTTGAGGAGTCGCGCCGCGACCCGCGGCTCGACCACCCCGACCCGGATGCCGTTCGACATGGCGACGAGGTGCTTGCCCTCGGCGAACAGCTCGACGAGGTCGCCCGGGTTGACCTGGGCAAGGACCTTCGGCCGGGCGAGCTCCATGAGGTGCGCGAAGCCGGTCTTGCCCGTCTCCTCCACGAAGATCGAGACGGGCGCCTTGCTGCCGACCTGGGCGGGTGCGGTCCGATCGCCCGCCTCGACGAGGAGGATCTTGAGGCGGTCAATGTTGCGCTCGGCGATCCGGTTCGTCGGATCCAGGGCGAGCGCCTTCTGGTAGTGCTCGCGCGCGCCGCCAAGGTCACCCAGCTCCCACATGGCCTTCGCCAGGCGGTTCTCGGCCTCGGCGTCCGGCCCGTGCTCGAGGAGCCGCCGGTTGACGTCCGCGGCGGCGGCCCATTCGGCTGCGGCAGCCTCCGCGATCGCCTGCTCCGTGAGGGTGCGCTTGGTTCGGGACAGGCTGGGGGCGCTCTGCGTCGTCTGCTCGAGCTCGGGAAACGTCACGGAGGGTTGGATCCTTTCGGGGCGGCGCGGGGCGCGCCGAAACGGGTGGCGATGCTGGTGCGACTCACGTTTGTAGCACCCAAGGGCCGCCCACGTCAAACGGGAGCGGGGGTAAAGGGGTAGAGCCGCGATTGAACATGTGGCGAGGACCGTAGTCTCGTCAGGTCAACTACCTGTCAGCCCTGAGGTGCCGCCATGCCATCCGCAGTCCGCTGTCCGTCATGCGGCGATGCCCTCTTTACGATCGACGGCCCTGCCGCACCCGTTCTGGTGCCAGTTCGGATCCTGGTGCCTCCCGTCACCGCTCTATCAAAATCGGGCTGAATGGCCGTTGCATTTGGCCTCGCGAGCGCCACGGTGCGGCACTCCGTGCGGAGCCGTGGGGCATTCCCATCTCTCGGCCGGACACAAAGGTGCCCCCAGCCGAGGGGGGGTCCCTCCAGCTGGGGGGCAGGAAGCGGCGGAGATGTCAGTTCAGCGGACGGTGCCGATCCTCCCGTGGCTTGCGGCGCCGTCAAGCATTGCCCAGAAGCCTGTCCAGGCGTTAATCCGCAGGTAGTAGTGGACGGTCCCGTCGGCCCCCACGAGGCGGGTCGTGACGGCGGTCCAGGCGCCGGCCCGGGTCCGCGTCCAGATCGTGACGGCCTGTCCGGCGAAGGACGGGTCGAGCTGGACGAGGTAGGTGACGTATCCCGGCTTGGCGAGGCTGACGCTCCCCGTGCCGAACCCACTGGTCCCCCGGTCCAGCCCGGGAGCGATGCCATCCGTCAGGACCGGCGCCGCCCCGGCGGCGGTGACCGTCGCGCTCGCGGTGAGGTAGGCCCCGCCGGCTGTCGCCGAGGCGGTGTTCGTCGTTATGCCGGCGGCGACCGGGGCGGAGAACGTGCAGGTGTAGGTCGCCCCTGCAGCGAATGAGCCCGGAACCGCCGGGCAGCTCGCCGGGAGCCCTCCGGGCGTGGCCGAGTCGACGAGGTTCACCCCGCTGATCGCGACCGCGCTCGTGTTCTGCAGGTTGAGCTGATACCAAGCGGTCGAGCCCAGGGGAGCCGTCACCGAGGAGGCAAACGGCCCAACCTTGGCCTTCCCGACATCCACAGTAAGGACGAGGCCCGTGGGCGGGAGCGGCGGATGGTAGGGCGGGAGGACGGTCAGGGTCGCGGTGCCCGAGGACCCGAGGAAGTTCGTGTCGCCGCTGTACGTGTCCGTGACTGTGTCGGGGAGGAAGGGCGTGACGTTGAGAGTCCCGGCGCTCACCGTACAGCTCGCGATCCCAGCGGACAGGGTCACATCCGAGCAGAGCGTCGCCGCTCCGATGGTGACCGTCACCGTTCCGGTCGGTGTGCCCCCTCCGGGGGCGACCGGGGAGACGGTCGCGGTGACCGTGAACGCCTCCTGGCCGTAGGTCACCGTGGACGGGATGACGGAGATCGCCGTCGTGGTCGGGGCCTTGCCCACGATCATCGGACCTGAAAGTGTTGCCGTCGCCGTGCCCGGCGCGTCATCGGTCAGGGTCACGGTCTTGTTGTGCGTGCCCACAGCCGCGTACGTGTGGCCGCCGCTCACGCTGAGGTTCCCGGCACCCCCGGTCACGGTGCCCGGGGTGGTCGTGCCGTCGCCCCAGTTGATCGTGGCCGTGAAGTCAGAAGGGACGTTGTTCGTGTCCGAGTCAGCGAACAGCCCCACAATGCCGCTGAACGGCGTCTGGTAGTAGAGGTTGGTGGGCGAATACCCGCCAGTGGGCGTAAGGACGTCGGCCTCGGTGATGGACACAGAGAATGGCCCTGCGGTCGCGGTTGCGGTCCCGGGCGCGTCGTCGGTCAGGGTTGCCGAGATCGGGTAGGAACCTTCATCGGCGTAGGTGTGGGTGCCATTGACGATGTAGCTGCCGGGGCTTCCCGCTGTGATCGTGCCGGCGGTCGTGGTCCCGTCACCCCAGTTGATGGTGCCCGTGAAGTCGGACGCGACGTTGCCCGCGTACGTGTCCGTGAACAACAGGCTTGCGGCTGTGGGGGTTCCCTCCTGCTGGCCGCTGAAACCCGCGGCATGCCCGGGCGCCAGGACATCGCCCTCGGCGACGGTGACCGTTCCGCTCGCAGTGGCTGTGGCTGTTCCCGGCGTATCGTCTTTCAATTTCACCGAGGCGTCGTACGAGCCTTCGTCGGCATACGTGTGGATGCCACTGACGCTGACGATCCCGGAGCTCGCGATGACCGTCCCGGAGCTCGTTGTGCCGTCGCCCCAGCCGATCGTGGCGGTGAAGTCGGAGGCGACATTACTCGTGTACGAATCGGTGAACGTGGCGACGGTTCCACTGAACGCGGTTCCTTCGAGGGCAGCAATCGTGGCGAGCGTCGGCGCCGAGAGGACGTCCCCCTCAGCGACGGTTGCGCTCCCAGATCCTCTGGCGTTCGGGGCCCCGCCGACGGTCATGTCTCCGACGATTATCGAGATGGTGTGCGTGCCCTCCTCCGCGTAGGTGTGGCTCCCCGCGACGCTGAAGCTTCCCGCGCTGCCGGTGATCCCTGTTGACGGACTGGTCGACCCATCGCCCCAGTCGATCTGCGCAAGGAAGGCAGAGGAGGAGGTGCCGGTATTGCTGTCGGTGAACGTCGCCACGGCGCCGGTGAACGTCTGCCCTTCGGTCGGTAGGATGGACAACCCGGTCACGGTGAGCGTGTCCGCCGCGAGGGCCTGGCCAGCAGCGAGCGGCACGAGGACGAGGGCGAGCAGCACGCTCACCAGCCGACGACGCATTCCGTTCCCCCCAACATGGCATGCCGCGAGGTCGCGGTCCAGGTAGCCCGGGAGTATGCAAGCTTCGCGGCAACTTTGACAGCCCCTATCTACTACCCGTCAAACGGGCGGGGTAGTCGCCGCCCGGGCATTCCTGGTCTCGCGGCTGGGATCTCGCTTAGGAAGGTCGCTGTCGACGCGGTTCACCGAGGCAGCGGAGCGTCCGCTGTAACAAAGGACTCGGCCGGACTGTCAGTCGGCCTTCAGCCATGGCACCTGTGTTCAATCGGGGCGCAATCCCTTTACCCCGTCAAACGGGAGCGGGGCTACGCCTGGGCGAGCAGGTTCCAGGCGATCACCACCGCCCCCAGGCCGAGCAGCAGCAGCATCTCCCAGATCCAGCGGGCATCGGCTCGACCCGTTCGCGGTCCGCCCCGGTAGGCGCTCCAGAGGTACAGCACGAGGGTCAGGAGCGCCGGGCCGAGGAGGCGCGGGATCGCCATCGCCCGCAGGCTGGCCGCGGCGATCGCGACGACGACGGCATACGACAGCGCGGCGAGCGCGGCGCCGCCCAGGTCGGGAGCACGGAGCGCCACGATGCGATACCCCATCAGCCCGGCGAGGAGGCCGTCGGCGACGGCGAGCAGGAGCATGCCCTCGACGGGAAGGGCCTGGCGCGCGGGCGTCGCCCCGCCGCCCGGTTCCACGAGCGCGCCGGGGATCGCGGCCGCGATCCCGGAGAACGCGACGAACGCGATGAGCAGGGCCAGGCTCAGGAGCGCGGCCCGGTCGTCGGCCGTCGGGCCGGTCGGGCGGGCCAGGAGCCTGCGCTCGAGCGCAACGGCGGCGAGGACCAGGCAGCCCGCCCCGAAGAGCGCGGGCACCAGGAGCAGCCCCACCGGGACGAGACGCAGCGCGCCGATCGCCGCGACCGCGGCCAGGCCCGGCAGCAGGAGCGCCTCCAGCGGCACGCCCTCGTCCTCGGCCGCCGGGTCGGCGCCGAGCACCTCGAGCGTCGCGAGCACGTGCGCGGCGAATGCCAGCACCGCGGCCGCCCAGAGAGCGGGGCCCTCGGCGAGACGGCTCAGCCCCACGAGCACGACCGTCAGGGTGACGAGCTCTCTCGTTGCCCCTGCGGCGGCCGCGGCCCGGGCGGACCCGGCGGCGGCGCCCGAGACGGCCCCGGAATCGCCGCGATCCCCGGCCTCGGCAGCAGAGAGGTCGCGTGGGAGCGCCTTCCCGACGACGCCGGGGCCCGACGGTCGGCCGGCACCGCGCGCGCTGCGCGTCCCCCCGTCCCGCGGTTGCGGCGCCACGGGAACCCCCGGCCGGCCGGCCAAGAGGCTCGGGCGCGGCCGCGGGAAGCGGACCCGGCCCACCAGGCTGCGCAGGGAGGGAAAGCGAGGCGCGCGCGGCCGTTCGCCGCTCATCGGACCCGGCCCGGCTTCGCGGCGGCCCAGGCGAGCAGCGCCGCGCGCGACCACGTGTTCGCCACGACCGCCGGCTCCACCCACGCGCGGCGGGCCTGAGCCACGCCCCAGCGGATCCCCGCGAGCTCCTCCATCCGGTGGGCGTCGGAGTCGATGGTCAGCCGGCAACCCGCCGCAACCGCCCGCCGCGCGCGTTCGGGTGCCAGGTCCAGGCGGTGGTCGGAGCCGTCGATCTCCAGGAGCGTCCCCGTCTCGGCCGCCGCCGCGAACAGCTCGTCCCAGGCGAGGTCCAGGTCGTCGCGGGCGCGGTCGCCCAGCATCCGCCCGGACGGGTGCGCGATCACGTCGACGTGGGGGCTCCGGATCGCACCCAGCACGCGCTCGGTCAGCTGGGCGCGCGGCTGCCGCCGGCCCTGGTGGAGCGCCGCGACGACGAGGTCGAAGGAGGCCAGCACGTCGGGCTCGAAGTCGAGCGCGCCGTCCGCGCGGATCTCGAGCTCGCAGCCGTGCAGGATCCGGAACCCCTCGGGAGGCGTCGCGGGCGGCGCGGCGCCCGCGTCCTCCTCGGCCGCGAAGCGCCGGTTGAGTTCGTCGATGACCCCGCGCTGGGCGCGCACCCGCGCCGGGTCCAGCCCGTGGGCGATCGGAAGTCCGTGCGAGTGGTCGGTCAGGACCAGGTAGGCATAGCCGCGGGCCCGGGCCGTCTCCGCCATCCGCTCGATCGAGTGGATCCCGTCCGACCAGTCCGAGTGGGCGTGGCAGTCGCCGCGCAGGTTGGCCACGTCGACCAGCTG
>DAOTXE010000008.1:0-36900 GCA_034435355.1 Chloroflexota bacterium
GCCGTCGGGCAGGGTCATCTCGCGCGTCACGAAGTCGAGCGTGCGGCGGGCGACGTCGAGGTGGGCAGGTTCCCGGGTGAGCTGCCAGGCGTGCAGGTAGACGCGTGCCAGCTGTGCGTTGTCGGACAGCATCTTCTCGAAGTGGGGCACCAGCCAGGTGGGCTCCGTGGCATAGCGGCTGAACCCGGCGCCGAGCTGATCGTGGATCCCGCCGGCAGCCATGCGTTCCAGCGTCCGGCGGACGAGCGGGAGCGCACGGTCGTCGCCGGCAACCGCCCGCCGGAGCAGGAACTCGAGCGCCATCGGCTGCGGGAACTTCAACGAAAGGCCCCAGCCGCCGTCGATGGCGTCGAACTCCGCCTCGAGGGTGGCCACGGCGGCCTCGAGGACGGTCGCGCTCGCGGGTGCGGCGCCGTCGCCGATGCGAAGCGGCGAGGTCAGCACGGTGGCGAGTCCGGCCGCCGCACGTTGGACGTCGTCGCGGCGCTCCTGCCACGCTGCGGCCACCGCCCCGAGCACGTCGCGGAAGGATGGGAGGCCGTGCCTGCGCGCATTCGGGAAGTAGGTCCCACCATGGAACGGCCGGCCGTCGGGCGTCAGGAAGACGCTCATCGGCCAGCCTCCGGACCCGGTCAACGCCTGGACCGCGTGCATGTAGATCGCGTCCAGGTCCGGCCGCTCCTCGCGGTCCACCTTGATGCTCACGAAGCCCTTGTTGAGCATGGCCGCCGTGCCGGGGTCCTCGAACGACTCGCGCTCCATCACGTGGCACCAGTGGCAGGCGGCGTAGCCCACGGAGAGGAAGATCGGCCGATCCTCGATGCGCGCCCGCTCCAGCGCCTCCGCGCCCCACGGATACCAGTCGACCGGGTTGTGCGCGTGCTGGAGGAGGTATGGGCTCGTCTCTCCGGCGAGCCGGTTCGTGACCATGGCGGGATCGTAGCGTCCGCCGAGGGCGCCGGCGACCGGACGGCGCAGCAGTCCGTCTACCATTCCGGGGTGCCCCGAGACAGCCGTCCGCGCATCCGCCTCCCGCATCCGTCCGGCGCCCGCACGTCGGTCGAGGAATGGCGGACGTTCGGCGAGCGGCCCTTTCGGATCTTCCAGGGCATCGGGACGACGGCTGCCGCCGTCTTCGCGCTCGCCGGTGACGGCCTCACGATCCCGCTCCTGCTCGCGCTCGGAACGCCTGCCGCGGCAGCCACGATCATCGGCGTCCTGCCGTACGCGTTCAGCTCGGCGCAGCTGCTGGTTCCGTCGCTGCTCCGGCGGACGGACGGCAACCTCCGGCGCGTGACGCTCGGCATCCTCGCGGTCGGCGAGTCGCGTGGCTTCGTGCTGGCCGCCGTCGTGGTCCTCCATGAGCTGCATCTCGTCCCGACGGTCGCCGCGATCGCCGCGATCGCGGCTGTGATGAGCATCGCGGGGGCCGCGTCCGCCATCGGTGGCGCCAACCTGCTGGCGTGGTACGGCGCGATCCTCCCGGAACGCGAGCGGCGGTTCGTGGCGCCGCGCGTGATGGGGATCACCCAGGGGCTGGGCGCGATGCTCCTCTTTCCCGTCGCGCTCGTGGTGCAGGCGGGGCTCGGCTCGATCGGCCTGCTCGTGTATGCGATTGTGTTCGGGATCGCGGGAGTCTTCGGGATCGCGGAGCTGGCGGTCCTTCGGCGCCTGACGCATCCCGGCCGCGTCCGGGTGGCGCCGCGGGGCGAGGCGCCTCCACGCAGCCCCGAGACGAACCGCTTCATCCGGGCGGTCGCGATCGCGGCGTTCGGGGCCGGCATGGGCCCCTACCTGTCGATCTACAGCATCAGCGTCCTGGGACTCGCGCCCGGGTTTGCGATCCTCCTCTCGGCGATCTCCTCGGCAGCGTCCCTCGTCTCGTCGACCGTGGTCGGTGGCTGGCTCAACCGCGGCTCCGCATCGCGCACGCTGCGCCTTTCGTTCGTCCTTCGGGGCGGCTCGATGATCATCGGGCTCCTCGCCTTCCCCGGGAATCCCGCTGCCTGGCTGGTCCTTTTCTTGGTGGCGGCGATGGCCTCGGCCGGAGCTGCTGCCGGAACGCTCGCGGCCAACGAGCGGCTCCTGCGCCTCACCCGCGGCGTCGACCTGGTCGGCGCACAGGGAGCATTCGTTGCCCGGAGCGCCGCCGGGCTCACCATCGGGCAGACTTCGTCGGGCGTGCTCCTCGCCATCCTGCCGCTGGGCTACCCCGCCTTCGCGCTCCTCTTCACCGTGTCGGGCCTCACGCGGCTGGTCCTCGCGACGCGGGTGGAAGTTGCCGCGAACTGGTCGTCCGCGACTGCTGTCTTCGACGTGTCCGAGCTGAAGCGGGGCCGAAAGGACTGATGGCGCCCAGGGGGCGGCAGGGGCGCCCGCGGGGAGCACCCTTGCGCGGCCGGGGTACGGTGGTCGGCATGGGAGCAGGCCTCGCGGGCGACCTCGGCGCGGCCGCGGAGGACTAGCCTGACCGCGCCGCCTTTCTCCATCCGCCCCGCCTGGCGCTACCTTCCCGACGACGGAGAGCGCGACCCGCGGACCAACCTCGCACGGGAGGAAGCGATTGCGCGCCACGTCGCGGCCGACGGTGCGGCGCCTGCGCCGGTTCTCCGGCTCTGGCGCGACGCGCCGTGCGTCGTCGTCGGGCGCTTCCAGCTTGCGGCCGCGGAGGTGGATATCCGGGCCGCCGCGGCAATGGGCGCGCCGGTGCTGCGCCGGTTCACCGGCGGCGGGACCGTCTGGCACGACCCGGGAAATCTCAACGTGTCGGTCGTCCTCCGACCGGAGGACGCCGTGCTCGCCGACGCTCCGTCGCTGCGGGGCCTTCCGGGACTCTACCGGCTGGTCCTGGCGCCGCTTGCCGACGCGGTTCGATCCCTCGGTGTCGCCGCCGAGCTGACCGAGCGCGACATCGTGGCGCCCGGCGGCAAGCTGTCCGGCGTGGCCGCCTGGATCGGCGGGCGGGCGCTGCTGGTCCACGCGACGCTCCTGGTCGATGCCGACCTCGACGCACTGGTTCGTGTCTGCAACGGACCGGGCGCACCCGGGGATCCGCGCTGGGAACGCACCCGGAGCCGCCGCGTCCCGGTGAGCTCGGTCGCGCGCGAGCTGGGGGCGGCTCCCGCGCAGGCCAGCCTCGAGGAGGCTGTCCTCGCGGCGTTCGGCGCGGCCTCCGTGAGTCGCTCCACGCTGTCGCCCGCCGAGCGCGAGGCCGCCGAACGCCTCCTCCGCGACCGCTATGGCGATCCCGCGTGGCACGCCGGGACGGAGTGACGGGGATGCTGCCGGGGCGGCTCGCGGGTCTCACGGTCCGCCGGGAAAGCGCGTCGCCGCCGCACCACGCTCACGGGCGGAGCCCGGACGAGTCGGGCAAGCTGCCTCGCGTGTCGGTGCCCGATCTCGTGCTACCCCGGTTCGTGGGTGACACACGGCGTGGTGAGGGCGGAGGGTGCAGGAGCGTGGGCGGCCACAACGCGGCGATCGGGCCCAACGCCGCCGCCCCTACGGCTCTTGATTGGCCGTCTCGAACGTCTCGGGCCCGATCCGGCGCCCCATCCCGTACGCTGTTTCCAATGCGCGACCGAACCGATGGCCACCGGATCACGCTCATCCTCGGCGGGCTGCCCGTGGAGACCCTGGCCGACCTTCCGCCCGAGCCGGGGCGCCTGCTTTTCGTCGGGCTCAATCCGTCACCGGTGAGCGTGGAGGCGGGCCACTACCATCGAGGCCGTCTCGGCCGGTCGTTCTGGCGCCGCCTCGTGCGGGCGCAGATCCTGCCCCCCGGCACGGACCCAGAGCTCGCCGACGATGCGCTCGTGGCGGCGGGTCACGGGATCACCGACCTCCTGAAGCTCCCGACACCGCGCGACACCGCGACCGAGATGGAGCTCCGGGCGGGTGTCGGCCCGCTCTTCCAGAAGGTGGCGATCTGGCGACCGGCGGCCGTCGTGTTCGTCTACAAGCGCGGCGCAGAGGCGTGCGCGGGACGGTCCATCCCGGAGCCGTGGGGTCGGGTCGATGGCCTGGCGCTCGCCGCGCGCCCGTGCTTCCTGATGCCCGGCCCGTACGCCGCGCGCGAGGCGGTCGACGCAGGGCTCAACCTGATCCGCAATCTCGGCGTCGCGGTTGGCGGGTAAGTCCCGACGGATCGTCAGACGATGCCGACGGGCCGTTCGATCGCCGCGTCGGTCCGGAAGCGCCGGTCGACCAGCACGCGAACGATGTAGTCGATCTCGAGGCCCGCTCCGTCGAACGACGGCGCCGAGCCCGCCGGGACGAGCAGGCACACCTCGGTCGAGCCGGCCGGGAGGGTGGCCGGGGCGATCGGGACCGAGGCGATGATTCCCTCAATGCCGTTCGGCGCGTTCGTCCGCCGGTGGAGCTCCACGCGACCCTTCTGCCCGCCCGGGGCCGAGGGCCATCGCACGGACACGATCATCTCGGTGCCGGCCGGAGCCGGCAGCGGCGACGTGACGCTGATCAGCGCGTCCCCGATCGACACCCCTTCGAGCAGGCTCGGGCCGCCCTGCTTCCCGACGCCAGCCCGCAGCAGATCCGGGTGCTGGGCCAGCTGCAGGTGGGCAGCCACGAAGTGATCGTGGCCGTGCGGGACGTCCCAGCGAACTTCCAGCGCCCAGGCGATGATCGACTCGCCGAGGTGGGCGGTCGGTGGGCCGAGGGGCGGGGCCGGAACGGCGAACTTCGCCTCCCAGGTCGCGCCAGCTTCGAGCGTCGTCGGGATCGCGGGCTCCGGGAAGACGTCATCGACGAAGAGCTTGCCATGAACCTCGACCCAGTGCTCCGAGCTCGTGACGTGGCCGTCACCGTCGCGGTGCTCCTCGGAACGGGCGATCTCGTCCAGCCGAAGCCCGACCAGCCGAAGCGCGGCGCTGCGCGCCACGACCTGCTCCGTGGCGGTCAGGCGGATCGTCCCGGTGATCCCATCACCGACTCGCGCAGGCTGATCCAGGCTGATGTCGCCGTTGATCGGCCCATCGGTCGCGCGGACCAGCTCCTCCACCGCCACCGAGTGGAGCGGATGGCTGCCCTGGGGCCCGGCGAGGCGCGGGCCGTTGATCGCGTCGAACGGCGATGGCGCGGACCCCGTCCGGTGCATGAGCGAGCCGAGAGTCAGGTTGAGGTTCAGGGGCATCGGGGCAACTCCGTCATGGCGCGACCGTCGACGGCGCCGGGGGCACGGGCAGCGCCGATCAGCTCAATCCTCCCAGATGCGCAACCTCGCCGCGGGCTGGAAACGCCTCCCGGGTGATCAGCGGCGGGCGGACACCCGGCCATTGACCCGCCTGGTCGGCCCCAGGGAGACGGACCATGGCGCCGGGTCGGGTGATCGCCAACGCGCCGCCTCGACCGTTCCTCGCTCCGCCGGGCAACGCGAAGCATCGCGATGCTGCGTTCACCAACCAGGATCACAGTTGGGACCGTGCCGTCCACAAACCGGCGTGACGCTCTAGCTGTCACTCCCCGCCCCCAGAGTTCGGGGCATGGAAGCCCCCGCCGCCATCGTCAGCCTCCCCGCCCCCTCAGGTCGCCCGCCCATCCCGGGCACGCTGGCCACCGGCCTGCCGCCGGTCCCCCCGCCGGCGAGCGCGATGCCCGCGACCATGCCCGCCGCCGCGCGCATCGCGGTGGAGCGCGACCGCGTCGTCGTCGAGCGGCTGGTCCTCGTCGACGCCAGCCTCGCCGCCTTCGTCTCCGAGCGTCCAGTTGGTGAGCGCGCCGGCCTCGTGGAGCGCGCCCTGAAGATCGGCCTGACCGCCCTCATGGACGCCGGCGTGACCGTCAACGTCGACGCGGTGCGGGCGGAGTTCGCCACCCTTCTGCGCCAGACGGAGGACGCCAACGCGAAGGCGGCGACGGCCCTTGATCAGCTCCTGCGTCAGAACTTCGCCGACGGCGACGGCCGCCTCCCGCGCACGCTCGAGGCATTCCTGGGAGATCGCGGCAAGCTGCGCTCCCTCACCGACGAGCTCTTCGACGAGACCAGACGCGACAGCGCGATCGGTCGGATCAAGACCCTTCTGGGAGCGTACCTGGAGGGCGACGGCAGCAAGCTGGCCACCCTCCTCGACCCCACGCGCCTGGGCTCACCGCTCTTCCAGTTTCGCGGCGAGATCACCGAGGGCTTCAGCAAGCTCAACGAGCGCATCGCTGCGCTGGAGGCCGCCTCGACGGCACGCGCCCAGGAGCGGGCCAGGGGCACCGCCAAGGGCGGCGACTTCGAGGACCTTCTCGAGGGGCTCCTCGCCGATACCGCGCGCGGTGCAGGAGACCTGCTCGACCGAACGTCCGCCGAGGAAGGCGCAGTCATCAAGTCGAAGAAGGGCGACTTCGTCCTCACGATCAACCCCACCCTCACCGGTGGCGCGGAGCTGCGCATCGTCGTGGAGGCCAAGGACCGGGCAATGTCCGGCCGGGCCATGCGCGAGGAGATCCGGGAGGCGAAGACGAACCGCGACGCCGTGATCGGGCTTGTCGTGTTCACGCCCGCCCACGCCCCGACCGGGATCGCGCCATTCGACTTCCGCGCGGGGGACGTCTATGCAGTCATCGATCCCGAGAACCCCGATCCCGCCGTCCTGGAGGCCGCAGTGCGGTTCGCCCGTCTGCTGGCGATCGCCTCGCTCCGGGAGCGGGAGGTGGAGGTCGACGCCGACGCCATCGCTGCCGCGCTGACCGGTATCCGCGAGCAGCTCGAGCAGCTCCGTGGCCTCAAGTCGACGCTGACATCGGTGGTCAACAGCACGAAGGACGTCCAGGCAGGTCTGGACCGCCTGCGGGACTCGATCCTCGCCCGCGTCGCCGAGGCCGAGGCGGAGCTCCGGGCCACGGGGTAGTCGCGGCTCCCACTGCGCAGCCAATCGCGCAGTTCGAACACATCCCGGAGCGGGCGGCGCATCGGCGGGGGCCGGCGTTGCCCGCTTCGTGGAGCTCAGGTCGAGCGCATCGGGCGCTCGACGCGCGAGGCCTGGCGCGTTCCCGACCGCCTGGTTCATGGACACGCCGCGCCGCATCCCGCTCCCGCAGGGTCAGCGCCCAGGCCGGCGCCCGGGGTCGGACTTGGGCAAAGCGGCCCCCGAGAACCGGGCACTGCGGCCCGCTTCTACGCCCCCGGCGCTTTCTATGATCGACGAGGTGGGCCAATGGGACCGCCCGACCTCGTGATAGACGCGCCGGCTGTGACATGTCGGCGCTTGCCTTCCGCAATGACTGGAGGGGGGCAGATGCCCGTCCTGTACCACAAGCCGCCCGCGCCGAGCGACGACAAGCGCTGGAAGATCGTCGAGACGCGGATGCGCCGCCTCGGCGATCGCCCGCCGGCCCTGATCGAAGCCCTGCACGCGGCGCAGGAGGCGTTCGGTTATCTCGACACCGACGCCCTCAATTACGTCGGCGACACGCTGGGGGTCCCCCACTCCCGCGTCTATGGCGTCGCGACCTTCTACTCGTTCTTCACCCTCAAACCATCGGGCGAGCACACCTGCGTCGTGTGCACCGGGACCGCCTGCTACATCAACGGCGCCAAGGACATCCTGGCTGGTCTCGACCGCGCGCTCCACGTCAAGCCGAAGGAGACGACGGAGGACGGCAAGATCTCGGTGTTGACCGCGCGATGCCTGGGCGCGTGCAGCCTGGCCCCCGCCGTCATCATCGACGGTGACGTGAAGGGCAAGGTCAACGTGGGCGATCTGGTTGCCCAGCTGGAGGCAATGTGAGCGAGATGCCTGCCGCCGCGCGGGCCGTCCGGCGCCGCGCGACCACCGAGGAAGTCCACGAGGGCCCCGCCCGCGCGACCGCGTACGTCTGCGAGGCGGCCAGCTGCATGTCCGCCCAGGCCCACGAGATCACGCTCCGCCTTGGCGAGAGCGCCGCGCGGGCGAGCCTGAGCGATGTCACGGTCAAGCGAGTCGGGTGCCTCGGACTGTGCGCGGCCGGCCCGCTCGTCGAGATCGCCGAGACGGGCCAGCTGTTCGACCACGTCCGGCCCGACGACGTCGAGGGAATCGTCGGGGCCCTCAAGAAGGTCAAGCCCACCGACACGCGGGCGCCGCAGGGACCCTTCTTCGAGAAGCAGGTCCGAGTCGCCACCGAGAACATGGGTCGGGTCGACCCGGAGAGCCTCGACGACTACGTGGCGCACGGTGGCTACGAGGCCCTGCACACTGTCCTTTCGCGAATGACCTCCGCCGAGGTCCGCGACCAGATCACCCAGAGCGGCCTCCGCGGCCGCGGTGGCGCCGGCTTCCCGACCGGCCTGAAATGGACGACGGTGGCCAAGGCCCAGGGGGGCCAGAAGTACGTCATCTGCAACGCGGACGAGGGCGACCCGGGCGCGTTCATGGACCGCAGCGTCCTCGAGAGTGACCCCTACCGGGTCCTGGAGGGGATGACCATCGCGGCGTTCGCCGTCCACGCCACCGAGGGCTACGTCTACTGCCGCGCGGAGTACCCGCTCGCCGTCGCCCGCCTGCGGAACGCGATCCGGATGGCCCAGCGTGCCGGGTGGCTCGGTGCCGGGATCGCCGACACCTCGTTCTCCTTCGACGTCCAGGTCCGCCTTGGCGCCGGCGCGTTCGTCTGCGGCGAGGAGACCGCCCTCATCGCGTCCGTCGAGGGCCGGCGCGGCACACCGCGCCCCCGGCCGCCCTACCCGGCGATGCAGGGCCTGTGGGACTGCCCGACGCTCATCAACAACGTCGAGACATTTGCCAACGTGCCGACGATCCTGCGCAAGGGCGCCGAGTGGTACGCGGGGATCGGCCTCGGCAAGAGCAAGGGCACCAAGGTCTTCGCCCTCGCCGGCCGGATCGTGAACACCGGTCTCGTCGAGGTCCCCATGGGGATGACCCTGCGCGAGGTCGTGTACGACATCGGCGGCGGGATCATCGACGGCCGGCCGTTCAAGGCGGTCCAGACCGGCGGCCCGTCGGGCGGCTGCATCCCGGCCGAACACCTCGACATGCCCCTCAGCTATGAGTCGCTCATCGAGGTCGGCTCGTTCATGGGCTCCGGCGGCCTGATCGTCATGGACGACACGTCGTGCATGGTCGATGTGGCGAAGTACTTCCAGGACTTCTGCCGCGACGAGTCGTGCGGCAAGTGCGTCCCGTGCCGGGTCGGCACCACGCAGCTCTGGATGATCCTCGACCAGATCACGCGCGGCCGGGCAACGCTCGCCGACCTCGCCCAGCTCGAGCGCCTGGCGGGGATGATCCAGAGGATGTCGCTCTGCGGGCTTGGCCAGGGAGCACCCAACCCGATCTTCAGCACGCTCCGCTACTTCCGGGACGAGTACCTGGCCCACATCGTGGACCGCGTCTGTCCCGCCGGCGTCTGCACCATCGAGCCGGCAGAGGTGATGGCATGACCACCGTCTTCACGTTCCGGATCGACGGCAAGGACGTTGCCGGCTCCGAGGGGCAGACCGTCATGGAGGTCGCGGAGGAGAACGGGATCGACATCCCGGGCCTCTGCCATCTCGAGGGGATCCACGATCGCGGCGCCTGTCGCCTGTGCATGGTCGAGATCGCGGGTTCCCCCAAGCTCGCTGCCGCCTGCATGACCAGGATCTCCGAGGGCATGGACGTCACCGCGCACTCGGACCTCCTGCTCGAGTACCGCCGCACGGTCACCGAGATGATGTTCATGGAGCGCAACCACGTCTGCGCGGTCTGCGTCGCGAACAATCACTGCGAGCTCCAGGACACGGCGGACGAGCTCGGCGTGACCCACTTCGACCTGCCGCGGATCAGCCCCAAGGTCGACATCGACGCCAGCCACCGCCTGTTCGCCATCGACCACAACCGCTGCATCCTCTGTCTTCGCTGCGTCCGCGTCTGCGACGAGATCGAAGGCGCCCACACGTGGGACGTCATGCATCGCGGCCTCGAGACCCGGGTCCAGACGGACATGGGGATCCCGTGGGGCGAGTCCACGACCTGCACGAGCTGCGGGAAGTGCGTCCAGGTCTGCCCGACCGGCGCACTCTTCGAGAAGGGCCGGGCGGTTGCCCGCGGCAGCAAGACCAAGCGGCCGTTCCTGCCCTGGATGAAGGTCGTGGCAGAGGAGCGTGGGCTGTGAGCAAACCGCGGATCGCGACGGTCTGGCTGGACGGCTGTTCCGGCTGCCACATGTCCCTCATCGACCTGGACGAGCGACTTCTCGACATCTTCGAGCGAGCCGACCTCGTCTACAGCCCGCTCGTCGACTTCAAGGAGTACCCGGAGGACGTCGACGTCTGCCTCGTCGAAGGCGCCGTCTCCAGCGAGGATGACCTGCACAAGATCAAGCTGGTCCGGGAGCGCACCAGGACGCTCGTCTCGTTCGGCGACTGCGCGGTGACGTCCAACGTCCCGGGCATGCGAAACCCGATCGGGGTGGGCCCGCTGCTGGAACGGGCCTACATCGAGAACGTCACGCTCAACCCGCAACTGCCGTCCGAGATCGTCCCGAAGCTCCTGCCGACCGCGGCGCCGGTCCACCGGGTGGTCAAGGTGGACGTCTTCCTGCCGGGTTGCCCGCCGTCTGCCGACCTGATCTACACCATGCTCGATGACCTGCTCTCCGGACGCGTCCCAGGCGTCGCCGGATCGCGATTCGGGCGCTGACGGGGGCATCGACATGAGCCGAACCATCACGATCGACCCGGTCACCCGGATCGAGGGCCATTCCAAGATCACGATCCAGCTCGACGACCGCGGCGAGGTCGTCGACGCCCGTTTCCACGTCACCCAGTTCCGGGGCTTCGAGCGCATCACCCAGGGCCGCCCGGTCCACGAGATGCCCGCCCTCACGGCCCGGATCTGCGGGATCTGCCCTGTCAGCCACCTGATCGCGTCGGCCAAGGCCGTCGACGACATCCTGGCCGTCGAGCCGCCGCCGACCGGCCAGGACCTGCGGCGGATCATCAACCTCGGCCAGATCGTCCAGTCGAACGCGCTGTCGTTCTTCCACCTTTCGTCGCCGGATCTGCTTTTCGGGTTCGACGCGGACCCGGCCGTCCGCAACATCCTCGGCGTGGCGCGCCAGAATCCCGGGCTCGCCAGGGACGGCATCGGCCTCCGGAAGTGGGGCCAGCAGATCATCGAATGGCTGGGGGGCAAGCGGATCCACCCCGAGGGGATCGTCCCCGGCGGGGTCGCGACGCCGCTCACGGCGGAGGTTCGCGACCGGATCCTGGCCGGCGTCCCCGAAGCGATCGCAGCGGTCGAGCGGGCGATCGCCTGGTACAAGACGGACATGCTGCGCTGGGAAGACGAGGCCGCCACGTTCGGCAACTTCCGCTCTGCGTTCATGGGTCTCGTCGACCGCCACGGCAACGTCGATCACTATGGCGGGTGGCTCCGGGTCATCGACGCGGACGGCAAGTTCCTGGCCGACCGGGTCGACCCCAGACTGTTCGACGACTACATCGGCGAGGCCGTCGAGCCCTCCTCGTTCCTCAAGTCGACGTACTGGAAGGCGATGGGCTACCCGGACGGCATCTACCGGGTCGGACCGCTCGCCCGGCTGAACGTTGCCGACCGGATGGGGACCCCGCGCGCGGACGAGGAGCTCGAGAAGTTCCGCTGGCGCGTCGGGCGCGTGGCGGGCTCGTCGTTCCACTACCACTACGCACGGCTGATCGACACGCTGTACGCGATCGAGAAGATCGAGGAGCTCCTGCGCGGTCCGGACATCCTCTCGAAGCACGTGCGGTCGACCGCGGGCATCAACCGAAACGAGGGCATCGGCGTGTCCGAGGCGCCCCGCGGCACGCTCATGCACCACTACAAGGTCGACGACGACGGGATCGTCCAGTGGGCGAACCTGATCATCGCCACCGGCCACAACAGCATGGCCATGAACCGGAGCGTTCTGCAGGTGGCCCGGCGCCACGTCAAGGGCGACACGATCACCGAGCCGATGCTCAACCGGGTCGAGGCGGTGATCCGCTGTTACGACCCGTGCCTGAGTTGCTCGACGCACGCGCTCGGCCAGATGGAGCTGCAGATCCAGCTGCTGGCACCCGACGGAAAGGTGCTGGACGAGCTATCCCGTTGAGCGACGCCGCCATTCGCTCGGACACCCCCGGCGACGCCGCCGGGGGTGTCCTCATCATCGGATACGGCAACACGCTGCGCTCCGACGACGGGATCGGCTGGCATACGGCGTCACTGCTCGCCAACGATCCGAGGTTCCGGGATGATCCGGGGCTCGCCGGCGTCGAGGTCCTTGCCGTTCACCAGCTCACGCCCGAGCTGGCGATCGACTTCAGCCGCGTCTCCCTCGTCATCCTGGTCGACGCCGGCGCGGACGACCCACCCGGCGAGATCTCGGTCCAGTCGCTGGCCCTCGACGAGGACGCCGGTGCTCACACGGGCGATACGGGTGGCGCGGGCGACACGGGCGCCGGCGGTGGTCCGGGTGCCACCTCCCATCACGTCGGTCCGAACGAGCTGCTCGCGCTTGCCCGGGCGCTCTACGGCGCCGCGCCAGCCACGCTCCTCGTGCGCGTCGGCGTGGCGGAGATGGAGCTCGGCGAAGCGCTGTCGCCCGCGGTGTCGGCCGCGCTGCCTGCGGTCGCGGAGGTCGTCGTCGGCCTCGTCGCACGTCATCGATCAACGGGGAACGCCGGCCGGTAACGAACCGGGGGCTGTCCCGACCGCGGCGGCACCATCACCCCATCAGGGACCCCATCAGGGACCCCTTGCGCGACCGGCGTATCCTCTCCATCCCGGTCGCGGGAATGCGGTGTCAGCAGGCGACGCTGCACGGAGCGGCAGGCGACGAGGCACGCAGGGGGCATCATGGCGCGCTCGATGTGGCGGGGAGCGATCCAGTTCGGCCTGGTGACCATCCCGGTCCGCCTCTACCTGGCGACGGACTCGAAGGGGATCGCGTTCAACATGCTCCACGCGAGCTGCCTGAACCGGATCCAGATGAAGACCTACTGCCCATTCCACGACGAGGTGATCGCCCGCGGTGACACCGTGAAAGGGTTCGAGTACGCCAGGGACCAGTACGTGGTCATCACCGACGAGGACCTGGCCAGCGTCCCGCTCAAGACGGTGCGTTCCATCGAGATCGAGACGTTCATCCCGGCCCGGCCGGCCCAGGACGACCCGGTCCGGTTCGTGAAGCAGGCCTACTACGTGGAACCTGAGCCGATCGGCCGCAAGGCGTACGCGCTGCTGCGCGAGGTCCTCGCCGAGCAGAGCCTGGTCGCGATCTGCAAGGTCGTGATCAAGGATCGCGAGGCGCTCGCCGCTCTCAACCCGTATGCGAACGCCATGGTCCTCGAGACGCTCCACTGGCCGGACGAGATCCGGGCGACCGACGAGCTCGACCTTCCGGCCGGCGGCGTGGAGATCAAGCCCGCGGAGCGGGCAATGGCGGCCCAGCTCATCTCCGCGATGACCGGATCGTTCGATCCGGCCGAATATCGCGACGGGTACCGCGAGGCGCTCGAGGCCGTGATCGAGGCCAAGGTCGAGGGGCGCGAGATCGCCGAGCCCGACGAGGCGCCTGCGGGCGGCCAGCTCGTGGACCTGATGGCCGCCCTCGAGGCGAGCGTGAACGCCGCCCGCGCCGCACGGGCGAACCGGGATCCGGAGGCTGCCGCCGAGGAGGCTGCCGCCGGTCGATCGCAGGTCACGACCCGGCGTCCGAAGCGGGGTGCGCGGGCCGACGAGGAGACGGACCTGGTCGAGGCCGAAGCGCGGAAGTCGGCACGACGCAAGTCTGCCTGACTCGACGGACGGCCCATTCGCGGCGCTGGCAGGCCATCTCCCGCCGGCTCACAATCGCCGCATGACGCGTTCTCTGGCCGATGATCAGCTCTCGCTTGAGTTCACGCCTGCCGCGTCCCGCCTGCCGGACCGGATCGTCCCGATGCGTCCGACCGAGGGCGCCGGGCCGTTCGATGACCCGGGCTACTTCTTCGAGCCGTGGTGGACCGGGATCCGCGCCTTCGTCCTCGTGGAGGGCGGCGCGGTGCGCCTGCGGGCCGAGGCCCTCGCCGACCCCCTGCCCGCGTTTCCTGAGCTTGCCGAATTCGCCCGGCTCGTCCGATCCGACGGCGTGGTGCTGGATGCGACGCTGATGGTGCTCGACGCGCGCGGCCGCCCCAGCCGCACGCTGCTCGAGCGCCGACTCCGCGGCGACAGCCCAGGCGGACAACCGCGGATCGAGCGCAAGGCGCCACCAGAGCGCGGCACCCCGGACGGCAGTCGTGGGTCGGCCGCCATGGTCGCGTCGGACCTTCTCTACCTCGACGGAGACTCGCTCGCCCTCCGGCCATTCGCCGAGCGTCGCGGCGAGCTGGCGGCGCTCCTGCGGCCGTCGAGCTGGTGCCTGGCCGGGCGCGGCTTCATCGGCGACGGCACCACGGTCGCCACCGGCCTGGGCGCCCTTGGGTTTCGCGCCCTCTCGGCGCGCCGCCTGGACGCGCGACTGCGCGCCGGGCCTGCGCACGACGCCTGGTACCGGGTTCCGATCACTGCGGCGCCGCGTGAGCTGCCGCCGTTCCTCGCGCTGCTTCGTCGCCTGCCGTTCTGACCGGGCCGGGACAACGCTGCTCCCATGGCGCTGGACCACTACCGCCAGAAGCGCGACTTCACCCGGACCCCGGAGCCCCCGGGCGTGGAACCGGCCGCGGAGACAGCGAGCGACGAGCCATCGCGCGCGGCCCATGGTCCCGGAGTGCCGGCCCGGCCGGCGGTCCCGTCGGCCGCCGGGGGATGCGGCCGCTTCGTCGTCCATCGCCACCGGGCCGGCCGGCTCCACTACGACCTCCGCCTCGAGATCGACGGCGTGCTTGCCTCCTGGGCACTCCCCAGGGGCCCGACCCGTGACCCGGACGAGCGCCGCTTCGCTGCCCGAACGGAGGACCATCCCGTCGCCTACCTCGACTTCGAGGGGGTGATCCCCTCGGGCGAGTATGGCGCGGGCGATTCGATCTGCTGGGACTGGGGCACCTTCGAACCCGAGCTGACCTGGGATCCCGGCGAAGCGCTCCGGTCGGGCGAGCTCAAGCTCCGGCTTCGCGGCGAGAAGCTGGCGGGGCGCTTCACGCTCGTCCGGACCACAGCGTCGGAACGGGGGCGCACGGGCCCGCGCAGCTCTGGGACCGCGACCGACGAGCGGACCACCTGGCTCCTGATCGCCAAGCCCGGCCCAGAGGCCATTCCGCGCTGGGACCCGGAAGCGTACCCCGCGTCGGTCAGGACCGGCCGCACGAATGCGGACGTCGCAGCCGGACTTCCGCCCCGCGACGCGCGCCCGGCGCCGGCTCCCCTGCCCTCTCTCGACCCGCCGGGCGCCCGGATGGCCAGCCAGCCGGTGTTCGTCGAGCCGATGCTCGCGACTCCGGGAACCGCCCCGTTCGACGACGACGACTGGCTCTTCGAGCCGAAATGGGACGGCTACCGAATCCAGGCCAGCGTGACTGGTGGCCACGTGGCGCTGCGGACCCGGAACGGCCACGACGCGGCCCGGCTCTTCCCCGAGCTGCTCGGCAGGCCGACCTGGCTCGCGGCCCCGGAGGCGATCGTCGACGGAGAGGTGATTGCGCTCGATTCTGACGGACGGCCCGACTTCGGCCTGCTGCAGGCCCGGCTGGGCGCCGGCTTCGGCACATCCGCCATGCCCGCCAGCCAATCGGAGCGCGAGGCGGGACGAGCCGCGCCGCTCGTCTTTATGGCATTCGACCTGCCCTGGTGCGCCGGACGCTCCTATCTCGAGGTGCCGCTCGAGGATCGGACGGCGATCCTGCGCCTCATCCTCCGCGACCACCCGCGCGTCCGCTTCGGTGGCCAGGTGGCGCGCGACGGCATCGCGTTCTTCGCGGCCGTCGCCGAGCAGGGCCTGGAAGGCGCCATGGCCAAGCACCGGCGAAGCCGGTACGAGCCGGGTCGCCGCTCGACGGCATGGCTCAAGCTCAAGGTCCGACCGACCCAGGAGCTGGTCGTGGCCGGCTACGTCCCGGGGCAGGGCAGCCATCGCGATCTCGGGTCGCTCATCGTCGGCGTGATGGTCGGCGGCCGGCTGCGCTACGCGGGCCGGGTCGGCAGCGGCCTGGATGCCCCGACGCGCACCCGGCTGCGCGCTGTCCTCGACGCGCGGGCCGTCGACGCGCCCCCGTTCGCCGATTCGCCCGACGACCTGGCGCGGACCGCGGGGGCCGTGTGGGCCACGCCGGACCTGGTGATCCGGGCCGAGATCGGCGGCTGGTCCCCCGACGGAATCGTTCGCCAGGCGTCGTTCACCCACGAGGCGCCCGAGGTCGACCCCGGCTCGGTCGAGCGCCAGGACGCCGTGGGGCCGGAGGCGGCCGCCCGGGCCCTCGCGAAGGCAGTCGCGACGCCGTGGCCCCACCGAGGCGCGGCCCTGCCGTCCCGCCGCGGAGCGGTCGCCCGAGCGGGGCCTGGCGCCGCACCGGGGGGACCGGTCGCGGGGCGTGCGGCGGAGTTGGCGGCACTGCCCCCGGCGCTGGCGATCGGCCCCGCAACCGCGCGGGAGCTCGCCGCCCTCGACGCGATGCCCGCCCGAGGCGGTCCGTGGGAGATTGCGGGACGCGAGGTGGCGCTGACCAACCTCGACAAGGTGCTTGCCCCGGCACTCCGACCTGCACCCGGACCCGGGGCCGGATGGATGCCCGGCGCGGACGGCGACGCGAACACGGTCGGCGCCCCGGTGACGAAGCGCGACCTGGTCCGCTACCTCGTGCTCGTCGCCCCGGCGCTGCTCCCACATCTTGCGGGTCGTGCCCTCAACCTGGCCCGCTACCCCGACGGTGTAGACGGAGCGTTCTTCTGGCAGAAGGACGTCCCGGCCGGCATGCCCGACTGGGTGACGCGCTGGCGCGAGCCCGATCCGCCGGATCGCCGCCCGCACGCGTACGTCGTCGCCGATTCGATCGCCACGCTTGCCTGGCTTGGCAACCAGGCAGCCCTGGAGATCCACCCGTGGACTTCACGCATCGAGGCGCCCGACGAGCCACGCTGGGCGCTGGTGGACATCGACCCGGGGGAGCGCACGTCGTGGGACGAGACGCTCACGCTGGCTCGGCTCTTCCGGCGCGGCTTCGAGCACCTCGGGATCGTCGGCATCCCGAAGGTGACTGGGAAGCGTGGCATCCAGGTCTTCGTCCCGATCCGGGCCGGCTACACGTTCGTGGAAACGCGAGCCTGGGTGGAGCAGGTCTCGCGGGCCGTCGGGGCGGCGGTCCCCGACCTCGTCAGCTGGGAGTGGGCGAAGGACCAGCGCGGTGGTCGCGCGCGCCTCGACTTCACCCAGAACTGGCGGAACCGGACCCTGGTTGCGCCGTATTCTCCGCGGCCGGCGTCCGGCCTGCCGGTCTCGGCGCCGATCACCTGGGATGAGCTGGACGACCCGGGACTCCGCCCCGACCGCTGGACCATTCGGACGATCCTGCCCCGGCTCGCGGAGCGGGGCGACCTCTTTCTCGCGGCGCTCGGTCCGGGCCAGGAGCTGCCGAGGCTCTGACAAAAGGTGGCCGGTTCCCGGGGAGCGCGGCGCACCTGATGACGCCAATCGCGCGCTCTGCCTGGCCTGTGGCCTGGTTGCAGAGCGGTGTCGGTACGGGAACGGAACGGCATAAGTCCGGGTATCCGGCCCGGTGCCGTCGCGGGGAATTGTGGCCCATGACCGGGTGCCCACCGGCCCTGCCACGGGCCATCCCACGCGGCAAGACTGACCCCATGCAGGACCATGGTTCGCTCGTTGCTGTCCTCAACTCCACGTGGTTTGCCTCCGGCCTGGAGCCGGGGGTCCAGACGCGCCTCGCGGAGCTCAGCCGAACGTTCTCGGCCGAGCCGGGCCAGGAGCTGTTCCGGGAAGGAGATGAGTCCGAAGTCTTCGGCGTCGTGATCAAGGGCCGCGTAGCCCTCCGCACGCTGGTGCCCGAGCGGGGCGATTTCACGATCCTCACGGTCGAGCCGGGTGACGTCTACGGCTGGTCCGCCATCGTGCCGCCCTATCGCGCGACCTCGACGGCCGTGGCGATCGAGGCGCTCGAGGCCATCACGTTCGAGGGATCCACCCTGCGAGCCGCGCTGCGAGAGGACGCTGCGCTCGCCCAGGCGCTCTACCCACGGATCCTGGTTGCAGTGGCGCGACGACTCAACGCCACCCGAGTCCAGCTCATGGACCTCTTCGCTGCCGAGGAAGTGCATTCGTGGTGATGCCGGCTACGCGCTCACCCCGGGGCGGACGCCCCACGATCGAAGGGCCCGCCTTCCTCGCAAAGGGCGATCTCCAGGTCCTCTTCGACCTCCTTCAGGAGGATGACCGGCGCCTGATCGGGCCCACGGTGGCCGACGGATCCATCGTCTACGACGACATCACCTCCGTGGACCAGCTGCCGCGCGGCATCGGCGACGAGCAGTCGCCCGGACGATACCGGCTCCGACGTCGGGGTGACGAGCAGTTGTTCGGCTTCGTGGTCGGACCGACGGCGTGGAAGAAGTGGACCTTCCCGGCCCTGATCCCGCTGACTCGATCCCGCCATGACGGCCACAAGGTCTCCTTCGAGCCCGAACAGGCGGTTCCACCGAAGCTCGCATTCCTGGGCGTGCGCGCCTGCGAGATCGCCGCGCTCGCCGTCCAGGACCGCGTCCTGATCGGCACCGAGTTCATCGACCCGGACTACATGGTCCGGCGCGCCAACGTCATGGTTGTCGCCGTCCAGTGCACGACGTCGGCCTCGACGTGCTTCTGCACCTCGATGGGCACCGGCCCCGAGGTCACGAAGGGCTACGACCTCCTGCTGACCGAGCTCGACGCGGGCTTCCTCGTCGATGCCGGCACACCGGCCGGCCGCCTCATCCTGGACCGCCTCCCCCTGCGGGCCGCGTCCAGTGCCGAGCAATACGGGGTGGCGGCCACGGTCGCCGCGGTGCGGGCGCGGATCGGGGATCCCATTCCCGCGGACGGCCTCCACGACCGGCTGCTTGCCCAGCTCGACCATCCACGCTGGGCGCAGGTTGCGGAACGCTGCATCACCTGCGGGAACTGCACGCTGGCGTGCCCCACCTGCTTCTGCACGACCCTGTCGCAGACCACCGACATGAGCGGCCTCGCGGCCCTTGCCAGCCGGAGCTGGGACAGCTGCTTCAGCCCCGGGTTCGCGAAAGTGGCCGGCGGCAGCTTCCGGGCGAGGCCGCGGGACCGCTACCGGCAATGGCTGACCCACAAGTTTGCGACGTGGTGGGACCAGTTCGGCACGTCGGGCTGCGTCGGTTGCGGCCGCTGCATCACGTGGTGCCCGGTCGGGATCGACGTGCGCGACGAACTGAACGCGATCGCGCCGTCCGTCCCGCTCTCTCCCGAGTCACGCCTCGTCGAGCCCGTCGCCGCGACACCCAACGATTTCGTCACCGCCCGCGTCGTCAGCACGAAGGCGGAGACGGCCGACACGACGACGCTCACGCTCACGGGCGTTGACCCGGCGTTCAGCCACGGCAGCACCGGGCAGTTCGCCATGGTCGCGCTGCCGGGCTTCCCGCCCCTCCCGATCTCGATCAGCCGCTTCCTGCCGGACGGGATCGAGCTGACCATCCGGGGGGCCGGCCCCGCCACCAAGGCGATGTGCGCGCTCCAGGTCGGCGAGCAGGTGGGCCTGCGCGGCCCGCTCGGCAACAACTGGCCGCTCGACCGCGCGGTCGGGCGCGACCTCGTCATCGTCACCGGCGGGATCGGCCTGGCGCCGCTCCGGCCGGTGCTCCACGCGATCGTCGCCGACCGTCGCCGGTTCGGGGACGTGAAGCTCTTCTACGGAGCCCGGACGCCGGCCGACCTGCTCTATCGCGATGAGCTGGAGCGGTGGACCAAGCGCGACGGCATCGACGTGAGCCTGACCGTGGACCGCGCCGGCCCGGACTGGGCGGGACGGGTGGGCATCGTGACCCACCTGTTCGACCAGGCGGCCTGGGACGGCACCAACATGATCGCGTTCGTCTGCGGTCCGGAGCGGATGATGCAGGCGACATCGACAACGCTCGCCGGCCGGGGGGTGTCCGCGTCCCGCATCTACGTGACGCTCGAGCGGCACATGGAGTGCGGGATCGGCCTGTGCGGCCACTGCCAGATGGGCAAGTACTTCGTCTGCCGTGACGGCCCGGTCTTCTCGATCGCGCAGCTCGGTGACACCTTCGGCCGGGAGGGCATCTGATGGCTCATGCCCCCGTCGCGGCACGTCCCCGCGTCGGCGTCGTCAAGTTCGCGTCGTGCGACGGTTGCCAGCTCACCCTCCTCGATCTGGAGGACGAGCTGCTCTCGGTCGTCGAGCATTTCGACATCGTGGACTTCCCCGAGGCGACGTCGGCTCGCTCCGCGGGACCCTACGACGTCCTGTTCGTCGAAGGCTCCGTCTCGGAGCCGGCCCACCTGGAGCGGATCGTCGAGCTCCGGCGTCGAACGCGCTTCCTTGTCACGATCGGCGCCTGCGCGACGGCCGGCGGCATCCAGGCGCTCCGGAACTGGGGCGACCATGACGCGTTCCGGGCCGGCGTCTACTCGAACCCCGAGTGGATCTCCTCGCTCGCCCGCTCCACGCCCATCTCCGAGCACGTGACCGTGGACGCGGAGCTCCGCGGCTGCCCGATCGATCCCCACCAGCTCGTGGAGCTTCTCACTGCGCTCACGACCGGCCGTCGCCCGCAACTGCGGGACGAGTCCGTCTGCATGGAGTGCAAGCGGCGCGGTGTCGTCTGCGTGATGGTCAGCAAGGGCATTCCCTGCCTCGGCCAGGTCACCCAGACGGGCTGCGGCGCGATCTGCCCCCGCTTCGGACGCGGGTGCTACGGCTGCTTCGGCCCGCGCGAGCAGGCGAATGCGGCCGGCCTCACCCGCCACCTCCAGATGGCCGGCGATCGGCCACGCGAGGAGATCGGGCGGCTGTTCGCCGGGTTCACGGCGTACTCCGAGCCGTTCCGCAGCATGGTCACTGAGCTCGGCGGCGCGCGGACCGGGCGCGGCGCCACGACGACGGCGGCCGAGCCGGCGCCGCGGGGAGGAAAGGCATGAGCCGCGGGACAACGGCCGAGAAGACCGTGGACGAGCGCCTCTACGAGGTCCACGAGCTCACCCGGGTCGAGGGCGAAGGCTCCCTCCGTCTCCGAGTCAAGGACGGCGAGGTGGTCGAGGCCCGTCTGGGGATCTTCGAAACGCCGCGCTATTTCGAGCAGGTCGTGGTGGGGCGGACCCCCGACGAGGTCATCGACATCGTCGCCCGGATCTGCGGGATCTGCCCCGTCGCGTACCAGATGAGCGCGGCCCACGGGTTCGAGGACCTCTTCGGAGTCCGGATCGATCCGCAGGTACGCGCGCTCCGTCGTCTCCTCTACTGCGGGGAATGGATCGAGAGCCACGCGCTCCACATCTACTTCCTCCACGCGCCGGACTTCCTCGGCTACGAGAGCGGCATCAGCATGGCGGCCGATCACCGGCCGCTGGTGGAGCAGGCCCTCAAGATGAAGAAGGCCGGCAACCATCTCATCGCGATCCTCGGCGGTCGCCCGATCCACCCGGTGAGCGTTCGGGTCGGCGGCTGGAGCCACGTGCCTCGCATCAGCGAGCTCAAGGAGCACCGGGCGGCCCTGGAGGAAGGCCTCGCCTTCGCCCAGGAGACCGTGCGGGTCGTCTCGGGCTTCACGATGCCCTCCTTCGCGCGCGAACCGCGCGTCGTGAGCCTCCGCCATGGCGCCGAATACCCGTTCAACGACGGGAGGATCGTCAGCTCCGACGGGGTGGACGTGGCGCCCTCGGGATGGCGGGAGGCATTCGAGGAGTTCCAGGTTGAGGGCACCAACGCCCTCCACGCGCGGTCCCTCGATGGCAAGGGCGTGTACCTGCTCGGACCGGCGGCGCGCGTCGTGCTGGCCGGTGAGCAGCTCCACCCGTTGGCCAAGGAAGCGCTGGCCACATCCGGCTACGCGGACCTGATCCGGACCAACATCTACGCCTCGATCGTTGCGCGTGCCGTGGAGCTCGTCCACGCGTTCGCCGAGGCGATCGACATCATCGACGCCTACCGCGTTCCGTCCGAGCCGCTCGTCTCCTGGCAGAGCCGGCCGGGAATCGCCGCCTGGGCGACCGAGGCCCCGCGCGGCCTGCTCTTCCATCGCTACGAGGTGGACGAGTCCGGTCGCATCCGGACCGCCCAGATCGTGCCCCCCACCAGCCAGAACCAGGCCGCGATCGAGGCCGACCTGGTGGTCGCGGCCAAGCAGGTCCTCGACCTGCCGCACGCAGAAGCCACGATCCGGCTCGAGCAGATGATCCGGAGCTACGACCCCTGCATCAGCTGCGCCACGCACTTCCTCGATCTTCGGGTGGAAGAGGTCTGAGCGCGACCGCGCCCGGGCACGGCCATCCGCAGTCACCACGGACCGTCCCATGATCTCGCGCGTCCCGATCTTCGTGTGTGGCGAGCGGGCCCGCGGCGATGACGCCGCGGGCTTCGCCGCCGTCGACCTGCTCCCCGCCGAGCTCCGCGACCGGATCGAGGTGATCCCGGCAGGTCAGCTCGACATCCTCCTCCTGATGGACCTGCCGGCCGAGACGCCGTGCATCGTCGTCGATGCGGTCGCCGGGCTCCGCCCCGGAGAGATCTGGATCTGCCCCCTCGCCACACTCGTCGACCGCGACCGGACGATGCGGGCAGCCGGTCGTGCCGCCGAACCGCGCTCGTCCCACGAGCTTCCCCTGGAGCAGGTCATCGCGCTCGCCGCTACCCTGCGCGACGCCCCGCCGAACGGCACCTTCGTCGGGATCGGCGGCCGCTGTTTCGACGTCGGCAGCCCGCTGACGGCGCCGGTCGCGGCCGCGCTGCTGGCTGCGGTCGCGGCGATCGTCGCCGCGGTTGACGCGTTCGCGGAGGCGGAGGCCGTGCCGTGCTGAGCGGGATGCCAGCCGCGGCGGGCGCCGGCAGCACGATGGGCGGTGCCTTCTTCCTGCCGCGCGCCAACCTGCAGGACCTCCTCGACCTCCTTCGTGAGGACGGGCGCCGCCTGATCGGGCCGACGCTGGCCGATGGGACGATCATCTACGACGAGATCGAGTCGGTCGCCGATCTTCCGCACGGCTGGGGCGACGAGCAGGGACCCGGCACGTACCGGTTGGTCCGCCGCCGTGACGACCTCACCTTCGGGTATGTCGTCGGTCCTACCAGCTGGAAGCGCTTCACGTTCCCGCCCGGCGTTCCCCTCGCGGTCGCCTCGACCGTCGACGGGGAGGTGCGATTCCGGCCAGCCCAGCCGGCGATCCCCAGGCTCGCCTTCCTGGGCGTCCGCGCCCGTGGGCTGGCGGCGCTCGGCACCGGATCCCCGAACTGCTGACCGCGAACCACGACGTCATCGGGGTCGACGACCTCGGGCGCTACGGCGCCACGGTCCACCCGTACGACACCCACCCACGCTGCACGGTCGTCCATGGCGACGTCCGCGACACGGAGCTCGTGCGCGAGCTGGCGATGGAGGCGGACCATCCGCCTCGCGATCGAATCACCCGACGCGGTCAACAACGACTTCAACCTCTGCCGGGGAAAGGGGATCACGATCCTCGCCCTGGCTGAGAAGATCTGGCAGAAGCTCCGGCCCGGCGAGAAGTTCCGGTACGTCTCGGACACGCCGTACCCATACGACGTCCCGAACCGGGTGCCCGACGTGCGCAAGGCGAAGGACATCCTTGGCTTCGAGGCCACCACGCCGCTCGACACGATGCTCGACGAGGTGATCGCCTGGGTCCGCGACGAGATGGAGGCGGGCGTCCTGACGCCGAAGACGCGGGCCTGAACCCGGCGGCCTCCAGGGACTGCCCGCCACCTCAGCCGGGGTAGACCGTACCGATCGTCGAGCTGTCCACCCATGCCGGCTCGACGAGCAGCAGCTGGGGGACCGGCCTGCCGGCGATGAGGTCCAGCATGGCCGGCACGATCGTCGCCCCGAAGCGCTCCGGGAAGTACGCTGCGTCGCCCAGGTAGTTCGGGTTCGTGCGGATCAGGTCCCGGACCCGCGGCTCCGCACCCTGACCGCTGACCCAGACGTCCGCCTGCCGGCCGGCGGCCTTCGCCGCGTCGAGCGCGCCGAGCGCACCGTCGTCGTTCATGGCGACGACGATGATCCGGCTCTTGCCGGGCAGCGAGCCGAGGAACGCCGCGACCTGGTCCCGGGCCGTGTCTTCTCGGTCCGCGGAGGCAGTAACCTGCTCGTTGGTGATCGGGCCCGGGCAGGCGGTCTGGAAGCCCTGGCGGTACCCCTCCATCCGTTCCTGGCTCAGGTCGGGAACGGCCGACGATTCGAGCGAGACGTAGGCGTCGTACGTGCACGACCAGTGCGATTTGACCCAGGCCCCGACCGCTGCGCCGGCGATCTGGCCGGCCCGAAGGTCGTCGGCCCGCACGAGCGTCGCGGCGCACTGACCCTGGGCAATCTCGACGGCCAGCACGGGCAGGCCCGTGGGCACCTCCGCGCAAACATCGGACGGGAGCTTGAGCGAGCCCTGGAACTGGATCAGCCCCTTGATCCCGGCGCTCATGAGCTGCTTCATGCAGGCGTCCACCTTGGCCGGATCGACGTTCGCGTCGCAGGTGACGAGGTCGATGCCGGCCGTGGCGGCCTGGGCGCGGATGCCGTCGCTGATCGCCTTGACGTAGGGCACAATCTCGCCGTAGGAGAGGTAGCCGACCTTCACCCCGGCTCCGCTCCCGGCCGCCGCGCCCGTGTAGGGGTTCGCAGACGGCAGCGGGGTGGGACCGAGCGTGGACGTCGGGCTCGGTGACGCGGTCACGCCGGTCGCGCAGGCGGCAACCGTGAGAGCGGCGATCGCCGCGATCGCCGCCAGGCGGGCGGGGCGCGCAGGGCGCGGGGTGCGGACGGGCACGAGGTTCCTCCGGGGCGACGAGATCGGGCACGGCGATGGCGGCCGCGGCCCACGCGCGGTCGGGTGATGCGACCTGGCGGCCGGCCCAAGGATACTCGCGTCCGTCCCACGGCATGGACGCCCTTCACTGAGACGCCCTTCGCCCGGTCGCCCGCACCCGGTGCGTACGAGGGCCGCCCGATCCTAGGGCGTGGTGGGCACCAGGCGGGCCACCCCAGGGAGCACCGACGTGATCCCGCCCGGATCGAGCGCCCCGAGCGCCTCGTTGGCGGGAGCAAGCTGCGCGTGCAGCTCCTCGTAGACCGCGAAGACCCGGTCGTACGAGGCCACCGCGGCGGGGTCCGGGGCGATGCGTTCGGCGACGTGCACGAGCGCGTTGATGCCGGCCCGCAGGCCCGGGAGGGCCCCTATGCCGGCCGCCGCAAGGATGGCGGCGCCGATGAGCGAGGCTTCGGTGACCGCTGGGACGACCACCTCCACGCCGAGCACGTCGGCCTTGATGCCATTCCAGAGCCGGCTCGCTGCCGTGCCACCGGTGACCCGCAGCTCGGTGAATGGGAGACCGGCGTCGCGCACGGGCCGGGCCACGTGGCGGACCGCGAACGCGGCTGCTTCGAGAACGGCCCGCGCGAGGTGGCCGCGACCGTGATGCAGCGTGAGGCCCACGAAGGCACCCCGCGCGGCAGGGTCGTGAAGCGGCCACCGCTCGCCGGCGAGGTACGGGAGGAAGACGAGACCGTCGGCACCCGGAGGGATCGAGGTCGCCTGGTCGAGCAGGGTGGCCAGCGGCACCGCGCCGCCCAGGGCCTCGGCGACGAACCAGTCGAGCGCCTTGCCCGTCCCGGCCATGGCGCCGCCGACGTACGAGAGGCCGGGTAGCGGCGCCGGGCCCGTCCAGAGCGACGGGAGGGCGACCGGCGTCGCGACGTAGAGCCCGAAGCCGCCCGAGGTGCCCCCCGTGTCGATCGCCTGTCCGGCGACCGTGAGACCGGCGCCGAGGAAGGTCGCGATCGCGTCGTTGACCCCGGCGACCACGGGGAGGCCGGCCGGCAGACCGAGCTCGCCCGCGGGGTCGGCGAGGAGGCCGCCCAGCACGGCCCCGGCGCGAATGGCCTGCGGGGCGCTGCGGGCGTCGAGCCCGGCCGACCGCGCCTCGGCTGCCGAGACGGCATCGGCCGGGTCCTGGAGCGCGGCCGCGGCGACCCCGGTGAGCCGGAGGCCGATGTGGTCCCACGCCGACAGGAACCAGGCTGCCCGCGAGGCAACGGCCGGGGAGGACGCCACCAGCCAGCGCGCCGAACCGAGGAGCGTCACGGTCCAGCCGTGTCGGCCGAGCGCCGCCGCGACCGTGGCAGTCTCGGCACCAGAGCGCCGATCCAGCCAGGTGACCGCCGACCCGACGGGTGTGCCGTCGGCGGCGGTCGGCACGAGCGTCGGCCCCTGCCCCACGCAGCAGATCGCGGCCGGCTCCATCGGCCCGCCAACGGCAGCCTGGGCCAGCGCGCCCGCGACCGCACGCCGAATGGCCTCCCACCACGCGCCGGGATCTTGCTCGGCACGTCCCGGCTCGCCGTCGAGCAGCAACGTGTACGGAGCGCGGCCTTCACCGCGTAGCCGGCCGTCCAGGGAGACGACGCCGGCCTTCGCCGCGGAGGTCCCGAGGTCGATCGCGACGACGACGCGTGGGTCGGTGAGGGTCACGGCCGGCTATGGTAGGGGTCGGGACCCGGATGCGCCGGGCCGGTCGGCCAGTTCCGACGTTCGCGGACCCGGGAAGCGTGTCGGACGGCCCGCGGCGCGCGCTTCCGGCGCCTCAGCGTGCGCCGTCTCCCCGCCCCACCAACCACCACGCCGCGGGGAAGATGATCCCGGCGAGGGCCAGCTTCAGGATGTCACCGACGAGAAACGGGTAGACGCCCTTGTCCATGCCAGTGGCAAGGTCGAAACCCGCCGCGACCATCAGCCAGGGCACGCCCAGGAGGTAGATCACGACGTTCCCGAACAGCATCGCGACCACGGCCCCCCCGACGTGGCGGTCCCAGCCGAGCTCCGCGAGGCGTCCGACGGCCGCCGCGGCCAGGACGAACCCAAGCAGGTATCCGCCGGTAGCCCCAAGGACCCAGTGGCCGGCGCCACCGCCCACGAAGGTCGTGATCCCGGACGCGCCACCGGCATAGACCGGGAGCGCCAGCCCCATCACGAGGTAAAGCCCGACCGACATCAGCCCGCGTCGGAACCCGAGCGCCCCGCCGACGAGGAGGACCGCGAACGTCTGCGCCGTGATCGGGACCGGCGAAACCGGCAGCGTCACGCGAACGTCGCCCGGCAGTACGAGCGTCTGGCCGTTGAGCACCACCGCGACGTTGGCGGTGAGCGCCACCAGGAACGCGCCGATCACGATCAGCGCGACGTGGCGCGCCCGTTCGCTGATCCGCTCGCCGATCGCGATCGGGACGAGGAAGTCTCCGATCGTGATCCCCCGCTCACCCGCCGGGAGCCGGTTGAGGCGGGGCGCCGCAGCTGTCATTCGCTCCTCCCGCTGGCGGTCGGGCAACCGCGCGGGCCGAGTCTATCAGACCGCCTTCTGCCCTCCGGAACGCCCTGCGCCGGGAGCGAGGACGACCCGCGGGCCACTACTCGAGCGTCACCGCGCGCACGATCTCGATCCGGGCCGCGAGGCGCGCGGGCCCGACGGAGGCCACGACCGCGAGCCCGATCCCGCCGACGACGGCGGCGCCGATGCTCCACCAGCCCGGGTCGTACGCGACTCCGGGGCCCGACCCGAACGCAACCAGGAGGATCCCCGCGACGACACCGGCCGCGACCCCGATGATCGCGCCGACAGCGCCGAGCACCGCTGCCTCGAGCACGACGAGTCGCCGCGCCTGCCGCCTGGTGAGTCCGGCCGCGCGCAGGAACCCGAGCTCGCGGACGCGTTCGAGGACGTTCATCGTGAGCGTGTTCACGATCCCGAACCCCGCCATGACCAGGGCGATCGCGGCCAGGGCCGTTAGCAGGTTGAACAGGCGATCCACCGACGCCCCGATCGTGCCCGCCAGCACCTGGAGCGGCGCGGGCTCCAGCGCGTCGGCGCGGGCCAGCGGGCCGAGCGCGGCCGCCGCCGACGCCGCCTGCCCGGGAACGTAGCGGACGGCGAAGATGTCGGCGCCGGAGACGCCGAAGCGCTGGGTGGCATCCGGCCAGCCGACGAGGACCGCCTCGCCCGAGCTGCCCGGGATGGTGCGGGCGGCGATCCCCACGACCCGAAGCGCCACGATCTCGCGGCCGGCGAGGACCTGCAGTGAGCCCCCCAGGGGCAGGCCCAGGCGGCTCGCCAGCGACGCAGGGAGGATGACCGCACCCCGCGCATCGAGAGCGGGCAAGGCCGTCGCCGGGTCCCCCGCGGTGAGCGTGAGGCGGCCGTCGGACAGGAGATCCGCACCGACGACCGCGGCCGCATCCACTCGCTGCCCTCCGACCGCCACCGCAAAGAGCCCGATCGGGCTCAGGCGGGCGACGCCCGGCACGGCCGCCAGATCGGCAAGCTGTGGCTCGTCGAGCGCGACCGGCCGGATCGAGGTGAGGAGCGCGTCGCCCGGGACCACATCGCTCAGCCACGCCGTGGCCGCATCCCGGGTCGTGGCCGCGACGCCGCCGAGCGCAACCAGCACAGCGAGCGCGACGGCGAGGGCGCCGACGGTCAGGGCAGTCCGACTGGGGTCGCGGACGAGGGCGCTCCGTGTCAGGCGCTCCTCCGCCGGCAGGAACGGCCGGGCGGGGAACCCGACGAGAACGCCCAGCGGACCGACGAGCATGGGGCTGACGAGCGCGACCCCGAGGAACAATCCGAAGATCGCGAGCGGCCGGGCGACGCCCGCGCCCGCATCCAGCGCGCCGGGCCAGAGCACGATCCCGGCGACCCCGACCGCGACGAACACGAGCGTGAGCCAACGCAGGCGTGCACGCAGCACCGTCGCCTGGTCGAGCCGTGCGGTGAGCGCGGCGACCGGCGTGATCCGGGCCGCGCGCAGGGCCGGCTCGAGCGCGGCGAGGATCGTCACGCCGAAGCCCAGAGCGGCACCGAGGATGAGCCCGCCGGGCGGGACCACGAGCTCGCGGATTGCCAGGGCCCCTCCGCCCGGCAAGAGCCACGCCGTCATCGCGGCGGCCAGCCCGACGCCGGCCGCGACGCCGATCACCACGCCCGCGACGCCGAGGTGCCCCGCCGAGACGAGCACCAGGAGCGAGATCTGGCGGCGCGTCATGCCCGCTGCGCGCAGGAGGCCCACTTCGCGCGCGCGTTCGGAGACGGTCATGGCCAGGGTGTTGAAGATCAGGAACGCTCCGCCGAAGAGCGAGATCGCCGCCACGAGCGCGATCGTCGCCCGGAAGTCGGCGGTGGAGGCGAGCAGGTCAGCGAGCATGTCCTGCGGGGCGGAGAGCGTGTACGGATCGGCCGTGAGGCGATGCTCGAGGGCCGCCGATACGGTGCCCGCCGCGGCGCCCGGCGCCAGGCCCAGGTCCGCCCTGCTCACCGCGTCGGTGCCGAACAGGGCCTGGGCGGCTCCCAGCGAGATCACGACGCTCCGGCCGGCCGGGTCCGGGTCGTCCGGAACGGCCGCCAGGATCCCGGACACGCGGAACGCCCGCGGGCCCGATTCGGCGGACCCGTTGAGCGTGATGGTTCCGCCCACGACGAGGCCGTCCCCGCGCGCAAGCGCGTCGGACACGAGCGCCACGTCCCCGCCCGCGGCGGGCAGCGGCGCGCCGCGGGCAAGGGGGCGATCGTGCAGCGCGGGATCCGCGACGGGGTCCACCCCGACCACGGTCACGGGTGCGGGCAGGCCCGACCCGGCGCGCGGCCCCGGGACAGGGTAGGTGCGCTGCTCGAGCTCCGGCGCCACGACCGCGATCCCGGGCGTCGTGGTCATCGCCGCCAGCGAGGCCGGTGACAGGCCGCGCTCCTCGAACGCGGCGACCCGCAGGTCGGCCGTCCCGAGCTGGTCGCGGACGCTCCGTTCGGCCGTCGCGTCGAGGCCGGCGTTGATAACGAGCGCCGCCACGAGGACGCCGACCCCGAGCGCGATCCCGACGATGGTCAGCGCCGTGCGGAGCGGTCGAGCCACGAGCGTCCGCCGCGCGAGCGCGTCGATGGCGCCCACGCTTCAGAGGCCCAGGTCGGCGAGCCGCGCGATCAGCGGCGCTGCCCCATGATCCTCGCGCCGGCCCAGCCGGATCTCGTCGAGCAACGACCCGTCGCGCAGGACGTAGACCCGGTCCGCATAGGCGGCGGCCTTCGCGTCGTGGGTGACGAGCACGACGGTCTGACCGTCCTCGCTGCATGAGCGCCAGAGACGGTCCAGGATCTCGGTCCCTGTGGCGAAGTCGAGATTCCCGGTTGGCTCGTCGGCGAGGAGAAGCGCGGGGCGTCGCACGAGCGCGCGCGCAAGAGCAACGCGCTGCTGCTCACCGGCCGAGAGCTGGTCGGGCCGATTGCCCTCCTTTCCCACGAGGTCGACGGCCTCCAGGGCGGCCGCGATCGCCGCCGCCTGCTCGCCGCGGCGGGGATCCTCGCCGGCAATCGTGAACGGCAGCGCGACGTTCTCCCAGACGCTCAGGAGCGGGATGAGGTTGAAGAACTGGAAGACGAACCCGGTCTTCTCGCGGCGCAGCTTCGTCGCCGCGTCGTCGGACAGGCGGCTCACGAGCGCTCCGTCGAGCACCACGTCACCGGACGTCGGCTGGTCGAGCCCGCCGAGCAGGTGGAGCAGCGTGCTCTTGCCGGAACCGGACGGCCCCATGAACGCCACGAACTCGCCGGGCTGCACGGCGAGCGAGACGCCCCGCACCGCATCGACGTCCCCGGCGCCAAGCCGATAGCGCTTCGAGACGTCGCGCGCCTCGAGGATGGGGGGCATCACCGCGACCCGGGTGGGCGGCGCGAGTCGATCTGCACGCCGGGAGTGTACCGGAGCCGCGCGCCGGCCCGGACGCTGGATGCCCCGCCCTCAGGGATTGAAGATCAGCCCTGGAACGCCGCCCAGGAGCCCGGTCACCAGGCCCTGGGGAGACGCCGTGTCGCGCACCCGGAGCGTTGCAGCCTCGCCGCCAGGCAGCCCGTCGGACCCATTGGGGACCGGCGCGGTGGCGTCCGGCGTGGGCACCACGTTGGCCGGCGGGACGAGCGTGGGTGTCGGCGCCGATGTCGGTGTCGGTGTCGGTGCCGGTGCCGGCGTCAGCACCGGTGTCGGCGTCGGCTCAGGCGTCGGGACGAGCGTGGGCGTCGGCTCAGGTGTCGGCTGGGGTGTGCGAGCCGGCGTGGGCCTCGGCGTCGGCGCCGGCGTTCGGGCGGGGGTCGCCGCCGCGGTCGGCTCCGGCGTGGCGATGGCCGTTGGCTTCGGCGTCGGGACGGCCGTGGGCTTCGGCGTCGGCGTCGCGACCGGGGCCGAGCCACAGCCGGTCGTGTCCGCGAAGAGGACCGTGTAGAACTTGCGCCCGTCGGCGAGCTTGTACGCGCCGACACCGGCCACCTTCCACGCGGGCCCCAGGATGTTCTGGCGATGCTCCGGCGAGTTCATGAAGTCGGTCTGGACGACGTCGGTGGCCTGATCGTCCGGGTAGTTGTTCCAGCCGATGTTCTCGCCGGCCAGGCGATAGCAGTAGCCCTGCTGGTCCATCACGTCGAAGACCATCTCGCCGGTCGGCGGGATGTTGTGGCTGAAGTAGTCGCGCGTCGCCATGTCCTGGGAGCGCCATCTCGCGATCCCGGCGAGCTTCGCGTCCCAGCGCAGCGCGGGGAGACCGGCGCTGGCACGGGCCTGGTTGGTCAACCCGAAGAGCTGCTGCTCCGCCGCCGCCGAGAACGTGCCGTCGCTCCAGCCGAGGACGCGGCCCGGGAGCGCCAGCAGCCCGGCGCCGGTCGCGACGAGCGCGACGGCGAGCATGAGCGCGAGATGGACCGGGGCAGCGGATCTGGGGGAGCGAGTGTTGCGCATGGCGTGAACCAACCGTAGGCGGCGGTGCGCCTCCGGTCAGCCCGCGCGATGGTCCCGCCGACGCGCCGACGGAGGTCCTGCACCTCGGGAATGGCCGCGCGCGTGGCGCGCGAGCGACGGCACGGCTGGCTGGAGCCTCCCCCCGGTGGCTATGCTTCCCCCATGGATGCAGGATTCGTCGCACTCTTCCGCCACCACGCGTGGGCCTCCGACCGGTTGTTCGCCGCCTGCGAAGGGCTTCCGGCCGACCAGCTCGAGTTCGTGGTCCAGGGCACCTTCGGAGGTCTCGGCGCAACGCTGCGGCATCTCGTCGAGGCCGAGGAGCGCTACGTCCGCGGCCTGCGCGGCATGCTTGCCCCGGGTCCGGATTCGGCCGGCGGCACCGACCGCCCCGTCCCCCCGGAGGCGCTGGCGCCCTCGGTTCGCGTCCTGCGCCGGCGGGCAGCCGCATCGGCGGCCGCGCTCGTCGAGCTGGCAGAGTCGGCGGCGCCCGATGCCGTCGTCACGGCCACCCGGCGGGGAGAGCCGGCGTCGGTCCGCGCGATCACGTTCTTCATCCAGGCCCTGGACCACGGGTGCGAGCACCGCGCCCAGGTCCGACATTCGCTGACGATCCTCGGATACGACCCGCCCGACCTCGACGGGTGGACGTACGACGAGGAGGTGCTGGGTCCCGTCACGGACTGACCCGGGCGTCTGTCCGGGGGGCCTCGCGGGCGCCCCGCGGTGCAGCGCGGCGGCCAGGCGAACGAGTCGCCGGCTCCGTCGGTGCTTCGACACCGTCGGCGCTTCCGCAGTCGGCGCTTCCGCGGCCCCCGCTCGCGTATACTCCGCCCGTCCCGCGCACCGCCTGTCGGCGATGCCACGCGCGGCGACCGCGGTGGCCTTAGCTCAACTGGCAGAGCATCGGATTGTGGCTCCGAAGGTTACGGGTTCAAGCCCCGTAGGCCACCCCACCGCTCTCGCAACCCGGCTGGCGCGCTGTCCGGACCACGCGCACGCCGCCGGAGCGAGCGTCCGCGGTCAGGGCGCGCGCGCTCCTTGGTGACGGCCCGCACCGAACGGCACGATCGCCCGTCGCGTCCGGTACGAACAGCGTGCGCCACGACGCCTCGCGGCGGCTACCGTGAGGTGCGGGTGCGTCCGCAGAGGGCGCGCCAGGCTGGAGTGCGACGTGGACCTCGGGGCCCAGTTCTGCGAGCGCTGCGGGCGCGATAGCGACTCGTTCGCGTCTGCGCACATCTCGCTCCATGCGTGCCCGGGCTGCGGTGTCACGTGCTGCTCCGACTGCTGGAACCTCGTCGATGCCGCCTGCCTCAAGTGCGCGCCGTTCCGGCTGGCCGAGACGCCGCGCCGCGCGGGGACCGCCGTGGCCGCCGGCTCCGCGGCCGGCGGGGCGAGGATGGCGGACGTGCACGCCTCCCTGGTGGCGACGCCGGCGCCCGCCTCGGCTACGGCCACTGCCAACCGCCGGGCAGGTCCGGGCCGGCGCGCCGGACGGGTCGGGATCGCAGCCGCAGGCGCGTGGGTGATCGTCGCGGCGATGGCCGTCGCGACGTTCGGCGCCTTCCCGGGCCGCCCCGGTGCACCTGCGGACGGGTCTTCAGCCGCCTCACCCGCAGTCGACGCGCCGACGCGCGACGGGTCGGGACGCACGGTCCCCTCCGTCACCCCGGCACAGGGACTGTCCCCTGAGCGAGCGACACCGGGCGCGCTCCGTGGGGGGTCGTTGGCTTCGCCAGCCGTGCCTTCGCTCGTGCCGGTCGCAGGCGGGATCAGCTCGCCGAGACCGGTCCCACTCGCGGGCACCGCGGTCGGGCCGCCGAGAGGGGCAGGCGTGCTTCCCTCTGCGACGCGGCCGCCCGGCCCTGTCTGGGTCCCGCCGCCGACCGAGAACCCGACACCGACGCCCGCCCCCACGGACACACCGGCAACCCTGCCCGGAGGCGACTGACACCTCGGCCGCAGGCGCCGGGGGCGGCCGGGTGCGGACGCACCTGCCCGACTCGCGCAGGCCCGACATCCGTGGTGCGCGCGGGCACCATCTCCACCGGGCCGGGGCCGGAGTCGCGCCTGCGTGGCCAAGTGGACTCGGCGCGCTGGCACGCGATTCATGACCCATTCAGGATTCTCTGCGATAAGGTGATCCGGCGTCGATGCGCATCCTCCGGCGTGCGGCCCGGTCCCCGAGGAGGAACCCAGGAGATATCCCGATGAACTTCGCTCCAACGGAGCAGCCGGACAATCTTCCCGAGGGCCGACCGGCAGAGTTGCCGGTCGCGCCGCCCGAGTACATCGCCCCCGTTCAGCCCGTGACCACCGGCTCCCGCCGGTCGCGGCGCCTCGTCGCGGCAGCAGTCCTCGCAGCCGCGGTCGGCGTTGGCGCGGTCGCCGTCGGCCTCACGGCCGGAGCGACGCCGGCTACCCCGGCACCCACGGTTGCGAACGCGCGGGGCGTCCTGCTCGGCGCGGACACCGGCACATGGACCCCGCCGAACGGAGGCTCGGCAGCCGCACCGGATGCTCCCGGCGCAGGTGGGCCGGACATGTTCGGTGGGCCCGCGGGCTTCGGGCCGGGCGGCATGGGCCCCGCCGGGCGGATGGGCGGTCCCGGCGGGTTCGGCTCCATCACCATCACTTCGCTCAGTCTTCCCAAGCTCACGCTGACCACGGCCGACGGCTGGACGCGGACGATCGACACCACGGGCGCGACCGTGACGAACGCGGGCCAGACCGTCGCCGCCTCGACGCTCACGGTCGGCGAGTCGATCACGTTCGACCAGACCCGCCAGTCCGACGGCAGCTACACGATCACGGCGATCCGGGTCGTCCTCCCGCACGTTGACGGGACCGTCCAGTCGGTGGCAGCTGGCACCTCGATCACGGTCAAGCAGCGCGACGGCACGACCAAGGACATCGCGGTGAACGGCTCGACGACCTACAAGCTGGCGGGCGCGGCCTCGTCGCTGTCTGCCGTCACCGTCGGCGCCCAGGTCGACGCCCAGGGCACGACATCGAATGGCACCTTCACCGCTGCCCTCGTGACCATCCAGCCGGCCATCGCGGGCGGCACCGTCACGGGGATCGCCGGAACCACGACCGGAACCACGATCAGCGTCAAGATGCGCGACGGATCCACGCTCGAGATCAAGGTCGACGCCTCGACGAAGTACCAGGTCGCCGGCAAGACGACCGCCACGCTGTCGGACATCGCGGTCAACACGATCGTGATGGCCGAGGGAACCAGGAACGCGGACGGGTCGTTCTCGGCGACGGTCGTGCGCGCCTTCACGCCCGGCGCCGGTTTCGGGCCGGGAATGCGTGGCGACCACGGCTGGATGCCCGGGTCGCGCGGCACGCCCGGCGCACAGCCGGCGCCGACCCCCGCGGGGACCACGAACTAGCGCCCCACCCCGCGGCGCGCATGCCTTGACGGAGACGCGGCCGGTCCCCCGGCCGCGTCTCCGTTCGTTCGGGGCGCGTAGGCTGTGCGGGTGAGCGATCCTGCAGCCGCGCCCGCACCGATGGAGGAGCCCGTGGCCCCCGAGGCGGGCAGCTTCGCCTCGCTCGGGCTGGACGCCGCACTCCTTCGCTCGCTGGAGGATCTCGGGTACGAGGAGCCGACTCCCGTCCAGCTGGAGGCGATTCCCCCGCTGCTCGCCGGGCGCGACGTGCTGGCGGAGGCGCCGACGGGGACGGGCAAGACTGCGGCCTTCGCCTTGCCGATCCTCCAGCGGCTCGCCGCCCGGGGGATCCTTGGCCGTGCCGGCGAGGGCCGGACCCTGGCGCTCGTCCTGGTCCCCACCCGCGAGCTGGCGATGCAGGTCGCAGAGGCGGTCCACCGGTACGGGCGTGCCGTGGACGCCCACGTGCTGCCGATCTACGGTGGCCAGGCGATCGGCCAGCAGCTCCGGGCCCTCAGGCGGGGCGTCGACGTGGTGGTCGCCACGCCGGGACGCGCGGTCGATCACCTGACCCGCGGCAGCCTGTCCTTCGACAGGGTGGAGGCCGTCGTCCTCGACGAGGCGGACGAGATGCTCGACATGGGCTTCGCGGAGGACCTCGAGACGCTGCTCGGGGCGACCCCTGCGGCACGCCAGACTGCGCTCTTCTCGGCGACGATCTCGCCCACGATCGCCCGGATCGCGGCGCGTCACCTCAGGGAGCCGGTCCGGGTGGCCGTGCGGCCCGAACGGCCGTCGGGGGACGAGGCGCCCCGCGTCCGCCAGCGCGCGTACGTCGTGCGCGGCCCCGACAAGCTCGCGGCGCTGGCGCGGATCCTCGACCTGGAGGACCCGGCATCCGCGCTCGTCTTCGCGCGCACCCGGCTCGAGGTGGACGAGCTCGCCGAGGCGCTCGCCGGCCGCGGCCACGACGCTGCGGCCCTGCACGGAGGGATGAGCCAGGAGCAGCGCGACCGGGTGATGGGACGCTTCCGCGAAGGGACCCTCGACGTGCTCGTCGCGACCGATGTCGCGGCGCGCGGCCTGGACATCGAGCATGTCTCCCACGTGGTCAACTTCGATATCCCGTCCGACCCGGACATGTACACCCATCGGATCGGGCGGACCGGCCGGATGGGCCGCGAGGGCGTTGCGATCACGCTCGTCGAGCCTCGCGAGCACCGGCTTCTCCACAACATCGAGGCCGCCTCGCGGATGAAGCTCGAGCTGGCGACCATCCCGACGGTGGCCGACCTGCGCGAGCGCCGCCTCGAGATGCTGCAGGCGGGCCTTCGCGAGCGACTGCTCGAGGAGGAACTGGACCGCTACCGCGGCGTCGTGGAGCCGCTCGCCGACGAATTCGACCTCGTCGAGATCGCGCTCGCGGCGGTCTCGCTCCTCGACGGCGCGAACGCCCGCGACGTGGAGGAGGTGGAGATCGCCGCGGCCTCGCTGCCATCCGATCGCCCGCTCCGCGGGGCGGCGCGACCCGGCCGGGCCGGGCCTGCCCCCGCGCCTCGAGGCCCGGGCGGCCGGGGATCCCCGGCGCGCCCCGGAGGCCG
>DAOTXE010000009.1:0-7073 GCA_034435355.1 Chloroflexota bacterium
CGAGTGGCAGCAGAAGAGCGCGGGCTCGGCTCTCGTGCGGACGGGCGTCGCGCGTGCTCGGCAACGTGACGAGCGCCTGATCCTCGTGCTCGGTGACCCGCGCTACTACGGCCGGTTCGGGTTCCGGGCCGCCATCCCGCTGGGCGTCCATGGACCCTGCGACGATGCGGGCCCCGCCTTCCAAGCGCTCGTGCTTCCCGGAGTGGGTCCGGTCCCGAGTGGGCGCGCCATCTACCCGGACCCGTTCGCCGGGCTGTGACGGGCTGTCCCGGCATCGTTCGCCGACCGAGGACGCTCGTCCGTCCAGCTGCCTCGCCGGGAGACGAAGGCCGTCGCCATTCATATACTCACCGTCGTCGCCGTGGGGGGCGTCACACCTGTCGGCAGAAAGACGAGGAGACAGCGTGAACCTGAACAGCATCCTGATCGGATCGGCGGATCCGCAGCGGCTCAAGGACTACTACACCAGGCTCTTCGGCGCGCCCGGCTGGAGCGAGGGCACGTACAGCGGGTGGCAGATCGGGACGGGCATCGTCACCGTCGGGCCGCATGACCAGGTCACGGGCAGCAACACCCAGCCCGGGCGGCTGATCTGGAACATCGAGTCATCCGACGTCAAAGGCGACTTCGAGCGGCTCAAGGCTGCCGGTGCCACGGTGATCCGGGAGCCCTACCAGTTGGGCGATGCGGCCGAAACATGGATCGCCACGTTCGCCGATCCCGACAACAACTACTTCCAGATCCTCAGCCCGATGCCGATGTAGCTGCGTGTCGCAGGGACCACCGGCACGCGGCCTACCCGAGGCGCCCCAGGACCACGACGGGGATGATGCGGGTCGTGCGCCGCTGGTACTCGGAGAAGTTCGGGTTGAGCGCGGCGTGCCGGGCGAATAGCCGGTCGCGCTCCGCCCCCGTGGCCAGGCGCGCGCGCGCGTCGAACGTCTCGCCGCCCACCTCGACGGTGACGAGCGGGTTCGTGACGAGATTCTGATACCAGGCGGGGTGGACCGGAGCGCCGCCCTTCGAGGCGACGATGACGTAGCCCTCGCCCTCGCGGGAGTAGACGAGCGGGGCGAGACGCGGCTTGCCGCTTCGCGCGCCCGTCGTCGTCAGGAGCAGGACCGGGCGACCAGCGAAGGGGCCGCTCGTGACCTGGCCGGCGTTGGCGCGGAAATCGGCGATGAGCGCGGTCGTCATGGCCGCGAACGCGGCGCGCTGATCTTGCTCGGTCATCGAGCCAATCCTCTCTGGCTGGCCCGCCGGGCTTCCGCGGCTCGATGGTCTCCCGCCCGCCTCCGGATCACGGCCCTCACGCTCGGATCGTCGCAACGAGGGCTCGCCGGTCGAGGAGCAGGTCGAGGGCATCCGTGATCGAGCGACACACCACATCGGCGACCCCGAGCGTCGGGCCAGCGGCGCCCTCCGGCCCGAGGATCGCGACTCCCAACCTGGAGGCGCGGAACATCGCCTCGTCGTTGCGCCCGTTGCCGATCGCGACCGTGCCGTGGGCACCGATCCGCCGGACGAACGCGGCCTTGTCGGCGCCGGTCTGGATGAGCGTGATCGACACGCCCAGCCGGTTCCCCACGGCATCGGCGGTGCCCAGCGTGTCCGCGGTGACGATGTGCAGCGCAAGGTCGCCTGCCAGTCGCTCGAGACGTTCGGCCACGCCGTCGATCAGGTCGCCGCGGTTCGTCAGCGTGCCGTTGATGTCGAGGACGAGGTGCTCGAGCCGAATGGGATCGGCGCCGGGGATCTCGATCGTGAGCATGTCAGCCTCCTGTGGTGCGTCCTCGCCGGGTCGGCCAGCGCTCGACCGGAGGCGTCGCCGGCCGCTCGCGGGCCGTTCGGCGGCGGATGCCGCAGTCGGTCCTTGCCGGCTGACCCGGCCAGCGCGATCAGTACTCGCCCTTGATCACGAAGAACGATCCCCGGATGGTCCCGGCCAGCTTCGACTTCTGCCTCGCGAACTTGAACCGCGAGGCCAGCTCGGCGGGGATCTCCATCCCGTCGGAGAGCTTGAACCCCACCGCCCGCTTGCTGGCGTCGTCGATCGTGTACAGCACGTTGATCGAGAGGCCGCTCTCGTAGAAGACGTAGGCCCACCGGATGTTCTCGACCTGGAAGGATGTCGCTTCGAGCGGGCGAGACGCGATGACGAGGTCGCGCTCCTCCGCGAGGATGCGGTGGACGGAGTCGATGGTCTCCCTGGCCTCGCCCGCCGGCTCGACCGTGAAGTCGTGGCCATACTTGTTCTTGAAGTAGCGAGCCTCGTTCGCTCGCAGGCCGGCGAGCGCGGGCGCCACCGGCGAGGACTCCAGGCCGATCGTCGAGACGTTGGTGAAATCGACGATGTAGGACATGGCCCGCTCCTTGTGCTCCGGGGAGGCGCCGGCCGACGGCCGACGGACGCGCTCACCGCCGTGATCGCGTGGACCGTCGCACTCAGCCCCCGGGGAGGGACTGCTGCGCCGAGTGAATGTACCCGGCGGCCGCGAAAGGCGCTTCTCGGTTCCTGACCGAAGTGCAGACCACGTGGCTGAGCGGCGACGCGTAAAGCGCGTCGAGGTCGTGGCGCAGAAGGTTCCTCACCGGCGCGCGAGTCCGGTTTGTCGAGACTCGTTGTGACGCGGTTCGGCTCGCAGGGTCGCAGGCGCCTCCTGGGGGCGGGTCGAAGTACCCGTTGCGCTCGCTGGCAGCGTCGGGGACGGAAGGGACACGTCGGGGACGGAAGGGACGACGATCCCCTATGCTCGCCTTCTTCGCACCGGGAGGGCGTTCCAGCCATCAGGCTGTCGAGACGCGCCTCCCAAGCAGGGGGGCTGAGATGCCGAAGATCGTGGTCACCGCGGCGGTCAAGGATGTCGAGGCGTGGCTGAAGTACAAGCCGCAGCTCATCGCCCAGCTGTCCGCCGTCGCGACGGACGGGAAGAGCTACGTCGCGACGGACGGCAGCAACCGCGTCGCCAGCACGTGGGACGTCCCTGATCTGGAGGCATTTCAGGCAGCCCAGAGCGCACCCGCCTCTCCCGAGATGGCGGCGGCGATGGAGCAGTACGGGATGATCCCGCCGATGACGGTCTACGTCGAGAAGTAGCCCGACTCCAGCGTCCTCACTCGCCGCCCGCCGGCACGGCAAACCAGAACCGCGCCCCACCGCCCACGCGGTTCTCCGCGCCGAAATGGCCCCGGTGCGCCTTCACCGTGGCGGCGACGGTTGCCAATCCGAGACCCGACCCAGGGCCATGCGACGAAGCGCCCCGACGGAATGGCTCGAACAGCTCCTCGACGGACCCGGTGCCGATGCCGGGGCCTCGATCGAGGACGTCCACGACCAGCACCTGCGCGGGCCGCGGACCATCGATCCGGCAGCGCACTTCAATGAGGCTGCCGCCCCTGCCATGCACGATCGCGTTGCCGACGAGGTTTCCCAGCGCCTGCTCGATGCGTGTTCGATCGACCCAGACGGGCCGGTCGGGCGCCTCGATCTCGATCGCCACGCCTGACTGACGCGCGAGAGGAGCCAGCCCCCGGGATACCGTGGATGTCAACTCGCGCAGATTGACAGAAGTTCTCGCGAGCGCCCGCACATCCTCCGGGGCGGCCGCAAGTTCGAGCAAGCTGGTTGCGAGATCGGTCAGGCGGATGACGTCCACCTGGGCCTCGCGCACGGCGGCCTGGTACTCGCCCGCGGTCGCGTCAATGCGGTCCACCTCGTCCAGCTCGGCTCGGAGCGCTGCCAGCGGGCTGCGAAGCTCATGCGAGGCCATCGCGACGAACAGGCGCTGGTGCGTGACCGCATCGGAAATGCGGTCGAGCATGGCATTGAGCGTCAGCGTGAGACGGCCGATCTCATCCCTGCGGCGGGGGACCGCGAGACGCCGGTCGAGTTCGCCGGGGCCGATCATCGACACGTCGTCGACGAGCTTGGAAATCGGCCGTAGCGCCCGTCCAGCGAGGAGCCAGCCGCCGAAGAACGAGCCGACGCCGGCCAGCAGGGACGCGCCAAAGAGGATCCGCGCCAGCGCCGCCTGCGTCTCGACGACCGGTTGCAGGTCTGCTCCCGCCAGGACGACGGTGCCGTCCTGGGCCCGGACCGTGAACATCTGGTAGACGCGGCCCTCGATCGCCTGCGTCGCACCGGATGGCTTGATGCCCTGGGGCGCGTTTGCACTCGCATCGGTGAGTGCCCCGCTCGAGGAGAACAACGCGACGAAGACTCCGGGTGCGTCGCGGTTTGCCTCCTGAAGACCTGGCTGCCCCTGATTCTCGAGAGACGTGAGCACGCCGTCCGCCCGGGTCCGGAGCGTTGTGTCCAGCGAGCCGCGAAGCGCGGCCCCCATCAGCCACCAGACGCACAGCACGACAACGGCCAGCGTGATGGAGATGCCCACAGCGTAGGTCAACGCAAGTCGCAGGCGGATGCTCATGCCCGGGAACCGGCCTCCCCCGCCGGCCGGAGCACGTAACCCACACCGCGGACGGTCTCGATGCGTGGGGCACCAGGATCCATCCCCATGGCCTTGCGGAGCATCCTCACGTAGACGTCGATGATCCGCGGATCGCCATCGAACGCCCAGTCCCAGACATGGTCGAGGATGACCGAGCGGGTCAGCACCTCGTCGGCATGCCGGGCGAAGAGATCCAGAAGCGCGAACTCCCGAACCGTCAGCTTCAGATCGCGCGACCCAATCCGGGCGCGATGCGTCGCAGCGTCGATCTCGAGAGCCCCGACCGTGATCGACGCGTGGTGCGGGACCGGTCCGCGACGGTCGAGGGCACGCAAGCGCGCCTCGAACTCAGCGAACGCGAAGGGCTTGATGAGGTAGTCGTCGGCTCCGACATCCAAGCCCCGGACGCGGTCCGCCACGGCATCGCGCGCCGTCAGCATGAGGACCGGGCTCCAGTCCCCGGCCGCCCGGAGATCCCGGCACAGCGTGAACCCGTCTCCGTCCGGGAGCATCACATCGAGCACCAGGACGTCGTGGGTCGATTCCGCAGCATGCCATCGCGCCTCTTCGATGGTCCCGGCGACGTCAACGGCGTGGCCTGCGCGCTGGAGGCTGCGGACGACGACGGTTCGCAGGCGCACGTCGTCCTCCAGCAGGAGGATCTTCACGGAGCCGATGCTAGGCCGAATGTGTGAATCCCACGTGAATCCGCCGGACTCTGCGATTCGCAAAGCGTTCATGCCCGGCGGCCCATGGTTGACGTCGCGACCCCGGATGTCCCGCGGTCATCAACAGGAGACTGAGCAATGAAGCTCGATCGACTCAAGGCGCCGGCGCTCGCTGCGACGGCAGTCCTCCTCATCAGCGGGGTGGCGAGCGCGTTTGCCGCAAGCCCGCCTCCGACGACTCCCACGGCACCCACGGCGCCCGTGGTGCAGACGCAGCCCACCGGAGCAGACCCCGCCACCCTCCAGGCAGGTGACCAGACCACACCGGACGTCGCCGGCGCGGCAGTGGCCCCTGAGGCAGCTGGCGCGGCCGAGCCGGTCGAGGCGGCTGGTACGGCCGAGCCGGTCGAGGCAGCTGGCGCGGCCGAGCCGGTCGAGGCAGCTGGTACGGCCGAGCCGGTCGAGGCAGCTGGTACGGCGTCCGATGGCCCCGGTGGTCATGCGGATCCAGCCGGACAGAACGTGGATCACCAGTTCGACGGCCAGGAGTAGGCACCACCAATCGCCACGTTGGCCGGTGACGCCGCATGGCGTCACCGGCCAACCCCTGTTCGGGACGTCTTTGGCTTCCATCCGCCCGAATGGCGGCCCACGACCACGTCGTTGTCGGATGCGGCGGATCGAGTCCTCGAGCCGAGGATCGGTACATCCGTCCCGCCGGCTGCTGCGAACAACGCTCTGACACTTGGAGCACCGAGTGCCAGATGCCACACGTTGCAGTAACATCCCGACGCATCGTCTCTCTGCGTCCCCCGCGTCCTTGGAGATCCCGGTCATGCTCACCGCGCTGCGCCCCCTGATCTTCTCCTCGAGCTCGCTGCGCAACCGCGTGATCGGGGTCTACGGCTTCCTCGCGCTGTTCAACCTGGTCGCCTGGGGGCTCGCGATCTTCGCGTCGGCGGCGTATCCATTGATGCTCCCGACGGCGCTTCTCGCCTATACGTTCGGGTTGCGCCATGCCGTCGATGCCGACCACATCGCGGCCATCGACAACTCGACCCGCAAGCTCATGCAGGACGGGCAGCGCCCGGTCGGCGTCGGCCTGTTCTTCTCGCTCGGCCACTCCACGATCGTCGTCGCGCTCACCATCCTCGTCGCGATCTCGGCCGGGATCATCAGCGACATCCCGGCCGCCCAGCAGGTCGGCGGCCTGATCGGGACCGCCGTCTCGGGCACGTTCCTGCTCGTGATCGGGATCATCAACCTCGTGGTTCTCGTCGATATCGCCAGGATGTTCGGCTCGGTGAAGTCCGGCGGCACGTACAGCGAGCAGGGCCTCGAGGACTACCTGAACAACCGGGGGCTCCTGGCCCGTCTCCTGCGGCCTGCGATGCGCCTGATCCGCAAGAGCTGGCACATGTACCCGCTGGGCGTGCTGTTCGGCCTCGGTTTCGATACGGCCAGCGAGGTCGCGCTCCTGGGTCTTGCCGCGACGTCTGGCGCCGGGCACCTCCCGGTGGCGCTCATCCTCGTCCTGCCGGCACTGTTCGCAGCTGGGATGTCCACGATCGACGCGACTGACGGGATCCTGATGCTCGGCGCCTACGGGTGGGCGTACGTCAAGCCGATCCGCAAGCTCTACTACAACCTGAACATCACCCTGGTCTCGGTGATCATCGCGTTCGCGATCGGCGGGATCGAGATCCTGAGCATCATCGCCAGGCAACTCAACCTGACCGGCGGGATCTGGAGCGCGATCACGAACCTTGATTTCGGGTTCATCGGCGTCGGGATCATCGTGGTCTTCCTGGGCAGTTGGGCAATCTCGACGCTGATCTACCGCTGGCGAGGCTACGACGACCTTCTCGTGCAGCCGGCGGTCGCCGCATCGGAGCTCGAGCCCGAGGCCGCCTGACCACGCCGAACCCAGGGCCGACGCGGACGTCGATCCCGA
>DAOTXE010000010.1:0-55542 GCA_034435355.1 Chloroflexota bacterium
GAGGTGCAACCCCGTGCGCGACGGTGAGGGACCGAAGGAGCTGGATGACGGCTACCCGGCGATGGTGCGAGCGGGAGCTCCCGACGCTCCGCGCCCCGCACGCCTCGGCGGGCTTCTCCGCCCGGGCCGCCCTGGCCATCCGCTCGAGCGACGCCTGTCTCCGCTGCTCCTCCTGGTCGCGCATCACGTTCCGGAGCCTGTCCTCGGGTGCCATCTGGAACATCTCGCATCCCTCCGTTCGCCCAGCATTCGTGCTTCTCGGGGCACATCCTGGGCGTCGGTTTGCCAGGTGACGACCCAGCCGCCGACAGGCGGCGAGTGGACGTGGCGGCGCCCGCGTGGTCGCCGGGGAGACAGCCGGGGTGTCCGGGGCGGGACCCGGGACCGTCAGGCAGAGGGCGGCCGGTCCGCCCTCATCGCTCCGCAACCCGGGCGAGGGCCTCGACGTCGGGGATGACGATCGCGTCCCGTTCGATCCGCACCAGACCCTGCGCGGCGAGGTCGCTCAAGAGGCGGCTGACGCTCTGCCGGGAGCCCCCGATCATCGAGGCGAGGTCGGACTGCGTGTAGTGCCAGGGGAGCTGCGCACCGGGCCCCGGGCCCCCGGCCTGGCGCGCCAGCTCGACGAGCCGCATCGCGAGGCGGCCGGGCAGGTTGAGGAAGTGGAGCTCCTCGACGTGGTGGGTCAAGCCGCGCAGCTCGGCGGCAAGCCCGGTGAGAAGCGCGCTCCGAAACTCGGGCTGGGTCTCGACGAGCAAAAGGAATGGGGCACGGGCGAGGGAGCCCAGCTCCGTCGGCTCGAGGGCGATCGCGGTGGCGGACCGGTCCTCGCCATCGAGGACGGACAGCTCGCCGAAGAAGTCGCCCCGGCCGAGCGTGGCGATGATCGCCTCGTCGCCCTCCGCGGAGCCGAGGGCAATCTTGACGGAGCCCGATCCGACGACGAACAGCGAATCCCCGGGATCGCCCTCGTGGAAGATCACCTCGTGGCGCCGAAACCGCCGGGCCCGGAACTGGCGGGCGACTTCGGCGAGCGCAACGTCGCCCAGCGCGCGAAACAGCGCGCAGGATCGCAGGACCTCCAGCGTGATGCCGGGCTGGGCAGACCGAGCCGCCAGGATCATCCCAACTCCCTCGGGCGAGAGCGCGGCCATCGTATGCTTCGCGAACAGGGGACACAATTGCCGTCCGGCCCCTGCCGGTTTCGGTGACGACTCTGGGACCGACGACGCACCCTTGCGCACCGTGGACGGGCGGCGGAGAATCGAACCGGTCGACGTCGACCTCACTTCGAGGTTCTGCCCGTGCCCGCCTGGATCCCGCTCCTGGCGCTCTACGCCGCGATGTGGGGCGTGCTGATCTGGCACGTCGGGAGCCGGCCCGACCCGGACAGCCGCCCGTCGCCGTGGCCGGCCGGGGTCCAGGAGGGCGATCCGGTCCACTACGCGGTGGACGCGCTCACGCCGCCGTCCCCACCCGAGCGAATCGAGGCCGTGCGCACGTCCGCCGTCCGGGCGCACGTCTCCGCCGCGGGGCGCTGACCGGGTTCGCGTCGCCCGCCATCACCCGAACGTGCCCTGCCTGCCGGCGGAGCGCCCGACCCTGCTCGGCCGCGCCGCGACCTGGCGGCCACTGCCCCGGTGCTGCGGGACCGCGATTGATCGGGCCGTTGGGCCCTGTGCGCCGGGCACGCGATGCTCGACGATCACATGCAGCGGCGAGTGCCACCGGGCGCGCTTCGCCCATCGTGGAGGACCAACGCATGTCCGCACCCGCAACGGCCGATCTCCAGGCGAGCCTCGTCGAGCTCCTCGACCTGGCCCTGCAGGGCAAGCAGGCCCACTGGAACGTCGTCGGCCCGCTGTTCCGGCCCGTCCATCTCGAGCTCGACGAGATCGTCGAGTCGGCCCACGCTGCGGTCGACACCGTGGCCGAGCGCCTCTCCGCCCTGCGTGAGGTGCCCGACGGGCGGGCCGCCACGGTGGCCGCCACGACGCCGCTCGAGCCCTTCCCGGCCGGGGCGGTCGCGGACCGGGACGCTGCGGGGCTCATCGGGTCCCGCATCGACGTCCTCAACGCGCATCTTCGCGAGCGGATCGAGCGCCTGGGCGTCGATCCGGTCAGCCAGGGGATCCTGATCGGTATCGAGGAGGTCTTCGAGAAGCACGCCTGGATGCTGCGCGTGCAGGTCGCCTAGCCAGGCGGGGCCGGCGGCGCCTCGAAGTCACCCCAGCGCGGCCGTCACCACCGCCTGCGCTTCCTCGATCACCCGGGCGAGGTGGTCGTCGCCGAGGAAGCTCTCCGCGTAGACCTTGTAGACGTTCTCGGTTCCGGATGGGCGCGCCGCGAACCAGGCATGCTCCGTCACCACCTTGAGCCCGCCGATCGGCGCGCCGTTGCCGGGGGCGGTCGTCAGCTTGGCGGTGATCGGCTCGCCGGCCAGCTCCGTGGCGGCCACCTGGCCGGGCGAGAGGCGCGTCAGCACGGCCTTCTGCTCCGGGCTGGCCGGGGCGTCGATCCGCCGATAGGCGGGCGCGCCGAACCGCTCGGTCAGCTCGCGGTAGGTCTCGCCGGGGTCGCGGCCGCCGCGCGCGGTCATTTCGGCGGCGAGCAGGCACGCGATCAGGCCGTCCTTGTCGGTGGTCCAGACGGAACGGTCGCGGCGGAGGAAGGAGGCCCCCGCGCTCTCCTCCCCGCCGAAGCCGACGCTCCCGTCGAGCAGTCCCTCGACGAACCACTTGAAGCCGACCGGGACTTCCAGGAGGCGCCGCCCGAGCGACGCGACCACGCGGTCGAGCATGCTGGTGGAAACCAGCGTCTTGCCCACCGCGACTTCGCCCGGCCAGTCCCGGCCGCCGCCGAACAGGTACGCGACTGCGGCGGACAGGAAGTGGTTCGGGTTGAGGAGGCCGGCACCCCGCGTCACGATCCCGTGGCGGTCGGCATCGGTGTCGTTGGCGAACGCGAGGTCGAAGCGGTCCTTGAGGCCCACCAGGCTCGCCATCGCGTGGGGCGACGACGGGTCCATCCGGATCCTGCCGTCCCAGTCCACCGTCATGAACGCGAACCGGGGATCGACGCGGTCGTTCGTGACCGTCAGGTCCAGGCCGTACCGCTCGCCGATGGCGCCCCAGTAGGCGACGCTCGCGCCGCCGAGCGGGTCCACCCCGAGATGCAGGCCCGAGGCGCGAATCGCCTCCATGTCGACCACCGCTCCGAGGTCGGCGACGTAGGCCCCCATGAAGTCGTGGCCGCGCGTCGCCGCGCGTGCTCGCTCGAAGGAAACCCGCTGCACGACGTCGACGCCGTCGCCGGGACTGCCGGCCAGGATCGTGTTCGCCTCGCGCTCGATCGCGCCCGTGATCGACGCATCGGCCGGCCCGCCCGTCGGCGGGTTGTACTTGAAGCCGCCGTCCGCCGGTGGGTTGTGCGACGGCGTGACGACGATGCCGTCCGCCAGGCCCTGCCGCCGGCCCCGGTTGTGCACGAGGATCGCGTGCGAGACGGCCGGGGTGGGCGTGTAGCCGTCCCCGCTGTCGACACGGACGTCGACACCGTCGGCGACGAGCACCTCGATCGCGGTCCGGAGCGCCGGCTCCGAGAGCGCGTGCGTGTCGCGGCCGATGAAGAGCGGCCCATCGATCCCTGCCCGGCGGCGGTGGCGGCAGATCGCCGCGCTCGTGGCGACGATGTGCGCCTCGTTGAACGACGTTCCGAGCGACGACCCTCGGTGGCCAGATGTCCCGAAGGCGACCCGCTGCGATGGGACGGCGACGTCGGGCCGGCGATCGTAGTAGGCGGCGACCAGGCGATCGACGTCGACCAGCAGCGAATGCGGCGCCGGTCGCCCCGCGTGCTCGCTCACCGCCATCGTGCGTTCCTCCGGGGGCCGGCATGCAGGCACCCGCGGGGCCGGCCCCGGCTCCCTCCCGCGGGGGATCCGTGTGCGGTGCGGATCAGCGCTCGGGCGGGATCGGCTCCAGGTCGATGGTGCGGACCTGGCGCGTGCGTCCCGCCTCGGTGCGGACGACGGCGGCCGGGATGGCCCCGTTGCTGAAGCGCTCGATGACGGCCGCCTCGCCGGCGTAGAGCCCGCTGCCCCCGATTCGGACGCGATCCCCGATCGCGAGGCCGGGCCGGCCGGCCCGGGCGGCGAGGTCGATCGCCACGACGGTCGGGCGGACGTACGGTTCGCCGGCGAGTCCCGGCGGCGGCGCCGGCCGGTTCGCCGTCCGCGCCGGCGGGTACGTGATCTTGCGCTTGCGGGGCGGCACCTAGCGCATCCCCCGCGTCTGCGCCGGCACCGGCCGGCCCTGGGTGTCCTTCGTCATTCGTCCCTCACTGGTGCCTCGATCCACCTGATCGCCCGGCACGGGCAGTGTACGGCAGTCGTGCTCGACGCCCAGCCCGGGCGTCCCGACCGGCCTGCATGGTGCCGGCGCGGTAGACTCACCTCGCACCGGTCGCGCCGTAGAGGGCGGCTCGATTCGGCCGCCGTTCGGTGGTACACGTGTCTGGCCTTCGCAACGCCGCACGCGTGGGGGTGGGCATTCGCGACCTCCGCATGCGGACCGTGGAGCTGCTCGGCCAGCTGGACCCGGTCGTGCTTCGCGATCGGCTCTCGCTGGTTGGCATCGCCATTCTCGCCTGGTTCGCAGCCTATGGCGGCTCCTGGGTTGCCTACGACGCGTATGCTTACTGGGTCGTCAACCCGGCCGCGCCCTATCACTTCGACTTCAGCCCGGACCAGTACGGGGCGTTCCGCTACAGCCCGGCTGTTGCCCAGCTCTTCTCGCTCTTCCACCTGCTGCCCTGGCCGGTCTTCGCCATCGGCTGGTTCGCCTTCCTCGCGCTCGTGGTGGCATGGCTGGGCCGGCGCTGGTCGCTCGCGATCCTGGTCTTCTTCCCGATCGTCTGGGATGCCTATCTGGGCAACATCGAGATCCTCATGGCCGCGGCAATCGTGCTCGGCTTCCGGAAGCCGGCGGCCTGGTCCTTCGTGCTCCTCACCAAGGTGACGCCGGGCATCGGGCTGCTCTGGTTCGTCGCGCGGCGCGAATGGCGGAACCTGGCGATTGCGCTCGGCGCCACGGCCATCGTCGTCGGCATCTCGTTCGCGATCGCCCCGGGGCTCTGGTTCGAGTGGCCGCGTTCGATCCTGGAGGTCCAGGGCCGGCCTGCCCCGCTGATGACCGCCGCCCGCGTGCTCGGGGCGGCGCTGCTCGTGATCTGGGGTGCCCGCACCAACCGCCCGTGGACGGTGATCGTGGCCGGGACCCTTGCGCTCGCCTGGCTCGACCTCAAGACCACGGCGATGCTCGTGGGCCTCGCGCCGTTCCTGCCGGCCCTTCCGGGCGACGAGGGTGCGCCGGCCGTCCTGCAGGAGCCGAAGCCGGGCGACGCGCTGCCGATCCGCGCCCGCAGCTGAGCCGACGACGACCGGCCGTGAGGCACCCATGACCGCGATCGACTGCCATGCCCCAGCCGGAGCCACCCGCACCGAGTCGGATTCGATGGGCCCGATCGAGGTCCCGGCCGACCACTACTGGGGCGCCCAGACCCAGCGCTCGCTCCACCACTTCGCGATCGGCCGGGACACGATGCCGGTCCCGATCGTGCACGCCTTCGGGATCCTCAAGCGGGCCGCCGCCGACGTGAATGCCGACCTGGGTCTCCTCCGCGCCGACAAGCGCGACCTGGTCGTGCGTGCGGCGGACGAGGTCGTCTCCGGGTCGCTCGCCGCGGAGTTCCCGCTCCGCGTCTGGCAGACCGGCTCGGGCACGCAGTCGAACATGAACGTCAACGAGGTGATCGCCGGGCGGGCCAACGAGCTCGCGACGGGGGTGCGCGGCGGCAAGACCCCGATCCACCCGAACGACGACGTGAACATGAGCCAGTCCTCGAATGACACGTTCCCGACCGCGCTCCACATGGCCGCCGCGACGGAGATCGAGCGGCGCCTCCTCCCCTCGGTGGCTGCACTACGGGATGCCCTCGATGCGAAGGCGCAGGCATGGATGGGGATCGTGAAGATCGGGCGGACGCACCTCCAGGACGCGGTGCCGATCACGCTCGGCCAGGAGTTCTCCGGCTACGTCGCGATGCTCGACGGCGATCTCGCCCGGCTCTGGGCGGCGCTGCCCGGGCTCCACGAGATCGCCCTCGGCGGGACCGCGGTGGGAACCGGGCTGAACGCCCACCCGGAGTTCGCGGACCGGACAGCCGCCCGGATCGCCGAGCTCACTGGCCTCCCGTTCGTCTCAGCGCCGAACAAGTTCGCCGCGCTCGCGGGCCAGGAGGCCACCGTGTCCGCCTCGGGCGCCCTGCGGACGCTGGCGACGAGCCTCATGAAGATCGCGAACGACGTCCGCTGGCTGGGGTCGGGGCCGCGCGCCGGTCTGGGGGAGCTGCGGCTGCCGGAGAACGAGCCGGGCTCGTCGATCATGCCGGGCAAGGTGAACCCCACGCAGAGCGAGATGCTCACGATGGTCGCCGTACAGGTGATGGCCTACGACGTCGCGATCGGGATGGCCGGCAGCCAGGGCAACTTCGAGCTCAACGTCTTCAAGCCGATCATCGCCCACGACCTCCTGCACGCCATCGAGCTGCTCACCGACGGCTGCCGATCGTTCCGCGAGCACTGCATCGAGGGCCTGGAGCCCGACGAGGGGCGGATCGCCGAGCACGTTGCCAGCTCGCTCATGCTCGTCACCGCGCTTGCCCCGCACATCGGCTACGACAGGGCGGCGAAGATCGCAAAGAGCGCCCACCACGCCGGCTCGACGCTCCGGGAGGCGGCCCTCGAGTCCGGCTTCCTGACGCCCGATGAGTTCGACTCCTGGGTGAAGCCGGAGGAGATGACCCGGCCGACGCGCGCGGGCTGAGCGACCGCTCAGAGCGACGCGGCGAGGATCGCCCCGATTTCTGCGTCGGTCAGGGTCACGGGGTTCGTCCGCATGCTGCTGCCGCGGCTCTCCGCCACGAGGGCCGGGAACGCCTCCCCGGTGATCCCGCAGGCGGCCAGCCGGGGGATCCGCAGCTCCGCCGCCAGCCGGTCCAGCGTTTCGGGCAGCGCCCGCCGGGCGACCTCGTCGAGGACCGGCGCCCGTCCGGGCAGCCCATCGCCCGCGAGGAGGCGCCCGGCCTCTGCGTAGCGGAGCAGGGCCGGCGAGCCGGGCGCCCGCTCCGCCAGCGCGGCGGCGTTCGTCCGGGTCGCGGCCGCCAGGAGTGCGCCGCACCCCGCGCCGTGGTGGATCCCGAAGCGCGCCCCGAGCGGGGCGACGAGCCCGTGGACGGCGCCCAGGCCCGCGTTGGCCAGGGCGATCCCAGAGCAGAGCGCTGACCACGCCATCGCGCCGCGCGCTGCGGCCGTCACCTCGCCGTCCGCGCCCCCGATCGCCGCGGCATGCCAGGCAGGCAGCGCTCCACCGATCACGGCCAGCCCGCTGCGCGCGACGGCGTCGCTGAACGGCGAGGCGCCAGTGCTCGTGAACGCCTCCAGCAGCTGGGTCAGGGCGTCCATCCCGTCGCCGGCGATCACGTCCGGCGGGCAGCCGAGCAGCAGGTCGGGGTCCACGAGCGCGACGACAGCCACCAGCCGCTCGTCCCGGAACGACTTCTTGAACGGCGGGTCGGCGGGGGCAGCGCCCGGCAATCGCCCGGAGATCACGGCGTTCTTCGTGGCCTCGCTGCCGGTACCGGCCGTCGTCGGGACCGCGATGAACGGCGTGGCGGGCCCGGGGTAGGGGCGGCCGCCCCCGACGCCCTCGAGGTGGTCGAGGAGCGACGTTCCGCTTCGAAGGAGCCCCGCGATCGCCTTGGCGGCGTCGAGGGCCGCTCCGCCACCGATCCCGACGACCACATCCGGGGGCTGGTGACGCCGGTCGGCGACCGCGCGGTCCACGAGGTCGGGGCCGGGCTCGCCCGTGACGGCAAGGTGCTCCCACTCGAGGCCGGCCGCGGCGAGGCCCTCGACGAGCGGTGCCCACGCCGGACCCTCGCGAAACGAGCGGCGTCCCGTGACGATGAGTGCCCGCTTCCCGTGCCCGGCGACGATGCCCGGCAGCTCGGCGATCCGGCCCGCCCCGAAGATGATCCGCGGCAGGCGCGCCACCGCGAACGGCGCGAGCGCCGCGAGCGCCGCTTCGACGAATCCGGCAGGTCCGTCACCCGCCGCCGCGGAGCCCGCCGGCCCGCTGTTGCTCACGGGAGGACGGGCAGGAGCCCCGTGAACGGCTCGCCGCGGCGCGGCTCCGCCATCCAGCCCGCAACCGCAGCCCGCCACGCGAGGTAGTGCGCCGTCTCCTTGTGCGTCGCCGCCGCCGCGGCGTCGCGATAGGCCTCGTAGAGGACGAACCGGGTCGGGTCGTCGGACGACTGGAGCACGTCGAAGCGGACACAGCCGGGTTCGGCGACGGCGCCGGCATGGTTCGGGCCGGTTGCCCCGATGAACTCGGCGACGTGCTCCGGGAGCACCCTGACGTGGACCAGTGTGACGTGCATCGGCGGGACCTCCTGCCGGGAGCGTAGCGCGCACGCGCCGGCGCTTCGCGCCAGAATCGCGCTGTCCACCCCGCCCGCATGTCGCCAGGAGGCCAGCATGGCCGGTTCGCCCGTCCGCGTCGCCTACTACTACCGGACCCGCTGGGGCTCCCACGCGGAGTTCGTGGAGCTCTTCACCCGGAACCACTGGCCGATCCTGCGCGAGCAGCTCCGCAGCGGTCGCTTTCTCGACGTCACCCTCGACGTGCCGCGCTTCCACGGCGACGGTCGAGCCGACTGGGATGTCCTGGTGACGATCGTCTACCGCGACTGGTCCGCCATGGAGGCGCACGCCGAGGCGGAGATCGCGGCCCGGCTCTTCCCGGACCAGGACGCGTACCGGCTCGAGGAGCATCGCCGCTTCGCGCTCCTCGAGGCGCACTGGGACGTGCCTCTGGAGTCGGTCGCCCTGCCCGCCTGACCCGGCCCGCGCCCATCAGGCAGCGTCGACCGGGGAGGCCCTGTGATCTCCCGGTGGCCCTGCCGGCTCGGCGCCGCCCGCGACCGCTGCTCGTCGGCGCTCGAGCCCGACCAGGTTGACGAGCGCCCCGACCAGCAGCGGGCCGCCCGCGACCCACATGGCGAGCTGGATGGGGCCGCGGCGGGTGCTCGCTGCGGGGTCCAGCCGGCTGCCGAGGCCCGGCCTCACTTCGGCGTGAGCGTCCGAACGTGCGCGATCGCCCGGAGGATCCAGGAGTCGAGGGCGGCGGGGTCCGCGATGATCGCGGCCGGGAGGGTCACGTATCCGCGCATCGCCCGCCCCGCCATCGGCTCGAAGTCGCCGCCCCCGAGATCGCGCAGGGCCGCCCCGTCGATGGGCGACAGGCGGACGATCCAGCTGTCCTGGTGGAGCGAGGTCGCCAGGTGGCCGCCGAGGAACGCGGCCGGGTAACCGAACATCTGGTGTGACGCCAACTCCGGATGCGCCCGCACGGATGCTGTGAACGCGGCCACCAACTCCGGTGGTGACTTCCTCCACGACGAGCCGGCCATCGCGCCCCCCTTCCGACGAAGAGTCTAGCCCGAGCCGTCCGGATCGCCGGCCCGCGGCTTGACTCCAGGGCGGGCGACCGTCAGCCGGCGACGATGCCCGCGCCGGCCACCGCGTCGACCGCGTAGATTCGCGAGGTGAGGCCGGTCCGGCCCGGGTAGTCCGCCGTGACCCGGCTGGCCAGCGCAGCGACGGCATCGCGCTCCACCAGGTTGATCGTGCAGCCGCCGAAGCCCGCGCCGGTCATCCGGGCCGCGACCACCCCCGGCACGGCCGTGGCGATCTCGACAAGCGCGTCGAGCTCCGGCGACACGACCTCGAAGTCGTCCCGGAGCGACGCGTGGCTCGCAGCCCAGAGCCGGCCGACCGCGGCGAGATCGCCGGAGGCGAGCGCGACGATCGTCTCCTCGACCCGTCGGTTCTCGGTGACCACGTGGCGGCTCCGGCGGAACGCTTCGTCGCCGACCAGGTCGCGGATCCGCGGCAGCATCGCCGGCGTCACGTCGCGCAGCGACCGGATCGCGGGATCCTCAGCCCCGAGCGCCGCGGCAGCGGCCTCGCACTGGGCCCGCCGGACGTTGTACTGCGAGGTCGTGAGGCTGCGCGTCGAGCCGGTGTGGACGACCACGAGGGTATGTGTCGCGAGCGGCAGCGCGATCGGCCGGAAGTCCAGCGACCGGCAGTCCAGGAGGATCGCGTCGCCTTCCACGCCGCAGGCGCTCGCGAACTGGTCCATCAGGCCGCAGTTCACCCCGACGTAGGCGTTCTCGGCGCGCTGGCAGATCCGGGCGAGATCCAGCGGCTCCAGGCCCCCGCCGGGCGCTTCGGTGAGCGCCCAGGCCGATGCGAGCTCGAGCGCGGCCGACGACGAGAGGCCGGACGAGGTCGGCAGGGAGCTGGCGATGATCCCGCGCAGCCCGTGCATCGGGATGCCGGCCTCGGCGAGGGCCCAGGCGGTCCCGGCGGGGTAGTCGATCCAGGACCCTCGTCGCGGACCGATCGCCTCCAGGTCGAAGCCGGACCGTTCGCCGGTCGCGCCGCTCACCAGCTCCACGCGGCGATCGGCGGTCGGCACGAACGCGATGCGGATCTCCAGGTCGATCGCGGCGGGCAGCACGAACCCGAGGTTGTAGTCGGTGTGCTCGCCGATGAGGTTGACGCGTCCCGGGGCGCGCACCATCCGGATTGCCTCCGGGTCCGCGGCGGCGAGCGGCTCGATCGCGGCGAGCGCGTCACGCATGGCGCCGGGCGCGAGATCCGCGGGTGTCGTGGCTGCCGGGCGGGCCGGGGAGGTCATGCGTGCGTTGCGACGGCGAAACCCGGGTGGGGCTCGCGCTGCGCGACCGGGATCGCAGCCAACCGCGCGGCGCTCAGCTCCGGGAGCGTGTCGTTGATGAAGAGCGCCGTCGCCGTCTCGACCGAGGCCCGGATCTTCGTCAGCTTCTCGGAGCGGTGGGGAGGGTAGAACTCGACCGCCAGGTGCCAGTCGTCGGCGCCCGCCGGCGCCTCGTGGACGATCAGCATGTAGGGCAGCTCGAAGCCGAACAGGTCGTTGTAGCGCGCGACCACCCCGTGGAGCGCCTCGGCGAGCGAGCGCGCCTCATCGGGCTGCAGGTCGGCCAGGCGCCGCAGCCCGTGCCGGATCGCCCGGACGTGCACCTCGAACGGCCAGCGCGGCGCGAAGGGCACGCCGATCGCCCAGTGCGGATTGGCGACGAGCAGGCGCGCCGAGGCGAGCTCCTCCGCGACCACCCCGCAGGTGAGGCACGCGGCGTGCGCCGCCCGGTGGTCGGCGAGGGCGACGACCCGTCGCTCGATGGTCGGGGGCAGGTGCCCGAATGCATAGATCTGGCCGTGCGGGTGCGACAGCGTGGCCCCGATCTCGGCGCCCCGGTTCTCGAATGCCATCACGAACGCGTGGCGGGGGTTCGCCCACAGCTCGCGCGTCCGGTCCGTCCAGACGGCGATGACGCGCGCCGTCTCGGCCGGCGTGAGCGTCGCGAAGTTTCCCTCGTGACGCTCGGTGAACATCACGACCTCGCAGGTGCCCACGGACGGCGCATAGCGGGGATCTCCGGGGTCCGGGACGGGAGGTGGGTCGGCCACGAACGAGGGGAAGCGGTTCTCGAAGACGGCGGCCTCGTAGCTGAAGGCGATCTCGGGTCCGCCGGGGCAGAGCGGGCAGCGGTAGCGCTCGGCCGGACTGCCGGCGACCGTTCCGCTCCCGCTGGGCGCCGACGAGTGCGGCCGCACATTGCGGGCGGGACTGACGGCGATCCAGCTGGCCGTGAGCTCGTCGCGGCGCATGTGGAGCGCGGTCGGCTCGGAACGCGGGGCATCGTCCGGCGGCACGCCGCGGACCTCGCCGTAGACGTGGATGCGGCGCCCGTCGGGCAGCTCGAACGTCGTGCGCGGGAGCGGGATCGGAGGAACGGGCTCGGCCATCGGCCCTGAGTGTACGGCCCCGTCCGGGTGCGGCGCGGGCCAGGTGGGGCGGTCGCGCCGCGCGACCGACGGAGCGCCGGTCCCGCTGATGTCGCGCGCCCGGTCAGTCGTCCAGGTTCGGCGCAAGCCAGCGGGCCGTCTCGACGAGGGGGCGGCCCGTCCGGCGCGCGTAATCCTCGAGCTGGTCCGCCCCGATCCGCCCGATCCCGAAGTACGCCGACTCGGGTCGCCACAGGTAGATGCCGCTGACCGACGCGGCCGGACGCATCGCCATCGACTCGGTGAGCGTGATCCCGGCGCGCGCGGGAGCCTCCAGGAGCGCGAAGAGCGTCTCCTTCTCGGCGTGGTCGGGCAGGGCCGGGTAGCCGGGCGCCGGGCGGATCCCCTGGTACCGCTCGGCCACGAGGTCGTCCATCGAGAGCGCCTCGCCGGGCGCATAGCCCCACAGCTCCCGGCGCACGATCTCGTGGAGGCGTTCGGCGAAGGCCTCGGCAAGCCGGTCCGCGAGCGCCCTCACGAGGATCGCGTGGTAGTCGTCGTGGGCAGCTTCGTACGTCGCCGCCGTCTCGGCAACGCCGTGACCGGCCGTCAGCGCGAACGCGCCGACGTAGTCCAGGACGCCGGACTCGCGCGGCGCCACGAAGTCCGCGGCGGCGATGTTCGGCCGCCCGGGCGGCTTCTGCAGCTGCTGGCGGAGGGTGTGCAGGACGGCGGCGAGCGCGGACCGGTCCGGGTCGTCGTACAGCTCGATGTCGTCGCCCACCGCGTTCGCCGGCCAGAAGCCGACGACCGCGCTCGCCCGCAGCAGCCGGTCACCGACCAGGCGCTCGAGGAGCGCCACCGCGTCCGCGTGGAGCGAGCGCGCCTGGGCGCCGACGCGGCCATCGGCCAGGATCTCCGGGTAGTGGCCGCGGAGCTCCCAGGCGGCGAAGAACGGGGTCCAGTCGATCCGCGGCACGAGGTCGGCGAGGGGGTGGTCGGCGAACGTTCGCGGCCCGGTGAAGGCGGGGACCGGCACCGGGTTGGCGAGGTCCACGTGCAGCGCGTTGGCGCGGGCATCCTCGATCGGAACACGGGATTCCCGGGCCTGGCGGTCACCGCGGTCGCGGCGGACCGTCTCGTACTCGGTGCGGATCCCCGTCGCGAACGCCACGCGGTCGTCACCAAGGAGCGCACCCACGACGCCGACCGCCCGCGACGCGTCCGCGACGTGGACCACGGGCCCCCCGTAGGCGGGCTCGATCTTGACCGCGGTGTGAACGCGCGACGTGGTGGCTCCTCCCACCAGGAGCGGGATCGTGAAGCCCTCGTGCTCCATCTCGCCGGCGACGTGCCGCATCTCCTCGAGCGACGGGGTGATCAGCCCGGACAGCCCGATCACGTCGGCGTGGACGTCGCGCGCGGTGGCGAGGATCTTCGCCGCGGGGACCATGACGCCCAGGTCGATGACCTCGTAGTTGTTGCAGCCGAGGACCACGCCCACGATGTTCTTGCCGATGTCGTGGACGTCGCCCTTGACGGTGGCCATCACGATCCGGCCCTTGGCCTGGGGCGCGCGGCCGCCGGCCCGCTGCTCCGCCTCGATGAAGGGGACAAGGTGCGCAACGGCCGTCTTCATGACCCGGGCGCTCTTGACGACTTGCGGGAGGAACATCTTGCCAGCGCCGAACAGGTCGCCGACACGGTCCATCCCGGCCATCAGCGACCCCTCGATCACGTCGAGGGGACGAGCGGCCCGCAGGCGAGCCTCCTCGACGTCCGCGACCACGAACTCGGCGATCCCCTCGACCAGCGCATGGGTCAGCCGCTCCTCGACCGGCAACGTCCGCCAGGACAGGTCGGGGCCGCTTCCATGAGCGCCGCCGCGGGCCGTGTCGGCCACGGAAAGGAGCCGCTCCGTCGCGTCGGGACGCCGGTTGAGCACCAGGTCCTCGACCCGCTCCCGCAGTCCGGGCTCGATCTCCGAGTAGATCGCGAGCGCGGCCGGGTTCACGATGCCCATCCCCATGCCGGCGCCGACCGCGTGGTAGAGGAAGACCGCGTGGATCGCCTCGCGAACCGGGTCGTTGCCGCGGAACGCGAACGACACGTTGCTGACCCCCCCGCTCACCAGGGAGTGGGGGAACCGGCGGCGCAGCTCGCGGGTTGCCTCCATGTACGCCGTGCCGTAGGCGGCGTGCTCTTCGATCCCGGTCCCGATCGCGAACACATTCGGGTCGTGGATCACGTCCTCGTCGTCGAAGCCGGCCTCGTCGACCAGCAGCCGGTGGGCGCGGGACAGGATCTCGGCCTTGCGGTCCACGCTCTCGGCCTGCCCGGCTTCGTCGAACGCCATCACGACGACGGCCGCCCCGTACCGACGGGCGAGCCGGGCCTGGGCGAGGAAGGGCGCCTCGCCCTCCTTGAGCGAGAGCGAGTTCACGACCGGCTTGCCCTGGACCGATCGCAGGCCCGCCTCGATCACGGACCAGTTCGACGAGTCGATCATCACCGGGACGCGGGCGATCGCCGGCTCGCCGGCGATGAGATCCAGGAAGCGGACCATGGCCGCCTCGGAGTCGAGCATCGCCTCGTCCATGTTGACGTCGATCAGCTGGGCGCCGTTCTCCACCTGTTCCCGGGCGATCGCGACGCCCGCGTCGAAGTCTCCGGCGAGGATCCGTCTCGCGAACGCGCGTGAGCCCGTCACGTTGGTCCGCTCGCCCACGTTCACGAACCGCGAGTCGGGTCCGATCTCCACGGCCTCCAGCCCGGCCAGCCGGGTTCGGCGCGGCAACCTGGGAACGGCGCGCGGCGCGATCCCCCGGATGGCGGCAGCCACCGCGCGGACGTGTGCCGGGGTCGTGCCGCAGCAACCGCCGACCAGGTTGACCAGCCCGTCGCGGGCAAAACCACCAAGAACGCTCGCGGTCTCCGCCGGTGCCTCGTCGTAGCCGCCAAGATCGTTGGGGAGGCCCGCGTTCGGGTAGGCGGTCAGGCGGACGTCGGCGACGCGGCCGAGCTCCGCGATGAACGGCCGGAGCGCCGTCGCGCCGAGTGCGCAGTTGAGGCCGATGCTCCACGGGCGGGCGTGGCGGACCGAGTACCAGAACGCCTCCGGGGTCTGGCCGGACAGCGTCCGCCCGGACAGGTCGACGATGGTGCCGGACAGGAGCACCGGCAGCCGCAGCCCGGCGGCCTCGAAGACCTCCTCGAGCGCGAAGATCGCGGCCTTCGCGTTGAGCGTGTCGAAGATCGTCTCGACCAGGAGAAGGTCGGCACCGCCGTCGATGAGCCCGCGGGCCGCATCGGCATAGGCCGCCCGAAGCTCCTCGAAGCGGATGTTGCGCGCGCCCGCATCCGCGACGTCCGGCGAGATCGACGCGGTCCGGTTCGTGGGCCCGAGCGCCCCGGCAACCCAGCGCGGCCGTCCGTCCTGCGCCTCCGCCGCGTCGGCGGCGCTCCGCGCAAGGCGGGCGGCCGTCTCATTCATCTCCCGCGCGAGGTGGGCCAGCCCGTAGTCCGACTGGCTGATGGCGGTGGCGTTGAAGGAGTTCGTCTCGATGACGTCCGCGCCCGCCTCGAGGTACGCCGCGTGGATCGCGGAGATGACATCCGGCCGGGTCAGCGAGAGCAGGTCGTTGTCGCCGCGCAGGTCGCGGGGGTGGTCCGCGAAGCGTGTCCCCCGGAAGTCCGCCTCGCTCAGCTGGTACTGCTGGATGAGCGTCCCCATCGCGCCGTCGAGGACGAGGATCCGCTCGGCCGCCGTCTCATCGAGAAGCTGCCGGCGCCGATCGCGGGTCATGGGCTCCATGGGACCGAGTGTAGCCGCAGCGTCAGGCTCGACGTCGAGGGGCAACCCGGGGGAGCCGGGCGAACCGGCGCGGGCGGGAGACCCGGTCGCGGCTCAGCCGCGGTCGAGCGCCAGCTCCGTGGTCAGGCGCTCGCCGGTCTCCCAGTCCGGGGCGTGCTCCTGGAGCATCCGGTGCGCTTCCCTGGCTGCCCACGCAGCGATCGCCGGCTGTGCCTCGCGGAGCCCCTCCGCATGGGCGAAGCGCCGCTGGAGCGACGCCAGCATCGCGGCGAAGAGGCCTCGGGGCGACATCGACGCGATGCGCTCCTCCGCGCCGGGCAGGAAGTCGATCGGGACCTTCAACCGGGCGAAGAACGCGCCGACCTCGCCGGTAAGCGGGTCGACCGCCTGGCTGTGGCCGGTGGAGCGCGCGATCGGTGCCGGGGAATCGAAGATCACGATCGTCGTGTCGGCATCGGTCGCCGCCACCGTGACCTCACCACCGAAGCTCAGGAACGAGTTGAACGCGGCCACGCGGTCGACGACCCGGATCGCGCCCCACGCGTAGGGCGCGGGGTTGGGTGGCTGCGCCATGCGGGTGATCGCCGCGAGGTGGCCGCGGCCCTGGCTCGTCACCCAGTGCTCGACCAGCTCGGCGTCGAAATGCTCGAGCGTGGGGCGGCTTCGCAGCGCGACGAGGAGCTCGGACGCCCCGGTCTCCTGGGGCTGGGAGCCGTTGACGACGAGGAAGCCGAGCCGCGCGAGCCGCCCCGCGGCCTCGCGGACGTCGGGGCTGCCCGTCATCGGGTTGCCTGCCGGGTTCTCATGATCGTCAGTGTGGACCGCCCCGTACGCAAGTGCAGGCGCCGGATCGGCCGTTCGCGCGGGCCGGTCGGCCCGGATTGGGGGCGGCTGCCCGGCGAGGTGACCGCGCGGCGCGGCGCTCGACGCACGCCGCGACAACACGCGCGGTGGCTTCCATCGGCCGACGGTACCATGCCGGCGGCGCGAATCGCGTCCGTGAAGTACCCTCTTCCCATCGTGTCGCGGATCAACTAACGTGCACGCGTAAGCCCGCACGGCGGGCACAGGAATTCCGGCAGACACGATCGCTCCCACTCACGGACTCCCGCGAGACAGTCGGTCAAGGGTCGCGGGCGCCGGCGAGCACAGAGGAGCGGTTTTCTTTGTACAGCGACAAGGTGATGACCTGCGCGGATTGCAGCCAGGACTTCGTCTTTACAGCGCGTGAGCAGGAGTTCTACGCGACCCGCGGCTTCACGGAGCCCCGACGTTGTCCGTCCTGCCGCGCAAGCCGCAAGGCGGCCCGCGGTGACAGCGGCGGCAGCTACGGCGGCGGAACCGGTTTCGGAAACCGCAGCGGTGGCTACAGCGACAGCGGCGGGTACGGCGGCGGCAGCGGCGGGGGCTATTCCCGCGGCCCGCGCGAGATGTTCACCGCGACCTGCTCCAACTGCGGCAAGGAGGCCCAGGTCCCCTTCCGTCCCACGAGCGGCAAGCCGGTCTACTGCAGCGACTGCTTCGCCCTCCGCCGCGCCTGAGCGCCGGCGCGAGAGCGCAGCACCGAAAGGCCTCCGGTACGCCGGAGGCCTTTTCGATTCACGAAGCGGGCGTCTTCGCGCGGCCGACCGGCCCCGCCCCCGGGGTCCGCTCGGCCCTAGCAGGCCGCTTGACGGGGAAGCGACACTCAGCGCAGTAGGACGACCGCCGGGCCCGTGGTCGGGAACCGGCTCGTCCGCGTCGGCAGAGATGCGGAGGAGCGGACGACCATGGACCGCACACAGGTCGTGATCATGGGCGCAGCCGGGCGCGACTTCCATGACTTCAACGTGCTGTATCGCGACGACCCGGGCGTGGAGGTCGTGGCTTTCACAGCCACCCAGATCCCCGGGATCGACCATCGCCGCTATCCGGCGGAGCTCGCCGGGCCACTCTACCCGGACGGCATCGACATCGTCCCGGAGGCCGAGCTCGAACGCATCTTCGCCCGCCAGAAGATCGACCGGGTCGTCTTCGCCTACAGCGACGTCGCCCACGAGTTCGTGATGCACCAGGCCAGCCGCGTCCTGGCGGGCGGCGCGAACTTCGTGCTCCTCGGTCCGGTCCAGACGATGATCCGGAGCACGAAGCCGGTCGTGGCCACCGGTGCGGCGCGCACGGGCGCCGGGAAGAGCCAGACGACGCGCTACCTCGCGCGCGCGCTCGAGGCGCAGGGCCTGAAGGTGGTCGTGATCCGCCACCCCATGCCGTACGGTGACCTGGTCAGGCAGCGCGTCCAGCGCTTCGCGACCTACGCTGACCTCGACCGCCACGACACGACGATCGAGGAGCGCGAGGAGTACGAGCCGCACCTCGACGCAGGCCGGGTCCTCTTCGCGGGCGTCGACTACGAGGCGATCCTCCGCGAGGCCGAGAAAGAGGCCGACGTCATCCTGTGGGACGGCGGCAACAACGACTTCCCCTTCTACAAGCCGGACCTCTTCGTCGTCGTGGTGGATCCGCTCCGGCCCGGTCACGAGCTCCGCTATCACCCCGGCGAGGCGAACCTGCGGATGGCCGACGTCATCGTCATCAACAAGATTGACTCGGCCGAGCCGAGCGCCGTCGAGACGGTCCGAGGCAACATCGCCACCTTCAACCCGCGGGCCGAGGTGATCCTGGCGCGCTCGACGCTCACCCTCGAGGGTGGCGAGATCACGCGCAAGCGGGTGGCGGTCGTCGAAGACGGGCCGACCCTCACCCACGGCGGCATGACGTTCGGGGCGGGCATCGTCGCGGCCCAGCGCTTCGGCGCCGCCGAAGTCGTCGACCCGGTCCCCTACGCAATGGGCAGCCTGGCCCAGACGCTCGCGAAGTACCCTGCCCTCCAGCACCTTCTTCCGGCCATGGGCTATGGCCAGGAGCAGATGCACGAGCTCGAGGACACGCTCAACGCCATGCCCGCCGATCTCGTGCTCGCGGCGACCCCGATCGACCTGAATCGCGTGCTCCACCTCGAGAAGCCCGTGGTACGGGTCCGCTACGAGCTCGAGGAGGTCCCCGCCGAAGCGGACGTCCCCACGCTCGGCGATCTCCTTGCCCCGATCGTCGCGCGCGCCCGAGGCGCTGCGACGGCCGGCCCCCGTTGAAAGGGAGCGCGATCCCGTGGCTGAGCACTTCCTGACGCTCGACTCCCTCGGTCGCGAGGGAGTCCGGGAGATCCTTGACCTCTCGCACCGGTTCAAGCGCGAGCCGGGCCTCCATCGGGGGGCGCTGGCGGGTGGGCGCGTCGGCATGATCTTCGACAAGCCGTCGACGCGCACCCGGGTGAGCCTCGAGGATGCCGCCTGGGCGCTCGGGATGCTCCCGATCGTCCTGCGGCCCGATGAGCTCCAGCTGGGCCACGGCGAGACCGTGGCGGACACCGCCCGGGTCCTCTCGCGCTACCTGTCCGCGCTCACGATCCGCACGTTCGCCCACGCCCGGGTCGAGGAGCTGGCGTCCCACTCCAGCATCCCGATCATCAACGCCCTGACCGACGAGCATCACCCATGCCAGGCTCTCGCCGACGTGATGACGCTGGAGGAAGCCCTGGGCCGCCTCGGGGGCCGGCGGGTCGCCTTCGTCGGGGACGGCAACAACGTGGCCCACTCCCTGATCCAGGCAGCCGGGTACCTGGGGTTCGACCTGGCGATCGCCACGCCCGAGGGCTACCGTCCCGACCCGGCCATCGTGGCCGCGGCCCGGGTGCAGGCCGAGGCCACCGGCGGCAGGGTGGAGCTGTTCACGGAGCCGGCCGACGCCGTGCGCGGGGCGGACGCCGTGTACACCGATGTGTGGGCGTCGATGGGGAAGGAAGCGGAGCGCGAGGAGCGCCGGAGGATCTTCGCGGGCTACACGGTCGACGCGGCCATGATGGCCAGCGCAGGACCGGGCGCGATCTTCCTTCATTGCCTGCCGGCGCATCGCGGCGACGAAGTGACCGACGAGGTGATCGACGGGCCGCAGAGCCGGGTCTGGGACCAGGCCGAGAACCGCATCTACACGGAGCAGGCGCTCCTGTACGCCCTCGTCAGCGGTGACCGGCGGGGGGAGCGCCTGGGTTGACCAGGATCGCGGTCGCTCTCGGCGGGAACGCGCTCATCCGGCGCGGCCAGCCGGGGTCGACCGAAGTCCAGCGGGCCAACCTCACGGTTGCCGCCCGGTCCCTCGTCGACCTCGCCGAGCGGAGCGGCGCAGAGATCGTGCTGACCCACGGAAATGGCCCGCAGGTCGGCTTCCTGGCGATCGCGGCGGACATGGCGGCGGCCGTCGTGCCGCCGCCCCCGCTGGACGTCCTTGGCGCCGAGTCGCAAGGCCAGATCGGCTATCTCCTGGCGCAGGCGCTCAACGACGCGTTCATGGCGCGCGGGATCCGTCGCGAGATCGCGGTGGTCGTGACCCAGGTCGTCGTCCGGGCCGAGGATCCGGCGTTCGGCGCACCGACCAAGCCCGTCGGGCCCGTCTACACGGAAGCGGCGGCGCGGGCGCACGCGGCGGACCAGGGATGGGCGATCGCCCGCGACGGCGAGCACTGGCGCCGCGTCGTTGCATCGCCCCAGCCCCTGCGGATCGTGGAGGCACCGGCGATCCGATCCCTGGTCGAGACCGGTGCCCTCGTCGTGGCTGCCGGGGGCGGAGGGATCCCGGTCGCGGAGCTGCCCGACGGCCGGTACGAGGGCCGCGAGGCGGTCATCGACAAGGATCTCGCCGCCGTCGTGCTCGCCCGCGCGGTCGGCGCGGAAGGGCTGATCCTGCTCACCGACGTCGCCGGCGTGATCCGCGGGTGGGGGACCCCGGAGGCGGAGCTGGTGCGGCGCCTGTCCGTCGAGGAGGCGCTCGAGGGTCTGGCCGCCGGCGCGTGGCCGGCCGGGTCGATGGGGCCCAAAGTCCGCGCCTGCGCCGACTTCGTCCGGGGCGGCGGCCGCTTTGCCGCGATCGGCGCGCTCGACGAGGCCGCCGCTGTCGTATGGGGACTCGCCGGAACGCGCTTCGGCAGCGGCCGCCTCGGCCTGCCCCGGGAGGGGCGCCCGCCGGCCGCCGGGGCCGGCTAGGGGTCGCGCTCGACCAACGCGCGGCGCGAATCGAACGGGCCGCGACGCGCGTCGCGGCCCGTGATTGTTCGATGCGGGTCGTGCTCAGGCGACTGAGCGTGCCGCCTTGACCACCATGGACCCGACGAAGTGATCGTGGAATCCCTGTTTCGTGGGGCTCTGGGCCGTCGTGTAGAGGAGGTAGATCACGTAACCGAGCGCGACGAGCGCGATCAAGATGCCGAGGAGCGGCAGCGGGTTGAGCGCGGACACGATCGTGATCCAGCCCCCGACCGCCAGCCAGCGCCTGATCGCCTGGTCCATCGTGAGGGTGGTGCCGTCCTTCTCGCTCCCGATCTGCATGCCGAGGACCTTCATTCCGACGGTGCCCCGCATGTTGGTCCACGTGTAGATGAAGTAGGCGGCGCTGACCGCGGCCCCGATGGCGGCATTGATGATCGCGGCGACGTAGTTGTAGTGGAACCCGTTGACGAGGTCGAACTGAACCACCGGCATGAAGCTGCCGGTGATCGCGCCGATCACGACGCCCACGATTGCGAGCAGGATCATGTCGATGACGTACGCGATGATCCGGTTCGGGAGGTCCGCATAGAACAGCCCGGCCGGACCGGGAACGGGAGCCGTCGACGTCAGGCTCTGCATCCAGGCCGGCTGCGGCGGCATCTGCGGCGCCTGCGGCGGCGGGTTCGGTGCCTGCGGCGGAGGCGCAGGGGCCTCCGGGCTGCCCGATGGCATCTCGGACGGGTTGGGCTCCATCGAATCTCCCTCTTCATGTGTCTCCCCGGCGCCCGCCGGCGCGACGCCGCGCCCCTGGAGCGCCACACAGGACCCATCCCTGCGATGCCCGAGAGCATAGCCACGCCACTCCCGGATGAACAGTCCAGTTTCGGTGCACTTTCGGGAAGCGAAGGGCGCGTTTCGAGCCCCGTCGCCCCGCCGGGGTAGACTCGCCGCCCATGGACGGCACGATTGCACTCGTCGGTTCGGGAGAGTTCACGACCGCGATGGATCCCGTGGACCGAGTCCTCCTGCTCGCGACGGGCCGGGACCGGCCCCGGGTCGTCGTGCTCCCGACGGCGTCATGGCCGGACGGTGAGGAGACATTCCGACGCTGGGCGGCACAGGGCGAAGCGCACTTCGCGGCGCTCGGGGCGGAGGTCGAGCCGGTCCTCGTGCGGGGCGTCGAGGACGCGGACGATCCGGCGGCGAGCGCCGCGATCGGCGAGGCGGACCTCGTGTACATGTCCGGCGGGAAGCCCGGCCACCTGCTCGACGCGCTCGAGGGAGGCGCGCTCGGCGCGGCGCTCCGGGCCGCTCACGCCCGGGGTGCGGTGATCGCGGGGTGCTCGGCCGGCGCGATGGTGCTCGCCGGTCGCCAGCTCCGGTCCGGGGGGCGCGCCTTCGTCCAGCTCCCGATCGGCTGGCGAGACGCGCTCGGCCTCGTTCCCGGGACGATCGTGATCCCGCACTACGACGCGTTCCCGGAGGCGCTCTCGGCGGCCGTGGTGCTCGCGGCTCCCGCCGGGACCGTGGTGCTCGGCATCGACGAGGAGACGGCGCTCGTCGGGCGGGACACGGACTGGCGGGTCCACGGCCGCGGACGCGTCACGGCCTGGCGGGGCCGCCACCGCGAGCGCCTGCGCGAAGGTGACCTGCTCCGGCTCCCGGGCGCGGGCGACCGCGCCTGAGCAATTCCGCGGCCGGCGGGCCGCGGCGCGGACCTGGGCTCAGCCGGCCCTGACGTCGCGGAAGCAGTCCGAGCAGTAGACGGGCTTGTCCATCCGCGGCTTGAACGGGACCTGGGCGTTGTTCCCGCAGCGCGAGCAGGTCACCACGAAGAACTCCCGCTCGGACGAACCGCCGCGCTCATAGCCGCGCGGCCCGCCGATGCTCCGGGCGTCGTAGCCGTCGCCCCGGGAGGCGCGCCGGCTCGAACGGCAGCTCGGGCATCGCTTCGGGTCCGACGTGAACCCCTTCTCGGCGTAGTACTCCTGGTCCGCCGCGCTGTGGACGAACGAGATCCCGCAGTCGACGCAGAGGATGGAGCGGTCGGTGTATGTCATCGCGGTGTGCCTCCAGGTCAGGGACGCCCGCCGTCGGTCCGCGCGTCGGGTCAACGGCCCGCCCGGTCACCGGATCGCGGAGGAGGCAGGAAGCGCCAGGTGCCGCGGACCCGGGTGACGAGCTGGTGTTGGACCCATCGGGGGCGCGCACCGGTTGCGTGCTCGAAACGATACCATCCCGACCCGACATGGGCCGTCCGCCTCCTCGCCCGCCCAGCGATCAGCGGCCCGGCGGAGCATCCCGGCAGCGCCCGGCGCGAATGCGGCACAATGCGCGAGATGCTTCGCCTGCTCCACACGGCCGACGTTCACCTCGGTTCCCGTCATGCGGACATGGGCAGCCAGGCCGCGGCCCAGCGCGAGCGCCAGTTCGCCGCGTTCCGGGCCACCATCGACCTCGCCCTTGCGGAGCACGTCGACGGCCTGCTGATCGCCGGCGACCTCTTCGACTCGAACGTGCAGCCGCGGCGGTCCGTGGAGCGCACCGCCGCCGAGCTGAAACGGCTGACCGATGCGGCGATCCGCGTGGTCATCATCCCCGGTACCCATGACGTCTACGACCGGGCGTCGGTCTACCGCGCCTACGACCTTGCGGCGATGGCCGGGCTGCCGCCCGATTCGGACCGCCTCGCCGTCCTGACGCCGGACCGGCCCGACGTCGTCTTCGGCATGCTTGACCTCGCCGTTCACGGGTTCGTCTTTGCGACGAAGCGAGCGCCGCGAAGCCCGCTTGCCGGCTTCAACGCGGCCGTCGACGGCCGCGCGCGCTGGCATGTCGGGCTGATCCACGGGTCCCTCGCGATTCCCGGCAGGACGGACGCCGACGAGGTCGTCTTCACGCCCGAGGAGGTCGCGGCCTCGCATCTCGACTACCTTGCCCTCGGCCATTGGCACTCGACCCAGCGCGGGCAGGCAGGCGCGACGACCTGGGCCTACAGCGGCGCACCCGAGCCGGTCGCGGTGGACCAGGACCGGGCCGGCAACGTCCTCCTCGTCGAGCTCGACGAGCGAGCCGGTACCCGGCACGTCACGGTGGGAGAGCGGCGCGTGGGCCGCACGCGCTTCGACCGGCTGGACGTGGACGCGGCAGCCCTGCCCAGCCAGCCGGCCCTCGTCGAGCGGCTCGCCGGCCTTGCCGACCCGGATCTCGTCCTCGACGTCCGCCTGGTCGGCGTGCGGGGCGATGACCTGGACGTTGCCGCGGACGAGGTCGAGCGCGAGCTCGCAGCCCGCTTCTTCCGTCTGCGGGTCCGGGATGCCTCTGCCGCAGCCCTTCCGGACGGGGCGCTGCCGCCGCCCGACACGATCGCCGGCGCGCTGGTCCGCGACCTCCAGGGGTCGATCGCCGAGGCCGAGGCCGGGCACCGGCTCGAGGAATCGCTGGAGCTGCGTGACGCCCTCCGGCTGGCCCACCTCATGCTCGACGGGCGCGAGGTCTCGTTGTGAGGGTCACGCGGGTCCGGGTCCGGAACTTCCGTGTCCACCGGGACCTGGACCTGGAGCTCGCGCCGGGGCTCACCGTGATCCGGGGTCCGAACGAGGCCGGCAAGTCGACCCTGCAGCGGGCGCTGGAGGTCGGGCTTTTCCGCCGCGTCACCTCGGGCGGATCGGAGATCGACAACCTCCGCAGCTGGGATGCCGGCGCTGAGGCTCGCCCCGCGGTGCACCTCGACTTCGTGCAGGAGGACCTGGAGGGAACGCGGGTCGGCAGCGTCCTCAAGGACTTCCGGGGCGCCCGGGGTACCGTGCGCCTCGTCCTCGACGGGCAGGCCACCACGGACCCCGCGCAGGCCGACGATCTGCTCGCAGAGCTGACCGGGATCCCGTCCGAGAAGTTCTTCCGCTCGACCGCGTCGGTCCGCCACCACGAGGTGGACGACCTGGCCCGCGACGAGGGCGCGCTGCGCGACCGACTCCAGGCGTCGATCAGCGGTGCCGACCGGGGCACGAGCGCGGTCAAGCGGCGCCTCGACCGGGCGCTCCGCGAGCTGAACGCGAAGGGCGACAAGAACCCCGGCGCGCTGCGCGTGGCGGAGTCCGCGGTTGCCGAGACCGAGCAGGCCGTCAGGGATGGCGAAGCGCGGCTCGCGGGTCTCGAGCGCGATCGTGACGCGCTCGTGGTCGCCCGCGCCCATCGCGCCCAGGTCGACGCGGCGCTGACGGAGCGCCGCTCGATGCTCGAGAAGGCCCGCCAGGCCGAGCGGCTCTCCTCCGAGCGGGAGGTTGCCCGCGAACGCTTCGAGCGGTACCGCCAGGCCGCGGCCGTCTCCGACGAGATCATCGAGCTCGAGAAGAGCCACCCCTCCGCGCACCCGCTGCCCGCCCTGCGCCAGGTCGTCGAGCGCCTGCGGGTCCTGGACCGCGAGATCGCCGAGCTCACTGCCCAGCTGGGCGACGGAGCAAGCGCGGTCGACTACGAGATCGTCATCCCGGAGCCTCGCTGGCAGAGGTTCGCGATCACCGCCGCGGCTCTCGCGCTCGTGGGGCTGGCCGTCGCGATCGTCGGGGCCCTTGCCGGACAGTTCCCGGCCCTCGTCGGGGGTCTTGCTGCCGCCGTGGTCGGGCTGGGGCTGGCCGCCTACGCGCGGACGAAACGGCGCGAGGCGTTCGACGTCCGGCGCCACAAGCAGCTCCGCGACGACGAGATCAACCGGCGGCTCCGGGGCCGAAGCCAGCTGGAGGATGACCTCAAGCGGCACGTCGCCGACCGCGACGCGCAGCTGACCTCGTTCCAGCTCGCCGACCTTTCCGCGGCCGAGGACCTCCTGACCCGCGAGGACGCCCACGCCAACGCCATCGGACGCGCCCGGGCGCAGCTGGAGGGACTCGTTGGAAAGGCGCCCCCGGAGACGCTCCCGGCGCTGCGCGATGCCGCCGCCCTCGAGGTCGAGCAGAAGTCCGGCGCCCTGGAGGCTCTCGGCCCGATCGCGAAGGAGCCCCGCGCCCGCGAGCGGCTCGAGGTGGAGGTGCGCGACCAGGAGAGCGCGCTCGAGCGGGCCCGTGACGACGAAGCGGCTGCACGTGCGCGCGTCGAGCAGAACCCGGTGGACGCCGAGCAGGTCGCCCTGGACGTGGAGCGGCTCGCGACGCGGCGGGAGCACCTGGCGGCAATCGAGCGCCGGATCCGGGTCTACCAGCTCGCGCTCGACGCGATCGTGCGCGCGGAGCGATCGACGATGCGCACGGCGACGCGCTACCTCGAGAAGCGCATGCACGGCGACCTGGAGAAGATCACGGGGATGCGCTACCGGCGCGTGCGGGTGGACGACACGACGCTGGACATCCGGGTCTTCGCCCCCGAGCGCGGCGACTGGGTCGCCGTCGAAGAGCTCTCCCAGGGGACGCTGGACCAGGTGTACCTGGCTGCCCGGCTCGGGCTGGTCCGGCTCGTCACGCAGGACTGCCGGCCCCCGCTGATCTTCGACGATCCATTCGTGACGTTCGACGACGACCGCGCCACCCGGGCATTCGCGGTCCTGCGGGAGCTGGCCAGCGACTTCCAGGTGATCTACCTGACGACCACTGCGCGCTACGACGCCCAGGCCGACCGCGTGGTCGTGCTGCCCGGCGCTGCCACGGTCGATGCCGGGCCCGACGAACCCGGGGGAGCGGAAGCCCCGGCCGTGGCCTGAGCGCGGTCCGTTCGGCCCACGGATCGGCCGCCGCCCGGTTCCGAGGCAGGTCCGACGAGAGGAGACAACTGAGCGCATGGCGAACGACCTTCCCGATGGCATCGCCATCGAGCCGATCTTCGTGATCGACGCCACCTATGCGCCGGACGCGGCCGAACGGCGGCCCGCGTATCGACCCGAGCACCTGGAGCGCCTGGCCGCCCTTCGCGATGACGGCATCGTCGTCGAGGCCGGTGCATTCACGGATCTGTCGGGCGCGCTCATCCTCGTCCGTGTCGCCGACGAGGCGGCCGCGCGCGAACTCGCCGCCGCGGACGTCTACACGCGCTCCGGAATCTGGGTCGACTTCCGCGTCCGGCCGTTTGGTCGCGTTCGTCGGACGGGGGAGACCGCCGGCTCGACGGACGGAGGGTCCGGGCCGCGACGCTAGACATGCCCGGCGGGCTCTGGGGATCAGTCGAGGTCGAGCTGGCGCCAGGTCCCGGGGTCCCTGAACCCGAGCGAGGCATACAGGTGCTTCCCGTCGTCGCTCGTGCGGAGCAGAAGCCGCCGGCAGCCCAGGGCCCGGCCGTCGGCGATCACGGCCTCCATGATCGCCCTCGCCACGCCGCGCCGGCGCCATGCCGGATCGGACATCACATTGAAGACCATCGCCTCGGGCGCACGTCGTGAGCGGGGCTGGGGCGGACGGTCGATGACCACCAGGCCGGCCATGCCCACGATCTCGCCGGCGGCATCGGCGACCCACACGCGGAAACGCCCGTCCGGGACGTGCGACCGGATGTAGGCGTCGACGCGGATCCGATGCTCGGCCTCCTCGCTGGGCGGGATCTCCCCCGCGAGCTCACGGTCGAAGGCGAGCCGCAGCTCCATGACGGCCGGGATGTCCGCGGGGGTGGCGCGACGAACCGCGAAGGAGGGGGACGTGCTCACCGGCGCATGGTGCCACGCGCCCGCGCCTCCTGCCCCGGTTGCGTCGCTACACTCCCGCGGTGACAGTTCGAGCCACGCCGACGGCGCCGACACCCGTCGGCTCCGGCCACGCCAGCACGCCCGCGCCCGACCATCGCCCCATCCAGGGCTGGCGCAGCCTGCTGCTCGTCTACGCGATGACGTCGGTCGTGGAGTCCATGGGCGTTGCCCAGGTCTTCGCCTTCCTCCCCAGCCGGCTCAGCCAGGTCGGGCTGCCCGATTCGCAGGTGCCGACCTTCACCGGCCTGTTCAGCAGCCTCATCTTCGTGTTCGGTATTTTCCTCGTCCCGTTCTGGGGCGTCTGGGCGGACAAGTTCAGCCGGCGCGCGGTGATCATCCGGAGTGCGCTCGTGGAGGCGGTCGTCTTCGCCGGGGTTGCCCTCGCGCGGGAGCCGTGGCAGCTTGCGGCGAGCCTCCTGCTCGTGGGGCTCCAGCTGGGAAACACGGGCGTGATGCTGGCCGCCCTGCGAGACGTGACGCCGCGTGCGCGGGTCGGCACGGTCACCGGCCTCTTCGGCGCGACCGGCCCGCTGGGAATGGCGATCGGGCCGGTGCTGGCGGCCTTCATGATCGACGGCCTGCACCTGCCACTGACCGACGTCTTCTGGCTGGCGTCGTTCCTGTCGCTCGCCGTGATCGTCCTCCTGCTCGTCGGGTCGCGCGACATCCGGCCGGCCGTGACTCCCGTCGGAAGCGCCCTCGGCCTCGCGCGCCGCGCGATCACGGGCGTCCTCGCCGACCCGGCCGTGCGCCGGATCTTCCTGATCTTCGGGGTCTCGATCCTGGCCAACCAGATGAGCCGCCCCTACCTGCCGCTCCTCGTCGAGAGCCTCCAGGGGGGCCGTCCGAACCTCGCTTCGGCGATCGGGCTGGTCACCGGGGTGGCCGTCCTGGCCGGTGCCGTGCTTTCGACGATCGCCGGGCCGCTGGGCGACCGGATCGGGTTCCGAACCGTCCTCGCCGGCTCGCTTCTGGGCGCAGGGCTCGCGCTGCTCGGCATGGCGGCCGCGCCGTCGGTGGCCGTCCTGGCGGGCGTGGTCGTTGTGTATGCGGCGCTCCAGGCGGCGACCCAGGCGATGGTCTTCGGGCTCGTGGCCGTTGAGGTGGCCCCGGAGCGCCGCTCCGCGACCCTGAACCTGGTGCTGCTGCCCCTCTACGTCGCGGGGATCATCGGGCCGACCGTCGGGGCGGCGGCGGCCGGTGCCGGGGGCATCCCGGCCCCCTTCCTCGTTGCGGCCGCGGTCTTCCTGGTCGGTGGGACGGGCGTGGCCGCGTCCCTGTGGCGCGGGCGGGCGGCCCATCCCCGGGCCCCCGGCTGACCGTCCGGCGCAGCCCGGCTCGTCGCGTCGAACCGCGGCTCGGCGGTGCTCCTACTTCGGGAGGTCGCGCTCCTCGATGCCGATGTACCGGGCATCCGGCCGGATCAGGCGGTTGGACGACGCCTGCTCGAGGACATGGGCGGTCCAGCCCGCATGGCGCGCGAGGGCGAACGTTGCCGGGAACAGATCCGGCGTCAGGCCGACGCCCTGGAGGACGGCGGCCGCGTAGAACTCGACGTTGGTCTTCAGCGGCCGATCCGGGTACTTCTCCTCGAGCACCCGGAGAACCACGTCCTCGACCTTGATGGCCAGCTCCAGCCAGTCCGGGCGAGTCGGCATCGCCTCCACGACCTTGCGCAGCGCCGCCGCACGCGGATCGTAGGCGCGATAGACGCGGTGGCCGAACCCCATCAGGCGCTCGCCCCTGTCGAGCGCGTCGCGGACCCACTCCTCGGCGTGCTCGGGCGAGCCGACCTTGTGGATCTGCTCCACGACCTCTGACGGCGCGCCGCCGTGGAGGGGCCCTTTCATGGCCCCGATCGCGCCCGTGACGGCCGACGCGATGTCGGAGCGCGTCGAGGTGATCACGCGGGCCGTGAACGTGGACGCGTTGAGGCCGTGCTCGGCGCCCACGATGAAGTAGGCATCCAGCGCCCGCGCCGTCGACTTGTCGGGGCGCTCCCCCGTCAGCTGGTAGAGGAAGCCCGAGACCAGGTCCAGCCTGGGATCCGGGTCGATCGGCTCGAGATCCTGGCGGAGACGGGCGAAGGCGGCAAGGGCCGAGGGCGAGAACTCGGTCAGCGCGCGGGCCTGGATCTGGGTCGGCGGCCAGTCGAGCACCTCGGTCGCGCCCCACACGGAGACGGCGGTCCGGAGCGCATCCATCGGCTTGGCCGTGCGGGGTAGCGCCCGCAGGGCCGACATCACGGCGGACGGAATGCGGCCGGTGGTCATGCGGGCCTTCGGGTCCCAGGTGCCGGTCCAGAGCAGGTTCGCGACGGCGGCATAGGTCCCGTGGGCGACCAGGTCGCCGATGCGGTAGCCGCGATACATCAGGCGGCCGTTCGTGCCGTCCACGAGACCGAGCTCGGTCTCGGCAGCGAGGACGCCCTCGAGGCCGGGTGAGTAGGGACGCCCGTCGACGGTGTGGGAGGCGACCGGCTCGCCCGGAATGGCGATCGGGACCACCGGGATGGCCGGTGCGGCGAGGGCCGCGGATGCGGCGGGGGCTGCGGATGCGGCGGGCTTGTCGGCCATCGTGAACGCTCCTCGAAGGCTGGGGTGCGGGCCTGGTGAGGGAAGCGGGGACGGAGATCAATCGTACCCCTCGCCGCGATCGACCGGTGGCGCCCCGGCCCGGCATACCAGGCCGTTTCGGGGCGCGTAGGAGACCTCAGCGGCGGGCTCGACCGGCGCGGGTGCGGCCGGAGCGGCCGGGGCGGCCGCGCGGCGGAGCGGCTGCAGCGGCCCGGGCCCGGCGAACCCGTTGTGCCTCGACGACATCCCACCAGCCGCTGAAGACGATATAGGCGATTCCGGCCAGGACCATCACGAACCGGTAGACACCGGTCGAGCTCAGTGGCGTGCCGGTCCGCAGGGCGTCGAGGACGAGCTCGATCCCGTGCGTCGAGCTGAAGATGAGTGCGGCGGCGAGCATGATCGCGATCAGCGACGGCGACCGCTGGCGGGGCGACTGCTGCGAGCTCACCCGCCTGCCGAGCCATCCGAACACGACGAGGAGGACCCCGACGATCTCGGGGATCGTGGCCGTATCGCCCGGCGTGGCACCGATCGCCACCGCCAGGAGGCTTGCCGCGACGACCGCGAGGCCGAAACCGATCGTGACCCGGGAGAACACACGCGCCTCGCCATACCTGACCGGCCTGCCGGTCTCGCCGCGTCCAGCCGGACGCGATCCCGAGACCGGATCATACCGGTGGCCCGTCAGGCGCGGGGCAGGTTCCCGGCTGCAGCCGCGTCGAGAACCCAGGCTGCCCCCGCCCGCCGCGCCCGCTGGCCCGGCAGGCTCCGCTCGACGCGGGGGCCGTCCAGGATCCGGGCCAGGATCTGCGCCTTCGCGGGGCCGAACGCGATCGCGAGGAGCGCTCCCGTCGCGTCGAGCGCGCCGGGCGTGAGCGACACCCGGGCCCGGTGCGGCTCGACGTGCGTCGGGGCAGGGACCGGGACCACCCAGCCGGGCGCGTCGAACGCGGCGCTGCCCGGGAAGATCGACAGGAGGTGGCCGTCGGGGCCGATTCCCACGACCATCGCGTCGAAGACCGGCCGTCCCGCTCCATCGGCTTGGAGCGCGGCACGGAGCTCGGCTTCGTAGGCCGCGGCCGCCTCGGCAGGCCCGCCGCCGGCCGCGAGCGTCGCATCCACGGGAACCGGATGCACGTTCCGGGGCTGCAACGGCGCCGGGACCAGGCCGGTTGCGGGGTCGCCGGCCAGCAGCACTCCGTCCACTGCCGTGAGGTTCGAGTCGGGGTCCTGTCGTGGCACGAAGCGATCGTCGCCGAACCACAGGTGGAGCCGGTCCCAGGCGATCCCGTCGCGGAGCGGCCGGGTGAGGAGGGCCCGGTAGAGTGCCGGGGCGGTGGACCCGCCGGTCACCGCGATGTCCGCCCGGCCCCGGCGGCCGATCGCGGCGGCGATCGCGGCGGCGAGTCGCTCGGCGGCCAGCTGGGCGACTTCGGCAGGCGTGGAGCCGACCAGGATCTCCGGCTCGCCTGGGTCGTGCGCGGAGTCGTGATCCCCGGCTCCGGCGGCCCGCGGCGTCACGGCGTGCCTGCGACGTGCACGCCGGCAGGTGAGCTCGTGGCGTCCAACGCCGCGTCGCGGATTGCCGGACCGGCGAGCGCCGCCGCCATCCTGGAGGCGCCCTCCGCGACGGGGTCGTGGCCACCTGCCTCGACCGCCTCGGCGAGCAGGTCGACGTCCGTGCGGCGCGGTGCGACGAACGTGCGCTCGAGCGCCTCGACACCGTCCTCCCAGACCCGCACGTGGACCCGCTCCGCTTCCGCGGTGACCTCGGCGCGCAGCTCGGTCCCGCGGCGTTCAGCCAGGATCTCCACGCGCAGCGTGGTGCCGCCGGGCAGGTCGGAGATGACCGGGCGGATCACCACCTCGACCTCCGCGCCGCGCGCCCACGCCAGGTGGGCGCGCATGCCGCGGCCCGGGTCGGGCCCCGCCGCCGGTCCGGCCGGCCGGGCAGGCCCCGTCCGCCCGGTCCGCTCCAGCGGGCGAGTCACCTGGAGGTCCAGGCGCGATGCGAGCCAGGCGACCTGGTAGATCGGCTTGACGATGTTCGTGCGAACCTCGGCGTCGCGCCCGCCGCGGGTCCCGTAGGTCACGGCGACGCGGCGAATCGAGCGGAGGTACGGAAGGAACTCGGGAAGGTCGAAGACCGAGGCGACCGCTTCACGCCAGCGTGCCTGGCGCATCAGCGCGAAATCGGAGACCGCGAGCGAGCCGCCGCCGAGCGTGGCGAGCGCGCGAAGGCGGTCGAGCCCGTCGCCGCTCCAGCTCGATCCGTCGACGACGAGGCGGTCGGCCATCTCCATCAGGTCGCGTGCGAGCGGCGTTCCGAACGGGGGCTCGCCGGGCCACCAGAGCGTCACCGGCAGGTCGTGGACCAGGAGCGGCGCCACGATCGCCCCGAGGTGGCGTCCCGTCGCGCCGCCGGCCGCGGCGTAGATCTGCTCGGCGAAGGTCGCCGGCGCGCCGGGGCGGGGGACCATGCAGTAGGCCCTGGCCTGGGCGCGCATCCAGGCGGGACCATCGGGGTCGCTCGGGACCAGGATGATCGTCCGGGACGGGTGGCGGCCGGTCAGCATCGAGATCGTGGAGGCCGCTCGCTCGCCGAGCTCCGTGCTCCTCGCCACGACCACCAGGTTGAGCACGCTCGTTCGGGCGGCGATCGTCTGCTCCGCTTCGCCGCCCACCGCTGCGCGCGCCTGCGGAAGCGCCCAGAAGCGTGCCAGCTCGCGCTCGATCCCCGGGACCGTGGTCGCCTGGCTCGACCAGCTCAGGATGGGACCGGCCGGCCCGCGGGATGGCGCGGACACCGGTTCGAGCTGCTCCGGCCGCCGGCCGGCCGGCCCGCTCAGATCCGCCGCCACCGTCGTCCGTCGCGCTGGAGCAGCTCCTCGGAGGCGTCCGGTCCCCAGCTCCCGGCGGGGTAGTTCGGGAACTCCGGAGGCGGACCGTCGGCCCACGCGTCGATGATCGGGTTCACGATCGCCCAGGCCTTCTCAACCTCGTCGGCCCGCGTGAAGAGCGACGCGTCGCCCAGGAGGGCGTCGAGGATGAGCGTCTCGTACGCGTCCGGGCTGTCGACGCTGAATGCCGACCCGTACGTGAAGTCCATGTTCACGGCCCGGACGTCGATGCCCAGGCCCGGAACCTTGGCGGCGAACCGGAGGAGGATCCCTTCGTCGGGCTGGATCCGGAGGGCCAGCAGGTTCGCCTCGGGACTGGCGCTCGAGTCCTTGAAGAGCGCGTGCGGGACCTGCTTGAACTGGACCGCGATCTCGGTGGCGCGCTTGGGCAGGCGCTTGCCGGCGCGAAGGTAGAACGGCACGCCCGCCCAGCGCCAGTTGTCGACGAAGAGGCGGGCCGCGATGTAGGTCTCGGTCTCCGACTCCGGGTAGACATCCCGCTCCTCCCGGTACCCGGCCACCTCCTCGGCGGCCACCCAGCCGGCCGCGTACTGGCCGCGCACGACGTTCGCCGCCACGGCGTCGGGGCGCATCGGCTCGATCGCGCGGAGCACCTTGACCTTCTCGTCGCGGAGCGCCTCGGCGTCGAAGGTGGCCGGCGGCTCCATCGCGACGAGCGAGAGCAGCTGCATCAGGTGGTTCTGGAGAAAGTCGCGCGACGCGCCGGCCTCCTCGTAGAACGAGCCGCGCTTCTCGATGCCGATCGACTCGGCGACGGTGATCTGGACGTGGTCCACGTATCGGCGGTGCCAGATCGGCTCGAAGATCCCGTTTCCGAAGCGGAAGACGAGGATGTTGCGGACCGTCTCCTTGCCCAGGTAGTGGTCGATCCGGTAGACCTGCGACTCGCGGAATACCTTGCCCACCTCCCGGTTGAGCCGGATCGCCGAGACGAGGTCGCGCCCGAACGGCTTCTCGACCACGATCCGTCGCCAACCGGCGCCGTGCTGTTCGTGGTCGAGCCCGACCCGGCCGAGCTGGGCGATGATCTCGGCGAACGCGGATGGCTGCGTGGCCAGGTAGTAGAGCCGGTTGCCCGCGGTCCCGCGCCCGCGATCGAGCTCGTCGAGGAGCGTGACGAGCTGGTCGTACATCTGCGGGTCGTCGAAGTTGCCGCGCTGGTACCGGATCCGCGCGGCGAACTCGTCCCAGACGGCCGCCTCGACGGGCAGCACGCGGCTGTGCTGGTCGAGCGAGGTCCGGAGCTCGGCCCGGAACGCCGCGTCGGAGTACTGTCGCCGCCCGACACAGACGAGCGCGAACTCGTGCGGCAGGAGATTTGTCCGCCAGAGCTGGAAGAGCGCCGGGACCACCTTGCGATGGGCGAGGTCGCCGGTCGCGCCGAACAGGACGAGGGCCGCCGGGTCGGGGACCCGTTCCAGGCGCAGCCCGTCGCGGAGCGGGTTGCGGTTCGGCCTCGCGGCCGGTCGGCGCTTGCCCAGGCGGGCGAGGCGCAGCTCGCGCGCACTCCGGGGACTGTCGTCGGCGGACCGGCCCGGGTGCTGGAGCGCCTTCGTCTCGTCCGTCATGTCGCCCTGCCTGCGCGGCTCACCGGGGATGATGGTAGGTCGGGCGTGACCGTCGGAGAGCGCTTACGCAACCGCGTCGCGGAGCGCGCGCTCCAGCGCCGCGAGGCCCTGGTCGACATCGGTGCCCAGGTGGACCCGGACGACCGGGAGGCTGTGCGATTCGAGCGCCTCGAAGTCGCCGACCGCCTGGGCATCGACGAGCTGGCCGAAGGTGAAGGGGCGGCCCGGGATCTCGACGTCGGCGGGATGGTCCGCGGTGATCTGGAGGAACCAGCCGATGGGCGCACCACCCTTGTGGAGCTGACCCGTCGAGTGGAGGAAGCGTGGTCCGAAGCCGCTCGTGGTCGCCTGGCGGGTGGCATCGCGGAGCAGCGCCCGGAGGCGATCCAGAGCAGCTGCCCGCGCCGCGGTCGGGGCGATGAACGCCTGGAGCGCGAGGTATGCATCGGGGCGCGCCCGGGCGAGATGCCGGCGCAGGGCATCCGACGGAGTGCCGTCGCGTGTCTCGAGGCCGAGCGCCCGGTCGCCCACGATCACGAGGCCGGCACCCTGCGCGATCGGTGCCGGCACCGGGAACGCACCGGTCCGCTCGAGCTCGGCAAGCACGCGCCTGGTGTTCTCCTTGGACTCGGTGACGTTCGGCTCGTCGAACGGGTTGATCTCCAGCAGGACCCCGGCAAGCGCGGTCGCAACCTCCCAGCGGACGAACTCGGCGGCGAGGTCGATCGGGTCCGACAGGCGGATCCGGATGACCGGGTGGCCGGCGTCGGCGAGCGCGTCGAGCAGATCGTCGGCCGAGGTGGCGCCCGGCGGGGGCGCCGGCGGCGCCGCGCCGTCGAGTGCCAGCCGGACGAACACGCGGTCGGGCCCATACGCGGCGACCTCTCCGAGCGGCTCGCCGGCGATCGGCACGATCCCCACGCCGTGCTTCCCGGTGCTCTCGGCGATGAGCTGTTCGAGCCAGGCCCCGAAGCGCGCCACGGCCGGGTCGGCGACGAGCGTCAGCTTGTCGCGCCCCGCCCGGCAGAGGACGCCGAGGGCGACGCCGAGCGCGGCACCCGGGTTGGTGGCGGCCGGCGTTCCATGCGTCCGCGCCAGCATCCCGACGGCCGAGGCAAGAAAGGCGTCCAGGTCGAGGCCGAGCAGTGAGGCCGGGACCAGCCCGACGTAGGTAAGCGCGGAATAGCGCCCGCCGACGTCCTCCGGGTTGAGGAAGACCTCGCGCAGATCGTCGTGATGGGGGATCGCCTCCAGGCTGCGGCCCGGGTCGGTGATCGCCACCATCAGGTCGCCGGGGGACTCCCGCCGCTCCCCGGCGGCTCGGAGGGCAGCGTGAATCCGGGCCCATGCATCCGCCTGGAAGGCGAGGCTCTCGGTGGTCGTGCCGGACTTCGTGGCCACGATGACGAGCGTGGCCAGTCGATCGAGGCCATCCCAGGCCGCGTCGACCGCGGCCGGGTCGGTCGAATCCAGGACCCGGACGGCCAGCCAGTCGGCGATGTCCCGGAAGGCGTCGGCGAGCACGTCGGGGGCGAGGCTGCTGCCGCCCATGCCGGCGACGAGCGCGGCGGTGAAGCCCGCGGTGCGGATGCTCTCGCCGAATGCCTCCAGGGCGGGCACCTGTTCCCCGAAGTCGACCGGTGCATCGAGCCAGCCGAGCCGGTTGGCGATCTTCGCCTGGACGTCCGGGTCCGCGGACCAGAGCGTCGCGTCCCGATCGTGGAGCCGCTCGACCCAGCGCTCGACATCGGCGCGAAGGAGCGCCGCCTCGACAGCCCGGACGAGCGCGGGGTCGACAATCTGCGCCTCGAGCGCGTCCGGGGCGAACATGGGGAGCGGGTCTGCCATCGGCTGCCTCCTGATCGGTGCAGTGTAGACGCGCTGCGTTCGCAGGCGATCAGCCCCTGCCCAGCTCCTCCGCCTCGATCGCGAGCACCTTCGCGACGCGCCGTGCGTGGCGCTCGGCGCCCGAGAACGACGCCCCGAGGAAGGCGCGAGCACACTCGACCGCCGGTTCCACGCCGATGACCCGGCCGCCGAGGCAGAGCACGTTGAGGTTGTCGTGCTCGACGCCCTGGTGGGCTGAGTACGTGTCGTGGGCCACCGCGGCGCGAATCCCCCGGACCTTGTTCGCGGCGACCGACGCGCCGATCCCCGATCCGCAGACGAGGATCCCGCGCTCTGCATCACCGGCGCGGATGGCATTCGCGAGGCGAAGTGCGACGTCCGGATAGTCGTCCGCGAGGTCGCTGCCGTCGCCGCCGAGATCGATCAGCTCGTGCCCCGTGTCGGCGAGCCGGCGGAGGAGCTCGTCGCGAAGCTCGGCGCCCCCGTGATCCGCCGCCAGCGCGACTCGCATCACGCCTGCCCCGCGGGGTGGGGCGACGGCACGAGGGTCCCGACGCGACCGCGCAGGCCATCCCGGACGACGCGCCGGCCGATCCCGGCAACCCGCTCCACCGTGAAGCCGAAGTGCTCGAAGATCGCGGTCGCCGGCGCCGACGCCCCGAAGTGGTCGACGGCGAGGATCGCGCCATCGTCCCCGGTCCAGCGTTCCCAGCCGAGCGAGACGCCGATCTCGATGCTGACACGCTTCCGGACCGCCGCTGGGAGGACCGCCTCGCGGTAATCGGGAGCCTGTGCCTCGAACGCCTCCCAGCAGGGAAGCGACACGACGCGCGTGGCGATGCCGTCGGCCTCGAGGGCGTCCGCCGCGCCCATCGCCAGCTGGAGCTCGGAGCCCGTGGCGATCAGGATCAGCGCCGGCGCGCCGCCGCCTTCCTCCGACGATGCGGCCCGCAGCACGTAGCCGCCCCGGCGCACTCCCTCGCGGGCCAGCGTCGCGGTGGCGGCGAACGTCGGAAGCTTCTGCCGGGACAGGGCGAGGGCGGTCGGGCCCTCGGCATGCTCGACGGCCAGCGCCCAGGCGGCGGCCGCCTCGTTCGCGTCGCCCGGCCGGACGAACCACAGGTCGGGGATCGCCCGCAGGGCCGCGTAGTGCTCCACGGGCTGGTGGGTGGGTCCGTCCTCGCCCAGGCCGACCGAGTCGTGGGTCCAGACGTAGACGACGTGCAGTCCGGACAGCGCGGCAAGGCGGACCGACCCGCGCATGTAGTCGCTGAAGGTGAGGAACGTGGCGGCGTACGGCAGGAGGCCTCCGTGGCACGCGATGCCGTTGACGATCCCGCCCATCGCGTGCTCCCGCACGCCGAAGCGAAGGTTCCGGCCAGACTCCTCGGCGGTGAAGTCGCCGCCGCCGCGCACGTCCGTCAGGTTGGACTCGGAGAGGTCCGCCGAACCGCCGACGAGCTCCGGCAGGCTCGCCGCGATCACCTGGATCAGCGCCTGGCTCACCTGGCGGGTCGCGATGTCCTCGCCGGCCGCGTAGACCGGGATCTGCGCGTCCCAGCCGCCCGGCAGCTCGCCGGCAAGCCGCCGGCGCAGCTCGGCCTCCTGGGCCGGGAACGCCGCGGCGAAGCGCCGCATGCGGTCCTCCCAGTCGTTCACGAGGTGCTCGCCGTACGGGATCGCGCGACTGAAGAGGCCCTCGACGTCGTCGGGCACGTAGAAGGTCCGGTCGGGGTTCCACCCGTACGCTTCCTTCGTGCGGCGGACCTCGTCGGGCCCGAGGGGAGCGCCGTGGGCAGCGTGGGAATCCTGCCTGTGCGGCGATCCGAACCCGATGTGCGTCCGGACCGCGATGATCGACGGGCGTCCGTCGGCGTGGGCAGCCCGGATGGCCGCCTCGATCGCCGCGAGGTCGTTGCCGTCCTCGACCTGCTGGGTGTGCCACCCGTAGGCGTCGAACCGCTCGAGGACGTCCTCCGAGAAGGCCATCGACGTGGGGCCGTCGAGCTGGACGTGGTTGTCGTCGTAGAGCAGGACGAGCTTGCCGAGCCGCAGGTGGCCCGCCAGCGACGCCGCCTCCGAGGCGATCCCCTCCTGCAGGTCGCCGTCGGAGCAGATCGCGTAGGTCCGGTGGTCGATGACGGCGTGGCCGGGCCGGTTGAACTCGGCGGCCAGGCGCCGTTCCGCGATCGCCATTCCCACGGCGTTCGCGACGCCCTGGCCGAGCGGGCCGGTCGTCGCCTCCACGCCCGGGGTCATGCCGCGCTCCGGGTGGCCAGGCGTCCGCGATCCCCACTGTCGGAAGCGGCGAAGGTCGTCGAGCGAGACGTCGTAACCCGTGAGGTGGAGGAGCGAGTAGAGGAGCATCGACGCGTGCCCGGCCGACAGCACGAAGCGATCGCGATTCGGCCAGTCGGGGTGGGTCGGAGCGTGGTGGAGGAAGCGGGTCCAGAGCGCGTAGGCCATCGGGGCCATTCCCATCGGGGCGCCCGGATGCCCGGAGTTCGCCTGCTGGACCCCGTCGATCGAGAGGGTGCGGAGCGTGTCGATCGCGAGCCGGTCGAGCTGTTCGGCGGTGAGGGTCATGCGTGCGGGCTCCTGGGCGATGGGAGAGGGCGCCAGATGGATACGCAATTGTAGGCGCCGCTCCCCCGCGGGCCCCGGCGTATCCTCGAAGCCTGATGCCCCAGCCGAGCCGCCGTCCGCGACGGATCCGGGTCATGGTCCTCGGCGACCTCGCGCTCGACGTGGCCCTCGTGCCCGCGCACCCGCTCCGCCACGGGACCGATGTTCCGGGCGCGGTTCGGCTGCACCAGGGCGGCTCCGCCGCCAATGCCGCCCGCTGGTTGGCCCGCCTCGGGACACGCACGTCGCTCGTCTGCGCGGTCGGGCGTGACGGCGCCGGCCGCGCGCTCGTGGCGACGCTCCGGGCGGACGGCGTGCTGGTCCGTGCCGTGCGACCAGCCGGCGCGCGGACGGCCCGGATCGGGATGCTCGTCGACCCGGCCACGGGCGACCGGTCGTTCGTCGCGGAGCGCGGGGCGGCCGACCTGCTGCGTCCGGTCGACCTCGATCCGGCCTGGTTCCGGGGCCTGGCCCTGCTTCACCTTCCGGCCTACTCGCTCCTCGGCGCACCGCTCGGCGAGGCCGGACGCGCGGCCGTCGGGCGCGCGCGGGCCACCGGCGCGCGCGTCAGCCTCGATCTCGCCTCAGCGGCTCCTCTCCTCGCCGATGGTCGCGCGGCCGCTCACGCGCTCGTTCGGGACGTCGCGCCGGATCTCCTCTTCACCAACGCCCACGAGGCCGCAGCCTTCCTCGGTCGCGCCGACCCGGCGCCCCTCCTGGACTTCGCGCCGCTCGCGATCGTCAAGCGGGGAGCCGGCGGTGCGACGCTGCTCGCACGCGGCCCGGGCGGGGAGGCTCCCGGCGTGCGACTCGAGGTTGCGACGCGGCCCCGGGTCGTTGCGGACACGACGGGCGCCGGCGACGCGTTCGATGCCGGGTTCCTCGCCTCCTGGCTGGCCGCCGGAGCCGCCGCCACGCCCGACGTCCTGCGGCGTGCCGTCGTCGCCGGCCATCGGGCTGCAGCCCGCCAGGTCGGGACGGCGCGTCCGGATCTTCACCTCGGGTAGCCGGGCGACCGTGGAAGGCGCGTCGCCTCCCTACGGCTTCAGGAAGCGGTCGAACCAGGCGAGCACGCGCTCGTTTCGGTCGATGCGCCGGTCGATCCGGCCGGTGATCGCGAAGGTATGCCAGCTCTCCGGGTAGAGGATGTACTCCACCTCGCGGCCGAGATGTCGCAGCGCCACGAAGAGCTGCTCGTTGTCCGCCGCCGGGCAGCGCAGGTCCGACTCGCCCTGGAGCAAGAGGAGCGGGGTCCGAATCCGCGTCACGCTCCGAAGGGGCGACTGGCGCCAGAGCCGCGCGACCCCCTCGTCGCTGAACGGGTCGCCGAGCAGCGCCATCCGGTCGTACTCGGGCCCGGAGTCGGAGTTGGCCCAGTCGTTGAGCTGATTGGACACGCCGTTCTCGCTGACCGCAGCGGCAAAGCGGTCGGGCGCCGCTCCGACGAGCCAGTTGACGAGGAACCCGCCATACGAGAGGCCCAGGATGCCGAGCCGTCGGGGATCGGCGAGGCCCAGCCCCACCACGTGATCCACGGCCGCGAGGACATCGGCGGCGTCGACGCCGCCCCAGTCGCCGAGCTGGGGCCGGATCCACGCCCGCCCGTAGCCGGCCGAGCCCCGGATGTTCGGCAAGATGACGCGGTAGCCGTGGGCCGCGAGGAGGACGTTCTCGAGGGACGGCGCGGGCGACCACGCGCCCAGCGGGCCGCCGTGGACGTTGACGATGGTCGGGAGCACCGCCTGCCCGGCGCCGGCCGGCGAGGCGATCCAGGTTTCGATCGGCCCGCCCTCACCCGGGACGAGGACCCGCCGCATCTCCGGCCACGACGCCCGGCGCCGCCATGCGCCCCCCATCGTCGTCCGCGGGCGAAGCGCGGCGCGGTGGCGCGCCGGGCCGAGCGAGAGGAGCTCCATCGGGCGGTCGTCCACGGTGGCGAGGATCGAGACCGTGCCCCGCGCCACGCCGAGGCTCCATGCGGCGATGTCGCCTTCGACGATCCGCGTGGGTGCTCCCGCCGGGAGCCCCGTCCCGGGGTCCACGGGGAAGCGCCACGGGTGGACGCGTCCGGCCTCGCTGACGAGCGCGACCAGGGAAGCCGGGCCATCCCAGGTGGGCCCGGTTTGCGGCGAGGTCATCCACCCGTTGAGGTCGGTGTCGTTCCATGCGCCGATCGGAAGGTCGAGGTCCGGCGCCAGGGCGACGGCCCTGGGGAGCGCGGTCGGCGCGACGACGGCACCCCTGATGCTCGTCGTCCGGTCCACGACCGCGCCTCCGGAAGCTCCGCCCGGGACGGGCGCCAGGAAGAGGCCCGGCTGCTCGTCGTCGAGCGGATCCTCCACGTCCACGCCGGCGCAGGCCAGCCAGCGCCCGTCGGGCGAGAAGGATGGCCGGCCGGCATGGCCGGCGAGGCGGATCGCCTCGCGCGGTCTGCCGCCCGATGCCGGCACGACCCAGATCGACGGCCGTGGCCGGATGTCCGCGTCGGGCCGCGGGTCGCCGGCAAAGGCGATCGAGCGGCCGTCCGGCGCCCATGCGATCGATCGCACGTGGGTCTCGTCGCGGGTCAGGCACCGCGGCCGCGCGCCGGGCCGCGCGGCGACCACCCAGACCTGGTCCCAGCGGTCGCGGTGTCCCGTCCCGTCCGCTCGCCAGTCGGCGCGCACGATCCTCCGCGCCGTGACGGCTCGTCCCGTCGTCTCTGGGCCGACGATCGATCGGGGGATCTGGTCCGCCGCCACGAGCGCGAGCCGGGATCCGTCCGGCGACCAGGCGATCTCGGCGACGCCGTGCTCCGGCACCCAGAGGACCCACGGCTCGCCGCCGTCGAGGGCCTTCACCATCACCGCCGTGGAACGTGTCGGCTCGTCCGGGAAGGAGCGCAGGAACGCAAGCTGCCCGCCATCGGGACTGACGCGGGGCACATGGTCGCGAACCGCGCCCGCCGTGAGCGGGCGCGGGCGCCTGGACCCGCCGAAGAAGACCAGGTCGAGGTGCGAGCGATACGTCTCCTCGTGCACGAAGCGCCGGACGACGACGGCGCCGTCGCCGCCCGGAAGGGTATCGTGCTCCTCGAGGACGACCTGGCGACGGAGGAGCCCGGCCGGCGTGATCGACGCGCGCGCCCAATCGAGCATCCGGCCAAGCCTACGCCCCCGCCCGCCCCGCAGCAGCCCCGTGGCGCCCGGATCGGCCCGGCGCTACGCTCGACGAATGCACGAGCCCATGAAGGGCGGCCTCCGCGATCGACTGTCGATCGCCGCGGAGGTCGCCGACGCGCTCCGGGACGGCCGCCCGGTCGTCGCCCTCGAGTCCACGCTCATCAGTCACGGCCTCCCGTACCCGCGGAACATCGAGGTCGCAGGCGCCGCGGAGGCGGCCGTTCGCGAGTCCGGGGCGGTGCCGGCGACGATCGCGATCCGCGCGGGCCGGCTTCTCGTGGGACTCGACGCGACAACGCTGGCGGAGCTGGCGACCGCTGCCGACGTCCTGAAGGTGGGCCGGCCGACGATGGCCGCGGCGCTGTCGGCCGGCGTGCTGGGCGCGACCACGGTCTCGGCCACGATGCTCGCGGCCGACGCAGCGGGGATCCGCGTCTTCGCGACCGGCGGCATCGGTGGCGTCCATCCGGGCGCGTTCGAGGCGACCATGGGCCGGGACGGACGGCGGCGACCGCCCAGCCTCGACGTCTCGGTTGACCTCGAGGAGCTCGCCCGGACGCCGGTCGTCGTCGTGTGCGCCGGCCCGAAGGCGATCCTCGACGTGCGCGGGACGCTCGAGGTGCTCGAGTCGCGAGGCGTGCCGGTGGTCGCGGTGGGGACCGAGGAGCTGCCCGGCTTCTTCTCCCGCGCGTCCGGGATCCCGGCTCCGCAGCACGTCATCGACGTGGCCGCGGCCGGCGACGTCGTCCGGACCCACCTCGCGCTCGGTCTCGGCTCCGGCGTGCTGCTCTGCGTCCCGGTCCCGGCCGCCGACGAGCTGTCCCGCGAGGAGGCGGAGGCGGCCATCGGGCGCGCGAACGAGGAGGCGGACGGCGCCGGGATCCACGGGCCGACCCTGACCCCCTGGGTTCTCCAGCGGGTCGCGGAGCTGACCGACGGCAGGTCCATTCGAGCGAACACCGCGCTGATCGTCAACAACGCGAGATTCGCCGGCCGGCTCGCCGCGATGATCTGAGCCGCAACCCGGCACCCGGACGATGGTCCCGCCCGCCTTGTGCGGCGCAAGTGGCGTGCGTACACTCGTGAGCTGGACGACCTCCATGCGCCCGCGTGCCCCGCGAGCGTGGCCTGCTCGACCAGATGGCCGGCGGCTGAGGCCGGATGCGTCCCCCGGGACGCGCGCTGCGGCGACGAGGAGGGACGATGCGGATCTACGAGGGGAGCCCGCGCCAGGACTTCGAGGAAGTGCTGCGCTCGATCGGCGCGTTCCTCGACCAGCGCGGCATGCGCGATGTCCTGCTCGTGGAGGCACCCGACGGCTTCATCCTGCAGGGGCTCACAGTCGAGAGCAGTGGCGGCACCTGGTCCGAGACGCCCGGCCACCAGGCCAAGGAGACGCTGACGTTCCTGGACGACGACATCGCCCGTTTCATGGACGAGGCGATCGCGCGCCGTGCCGCCGGCAAGCCGGCGCCCGACTGGGCGGCCGGAGGCTACTATGAGAACTCCTTCCGGGTCCTCGGACGCTGGATGGACGAGCAGAAGCCGCACGATATCTTCTTCTTCGAGCAGGGCGGCGCCTTCGTGGTCCGCCTTCACCGCGTGGGATCCGCCGGTGGCTACCACGAGCTCGCTGAGTTCACCAGGGACGACATCGAGGCGATGATCAAGGCGGCGCCCCAGGCCCGCAAGGCATAGCGGGCCTGGGGCGCCTCACTGAAGGAGGCACGGCCCATGAAGGCACTCAAGATCGTGGCGACCGCCCTCGGGGTGACGCTCGCCGCGCTCGTCGTCATTCCGCTCGTCGTCCTTGCCGGCCTTTTCATCTGGCTGAAGCTGACCGAGGAGAGCGACGAGGAGACCCTCGAGCTCGAGCAGGAAGGCGGCTGAGCCCCGGCAGATCCTGCCGCTCCAGGCTCACATGGCCCCGCCGGCGAGCGCCGACGGGGCCCTTGCCGTTCCGATCCGCTCATCCGCGGCGACCGCCGAGGCGGCCCGCTCCCGCCGGCTGGCGGAGCTCGGGGCCCTGGCGGTCATGGTCGCCTGGTCGTTCAACTTCGTCACGGTCAAGGCTGCCATCTCGGCCGTTCCCCCTGTCGGCTTCGCATTCGTCCGGTTTCTCCTCGCCGGCCTCCTGCTGCTCGGCATCACCCGCTGGCGCGAAGGGTCGGTCGGCCTGCCGCGGCCGGCAGCGATCCGGATCGGGCTCCTCGGCGGGCTCGGGTTCGGGCTGTATCAGCTCCTCTGGGCGACCGCGCTCGCGCTGACGACCGCCGGCACGAGCTCGCTCCTGGTCGCCACGACGCCGATCTTCACGCTCCTCGCGGCGGTCGCGACGCGTGCCGAGCGGGGTCACCGTCTCCGCTACGTTGGGGCGATCGTGGCGTTCGCCGGGGTCTCCCTCGTCGCTGCCGGCAGCGGGCTCCGGGTCGACGGCGCAGGGCTGGGCGACGTCATGACGATCGCCGCGGCCGCGTGCTGGGGCTGGTACCTCGCGCTCTCGGCGCCCCTGCTCGCGACGTACTCTCCGCTTCGCCTGACGACGTGGGCGATCCTGGCGGGTTCGGCCGTGCTCGCCGCCCCGGGGCTCGTGGAGCTCGCCACCGGCGATCTGTCGGCCGTGGGTCCCCGGCACATCGCCGCGATCCTCTACTCGGGGATCGTGGCGGGCGGGCTGGCCAACGTCGTGCTGTTCCGGGCGATCGCGCTTCTGGGTCCGAGCCGGATCGCGAACCTGCAGTTCCTGGTCCCGGCCCTCACGATCGTTCTCGCCGCGCTCCTCCTCGGCGAGCCGATCCTCGCGGTCCAGGCGGCCGGGCTCGCCGTGATCGTGGCCGGGATCGTGGTCGCCCGGCGCGCCCCGTCGGGGGCGGCGGCGGGCCGGGAAGGCCCCGAGCCAGCGCCCCTCATCGAGGCGTAGAGGGGCTGCGAGCGGCCGAACGGGGGCCGCTCGACTCCGCCCGGCGGACCCGCTGCAGGCCCGGGGGTCTGGCGCGATCGGCCGCTTTCCGCTAGCATCGGAAAAACCCCGGAGGATCACGGCCCATGGCGAAGTATGTCTTTGTGACCGGAGGGGTCACCTCCTCCCTCGGGAAGGGCATCACCGCCGCCAGCATCGGCCGTTTGCTCAAGGCGCGCGGGATCTCCGTCTCCGTCCTCAAGCTCGACCCGTACATCAACGTGGATCCGGGGACCATGTCGCCGTACCAGCACGGCGAGGTCTTCGTGACCGATGACGGCGCCGAGACGGACCTCGACCTGGGCCACTACGAGCGGTTCATCGACGAGAACCTGTCGCAGCTCTCGAACGTGACGACGGGCCGCATCTACCAGGCCGTCATCGCCAAGGAACGGCGCGGCGACTATCTCGGCGGAACAGTCCAGGTGATCCCCCACATCACGAACGAGATCAAGGATCGGATCCTGCGCGTCTCGCGCGACGGTGGGGCGGACGTCGTGGTCGTAGAGGTCGGCGGAACGGTCGGCGACATCGAGAGCCTGCCGTTCCTCGAGGCGATCCGCCAGATCCGCAAGGACGTCGGCCGGCAGCACGTGCTCTACGTCCACGTCACGCTCCTGCCGGTCCTTGCCGCGACCGGCGAGCCGAAGACGAAGCCGACGCAGCACTCCGTCAAGGAGCTGCGCGGGATCGGGATCCAGCCCGACGTGATCGTCCTGCGGGCCGACCATCCCGTGTCCGACGAGATCCGCGAGAAGATCTCGCTCTTCACGGACGTCGCCGTGGACGCGGTGATCCCGGCCATCACCGCCGACACGATCTACGAGGTGCCGCTTCTCTTCGAGGAGGCCGGGCTCGGTGACCTGCTCGTCCGCGATCTCAGCCTCCGCGAGGTCGCGCGTCCGCCGGACCTGGAGCGCTGGCGCCGGCTCGTCGAGCGCATCAAGCGCCCGAAACCGGAGCTGGAGGTCGCCCTCGTCGGGAAGTACATCGAGCTCCCCGACGCCTACCTTTCGGTGACCGAATCGCTCAAGCACGCCGGCTGGGCGAACGGCGTCGACGTGAAGGTGCGCTGGGTCAACTCCGAGACGCTGACCGATGCGAACGCTGCCGAGGCGCTCGACGGCGCAGCCGCGATCCTCGTCCCGGGCGGCTTCGGCCATCGCGGGATCGAGGGCAAGGTGCTTGCGGCGCGGTATGCGCGCGAGCGTCGAATCCCGTACCTGGGCCTCTGCCTGGGGCTCCAGTGCGCCGTCATCGAGCTCGCGCGCATGGCGACGGGCTCGAACGATGTCAACTCGACCGAGTTCGACATGTTCACGGCACACCCGGTGATCGACTTCATGCCGGACCAGCGGGAGATGGAGGAGAAGGGCGGGACCATGCGGCTGGGGCTCTACCCGGCGCGGCTGACCCCGGGCTCCAAGGCCCACCTCGTCTACGGGGACGAGGTGGTCTACGAGCGCCATCGCCATCGCTTCGAGGTGAACAACCGCTATCGGGCGCTGCTCGAGGGAGCGGGCATGATTCTCTCGGGACAGTCGCCGGACGGGCGGCTCGTGGAGATCATCGAGCTGCGCGATCACCCGTGGTTCGTGGCCAGCCAGTTCCACCCGGAGTTCAAGAGCAGGCCCGAACGGCCCCACCCGCTGTTCGACGGCTTCATCGCCACGGCAGTTGCCCTGCGCGACGGCCGGCAGCCGGTCCTCCGGTCGCATGGCGGCGTCCCGGTGATCGACCACGCGGAAGCGTCCCGCGGCGACCGAGCCGGCTCGATCTCGGAGGCCGACGCGTCCTGACCCGTGCGCGGCGAGCCGGGCGCGACGCCACCCTCGCCTACAATCACGGCACCCCTGCCACCGCCTGGAGGTCCCCATGAAGCTGTTCCTCGATACCGCCGACATCGATGAGATCCGCACGGCGGTTCGCTGGGGCGTCATCGACGGCGTGACCACCAACCCCAGCCTGTACGCGCGCGTCGGTGGCTCGTACGACGATGTCCTGCGCGAGATCTGCAAGCTGACCCCGGGACCGGTGAGCGCCGAGGTTGTCGCCGACGACGTTGACGGGATGCTGGCCGAGGGCCGACATTTCGCCAAGCTTGCCCCCAACATCGTGGTCAAGGTCGCGATGAGCGAGAACGGCCTCGAGGCGATCAGCCGCTTCGCGGAGGAAGGCATCAAGACGAACTGCACCCTGATCTTCACCGCGAACCAGGGCCTCCTCGCGGCCAAGGCCGGGGCCAGCCTCCTCTCGCCGTTCGTCGGCCGCCTCGACGACATCAACGAGGAGGGGATGATCGTCATCCGGGAGCTGGCGGACATCGTGAACCTGCACGAGCTCGATAGCGAGGTCCTCGCGGCCTCGATCCGGCATCCGCGCCACGTGACGGAGGCGGCGCTCGCGGGTGCGCACGTGGCCACTCTCCCGTTCAAGGTCCTGCGCCAGATGATCCACCACCCGCTCACCGACAGCGGAATCGTGCAGTTCAAGGCGGATTGGGCAAAGGCTCGCGCGGAGGCCGCCGCCAAGGGCTGATCCCACCCCCGCCGGTCCGGTGGGCGTCCCGCCGGCCGGCTTCGACGCGGTGTGCGCCATTGACGGGCATGCGCCATTGACGGGCATCGACCGCGGCGCGTATGCTCGTCACGTCCCACACGCACCGTCCGCCGCGGCTCGATTCCGCGCCGGTGCGCAGTCCCGGGGCCGCTCGCCGCGGCCGCATGTTTTCAGGTGACCCCTCTCCCATGCCCTCGAACCCTCCCGATCCGCGCACCCGTAACCGCCGTCCTCGGCGGCGTCCGCAGGGGCTCCGCCCTGCCGGCATGCCGGACTACGAGGAGCTGAACGGAACCGCCGACGGCCCGGAGATCGGCGCGGCCGAGCTCCGCGAGATGAGCCCGGCCGAGCTTCGCGCCACCGCCGCGGAGCTCGACGTCGACACGGTCGCCGCGGTCCGCCGTGACGACCTGGTCGATCGCATCCTCCAGGTCCAGTCCGAGCGGCTCGGGCAGGACTACGCGACCGGCATCCTCGACGTGGTCGACGAGGGCTACGGCTTCCTGCGCCGGCACGGCCTGATGCCCGGGCCGGACGACGTCTACGTCAGCTCCAGCCAGGTCCGCCGCTTCGGCCTGCGGATCGGCGACCGCGTGAACGGGACGGTCCGCGCACCGCGGGAGGGGGAGAAGTACTGGGGCCTGCTTCGCGTGGACACGGTCAACGGCGTCGACCCCGACACCGCCCGGCGGCGGCCGCACTTCGGCGACCTGACCCCGATCCACCCGATCGACCTGCTCAATCTCGAGTGCGACCCGAAGAACCTCTCGCAGCGCCTCGTGAACCTCGTCAACCCGATCGGCAAGGGGCAGCGCGCCCTGATCGTCAGCCCGCCGAAAGCCGGCAAGACGATGCTCCTCAAGAACATCGCCAACGGGATCAGCGAGAACTACCCGGAGGTTCTCCTCATGGTCGCGCTCATCGGGGAGCGGCCCGAAGAGGTCACGGACATGCGGCGGTCCGTCAAGGGCGAGGTCATCTCGTCCACGTTCGACGAGCCGACCGAGAACCACACGCACGTGGCGGAGATGGCGCTCGAGATCGCCAAGCGCCAGGTCGAAACGGGCCGCGACGTCGTGATCCTGCTGGACTCCATCACCCGACTCGCGCGGGCGTACAACCTGGCCCTGCCGCCGTCCGGTCGGACGCTCTCGGGCGGCATCGACCCGATCGCCCTGTACCCCCCGAAGCGCTTCTTCGGCGCCGCCCGCAAGATCGAGGAGGGCGGGTCCCTGACGATCATCGGCACGTGCCTGGTTGACACGGGCTCCCGGATGGACGACGTCATCTACGAGGAGTTCAAGGGAACCGGGAACTCCGAGCTGATCCTCGACCGGAAGCTGGCCGAGAAGCGGATCTTCCCGGCGATCGACGTCCAGCGCTCCGGGACGCGCCGTGAGGAGCTGCTCCTCGAGGAGCCCACCCTTCGGATGGTCTGGACGATGCGCCGCATGCTCTCCGCGGTGGGGACGAACGAGGGGATCGAGCTCCTGCTCAACCGCCTCGCCAAGACCGAGACGAACGCCGGGTTCCTCGCGTCGCTCCAGAAGAGCGCGGACGCCAGCGCCTGACGGGCCGCCCTGGACGACCTTCGGACCGCGGTTCGGGGGCCGCCGGTCAGGTTGCACCCGCGCAGGGCGTCTGTTAGGGTTCCGCCAGACAGGTCCACGCCCGGCCTTGGGGGAGACGGGTCAGCCGCGCGCTCTGGAGAACATCAGCTCCATACCGCGACCACGGACGGTGGTTCGCCCGGGCCAATGCTCGCCCCCGCACCACGTGCCGCCGCCCGTCGATCAGGAGACCGTATTGCTGAAGGCGACGGTCGCCGTTCGCCGCGCGATTGCGCGGCTCCACGGTGGCACGACCAACCCGGAACCCCGAGTCCGGACCCCGCGGGGACCACGTGATGGGTTCACCCGCCGAGCGGCCGCCGTGCTTATGGCTGCGGTGGGTCGTTCCGGTTCGACCGGCTCTTCCGCTTCGATCGCCTCGCGCGATCGCCTCCAGGCCACCCGCCCCACCTGGCGGCTCGGGCGGCTCCTCCGCCTCGACTCGCCGGAGCGTGCGGTCCCCGTCCTCGTCGCGGTCTTCCTCCTCGTCGCGTCCCTGACGGCCGCGCCCGGCTTCGTCGGCTCGGCGACAGGCGCAACCACCTCCGCCGGCAGCGCGCCGCGCCTGGTGATCGGCGGCGCCGGCGGCCCGAACGACGGCCTGGTGGGCACGGTTGGCACGCCGGCCGGCATCCAGGGCGGCATCCCCGGTACCACGCCGAGCGGCCCCAATGACGGGGCGGGGACCGTCGGAGGCGGGGGCGCGGGCGCCGGGGTCGGACTGAACCAGAGCCCAGGGAGCATCGACGCGGCCGCACCCGCCCCGACGAGCGTGGCGGGCCAGTTCCTCGAGGATGGGACGCTTCTCAAGCCCGTCGTGGTGGACACCACGGTGACCGACGGCCGGGCCCAGCTCCGCAGCTACACCGTCCGTTCCGGCGACACCCTCACGGGCATCGCCAGCAAGATGGGCGTCTCGATGATGACCATCTGGTGGGCGAACAAGCTCCAGGCCAAGGACCAGCTGCACATCGGCCAGAAGCTCGTGATCCCGCCCGTGAACGGCGTCGTGGTCACCGTCGGCCCGAACGACACGCTCGCCTCGGTCGCGGCCGCCCACAACGTCGACGCGCAGGACATCGTGGCCACCAACCAGCTCACGGACACGACGCTCGTGATCGGCCAGGTGCTGATCCTCCCGGGTGCCCATGGCGCGGCGATCCCCACCCCCAAGCCGATTGCGCCCACGAACGTCGCCTCGGTCAGCAGCTCGTCCGGCGGCACGGGGTCCACGGTCCAGCCGGTCTCCAACTACAGCGGCGGACAGTTCGCCTGGCCGGTCCCGGGTGGCTACATCAGCCAGTACTTCCACTACGGCCATCCGGCGCTCGACATCGCGGCGGACTGGGGTTCCCCGATCGTCGCCGCCGCGGCGGGCGTCGTGACCTTCTCCGGCTGGCGGGACAACGGGGGTGGCTACCAGGTCTGGATCTCGCACGGCAGCGGGCTCTACACGACCTACAACCACCTCTCTTCGGTTGCGGTGTCGGCGGGGACATCGGTCGCCCGGGGCCAGTTCATCGGGAAGGTCGGCGCGACCGGGAATGCGACGGGCCCGCACTGCCACTTCGAGGTCTGGATCGGCCCGATCTGGGACGGCGGCGTCCGCGTCAACCCGCTCGGCTACTTCTGACGCTCGCCGCCGGCCTCGGCCGGGGCGCGTGCGACAATCGGCCACGATGTTCCTCGACCGCGTGACAATCTGGGTCCGCTCCGGCGACGGAGGCGACGGCGCGGCGACGTTCCGTCGCGAAGCGCACGTGCCGAGAGGAGGGCCCGACGGAGGTGACGGCGGACGGGGCGGCTCCATCCTGTTGCGGGTGGACCCCGGCCTGACCACGCTGCGCGACTTCCGCTTCACCCACCACTTCCGCGCGGAGGCCGGAGGACGCGGTCTGGGGGCGAAACGCCATGGCAAGTCGGCCGACGACCTCGTGCTCGCGGTGCCGCCCGGCACGGGCGTCCTCGACGACGCCACCGGCGAGCTCCTTGCCGATCTCGTGGCGACCGGGCAGGAGGTCACGATCGCGGCCGGCGGCCGGGGCGGCCTCGGCAACGTCCATTTCGCCAGCTCCACCCATCGAGCTCCCCAGCATGCCCAGAAGGGCGAACCGGGGGAGGAGCGGAACCTGCGCCTGGAGCTTCGGCTCATCGCCGAGGTGGGACTCGTCGGGCTCCCGAACGCGGGCAAGTCCACCCTGCTCGCGTCGCTCACCGCGGCCCGGCCGAAGATCGCGGCCTACCCGTTCACGACCCTCGAGCCGAATCTCGGCGTGCTGGACCTCGGCGATGCAACCGATCGGCGGCCCACGATCGCGGACGTGCCCGGGCTCATCGAGGGCGCGTCCTCGGGAGCGGGCCTCGGACACGCGTTCCTGCGCCACGTCGAGCGGACCCGCGTGCTCGTTCACGTGGTCGATGGAGCCGACCGCGATCCGGGCTGGGACCACGACGTGATCCGCGAGGAGCTCCGGCTGCACGATCCTCGACTCCTCGAGAAGCCGCTCGCGGTGGTCTTCAACAAGATGGACCTGCCGGCCGCGCGGGAGGCCTGGCCCGCATTCGAGGCCGCCCGGCGCGCGGAGGGCCTGAACGTGGTGGCGGTGAGCGCCGAGTCGGGAGAGGGCCTGGCGCACCTGCGGGCGCTGATCGGCGAGCTCCTTCCGGGCGTGGACGACCAGGCGGACCTGCCGGAGCCGTTCGGCGTGGTCGTGCATCGGCTCGATGCCGCCGGCGACGGCTTCACGCTGGAGCGGGAGGGCGACGCGCATCGCGTGCGTGGCCGGCGGATCGAGCGGCTCGCGGCCCAGACCAACTTCGACGTCGAGGAATCGGCGGACCGATTCCAGCGCGCCCTCGCCCGGATGGGCATCGACGGGGCGCTTCGGAAGGCAGGCATCGCGCCCGGCGATCTCGTCCGGATCGGTGCGGTCGAGCTCGAATGGGGCCCTGATGCGTGGGAGCACGAGGCGGAGTGAGCGCCTCCAGCGGCCGTCTCGGCATCCTCGGCGGCACGTTCGACCCCATTCACGTCGGGCACCTCGCGCTGGCGGAGGAGGTGCGCGAGACCCTGGACCTGGTCCGCGTCCTGTTCGTTCCGGCGGGCGATCCCTGGCAGAAGGGCGGGACCGGCGTGACGCCCGCCGGCATCCGCTACGCGCTCGTCGAGCGCGCGATAGCGGACAACCCGTCGTTCGCCGCGAGCCGGCTCGAGATCGACCGGCCCGGGCTCACGTACACGGCGGACACGCTTGCCGCCATCGCGGACGCCGAGCGCGCGGCCGGGCGCGAACCCGATCTCTGGTTCATCCTGTCCGCTGAGGCGCTCGCCGGCCTGCCGACGTGGCGGGACCCGGAGCGGGTCCTCGCGCTCGCCCACCTTGCCGTCGTGCCGCGCGTGGATGAGGCCGACGACCTGGCCGCGGCATCGGTTCGCTTCGCCGCCGACTTCCCGGGGCAGGGCGAGCGGGCGGTGTTTCTGCCGGGCCCGCGCCTCGCGATCTCCGGCACCCTGGTCCGGACCAGGGTGGCCGCAGGCCGCTCGGTCCGCTATCTCGTCCCCGACGCGGTTGCCGCGGCGATCCGGGAGTACGCTCTCTACGTGCCCAACGCCGCGTCAGCGGCGCCCGAACCCTAGAGGAGGCCGATGGCGACCGAGCCCCAGGACGTCGAGATCATCGAGGAGCCCGCCGCGACGACGGAGGCCGGCGCACCCGTGGAACTGAGCCTGCCTGCGCCGCGACGCCCGGGCCTGCCGGCGCGGACGTCACCGCCGCCGCCCAGCGAGCGCCCACCGCTCGAGATTGCCCGCCGCGTCGTCGAGCTCGCGGAGGACAAGAAGGCGGCGGACATCGTCCTCCTCGAGATCGCGCCGTTCACCACCGTGGCGGACTACCTCGTGATCTGCTCCGGCGGATCGGAACGCCAGCTCGACGCGATCGCCGACGCGATTGCCGAGGGGTTGAAGCACGACGGGCTGTCGATCGTGGGCCGCGAGGGCGAGCCCGCCTCGCACTGGGTGCTCATCGACGCGGGCGCCGTGATCGTCCACGTGTTCGCGCCGCCCGAACGCGAGTACTACGCGCTCGAGAAGCTCTGGGCAGACGCCCGGACGGTCATCTCGGTCCAGTGACGCGCCGGCCGTCGCGCCCGCCGAGGGTCGCGTGCCGATGTTGTACCCCCGGGGGCGGTACCTGCGGGCTATGCCCCTTGCGCGGGCGGCATCGCAGAATGGCCCGGACGGCAGCCGCAGACGCGACCCGTCACGAGGCCCGAGGTTCGATCTTCCGATGGCCAGTCTTCGAGACTACTGCCCCGAGTGCTCGCGCCTCCTCGTGACCACGCGGTTCGACGCAACGTTCCGGCTGCCCGACCGGACCGAGCGGCTCTGCTTCGGGATCCCGGGCGGCTTGTGCGAGGACTGCCATCAGCTCTACCTCGACCCGGGGCTGATCGAGATGCTCGGGCTGCGGGATGGACGCTGCGTCTTCGCGATCGAGAGCGACCTCGTCCTCCAGGAGCAGGCCTGGTCGAGCGCCGACTGACGCCGGTCCTGCCGGGGGATCCGGCCCCGGGTGGCCGGTGGCTCAGCGGGCGGCGCGCTCCGCGAGCCAGACCAGGAACGCCAGGCGCCGGCGACGCGCATCGGCCGCGCCCTCGCCCTTGAGCGTCGCATCCAGCTCGAGCAGGCCCTCGAGGGCAGCGTCCAGCTCGTCGGCCCGCCAGGCGCGGGCATGCTCCCAGAGCTTCCGCGCCGGGTACTCCTTCAGCTTCATCGCGCGCGCCGCGTCCTGGATCGACTCGCCCCGCGATTGCGCATCGAGGACGGCGATCAGGTCGCGGATGCGTCGATGGAGGATGGTGAGAACCACCGGCTCGGGGGTCGTGGCCAGGACGCGGTCGAGCAGGTCTGCCGCGTCCCGGGTACGCCGCGCCCCCACCGCGTCGAGCAGGGCCCACGACGATCCCGGGACGGCGTCCGCGACGAGCGCCTCGACGTCGTCCCGCCGGATCGGGGCCTCGAGCCGGTAGAGCGCCAGCTTCTCGAGCTCGGCGACGGCAAGCTGGCCCTGACGTCGCCGGTCGACGTCACCCTCTCGGACGAACCCGCCGACGCGCCGCGCGAGCAGGTCGGCGGCCGCCGGTTCGATCGTGATCCGCCGCTCAGCGGCCCGCTCGCCGATCCAGCGCGCCATGCCACCCTCTTTGGGCGCGACGAGCTGGCGGACGTGGCCCCCGGCAGCCGAGACGGCCGACGCCAGCTCCTCCAGGGCCCTCGCGCGACGCTGCGACCCGTCGGTCGGCTCGAGGAAGACGAGCGCATTTCCGGAAGCCACCGTGCCGAGCGTGGCGAGAAGCGCGTCCCGGTCCGCGCGCGCCCGCACGAGCGGCGCCGGGTCCTCGACCACCACGAGCGTGCCGCCCCCGAAGAACGTGGCCGTCGACACGTGTTCGGCGATCTCGCCGACGCGGGTCGACGCCCCGGAAACGTGCCATGGCGCGAGGGGCGGTCCATCGGCCGCCACGTCGCGGCCGACCGCAGCGGCAGCGACTTCCAGGCCGTACCCGTCGTCGCCCCAGAAGTAGCCGAGGGGCGCGCGAGGCTGCGCGCTCACCCGTCCGACCGGGCAGCAGCCAGTGCTCGGCCGGTCCAGCGCAGGCGGCGGACCGCCCCGGGCGCGACGCCGGCGAGGGCGCATGCGTCCGCCTCGATCCGCCCGGCGCGACGCCGCACCTCCGCCGCCTCGGCACCGCTCCAGCCGTGCCAGCCGGCGCTCTCGGGGTAGCGGCGCGTCCAGTCGGCGAAGCGAACGACCATCGGCACGAGATGCTGGTGGGCCCGCTTGTCGGCGTAGGCGACGAGGATCTCCTCGCGGCTCGCGCGATCCAGCCACGCGTCTGCGTCGGGCGCGGCCAGGCGGGTGACGGGATGCCCGGCGACCGCCGCGGCGAGCTCCGGATGGCCGCGGGCGGTGAGCCACGCGGCCGTGCCGGCGCCGTGGGGGAGCGACCGGAGCGGGTCGCCGGGGGGCAGCACTTTGTCGACGTCGTGCAGGAGGGCCGCCGCCTCGACGAGCGCGCGGTCGACCGGGTGCCCGGCAGCAGCGGCGCGAAGCGCCAGCCACCCGGCGACCTCCGCGACCGCCCGGACGTGACGAAGATGCCACGCCGGTGGCTGGATCGACAGGAGGAGAGCGGCGGCG